>JADGOW010000172.1 GCA_017882765.1 Frankiaceae bacterium
TCGCCATTTCAACCGTCTTCATCGCGCAGGCCGTCAGCAGCGGTACTTCCAGCGACACCGCCGTCGCCGCCGCCACTCGGCAATGCCGAGCCGCCCTTACCGCCGCCGACCAGACACTGCCCGAAGGCCAGGAGGTGGCGGCCCAACTCCGGCTCCACGCTGGCGTCATGGTCCAGATGGGCAGCGCGAACACTATCGTCGCGGGGAGGCCGGCGCTGACCGCAGGCGCGGCCGCAGCCGCCATTTACGAAGATAAGCTGGCTGTCTACGGGCCGTTATCCACGGAATGCGCGTCGAACGCCGCCTCGACCCAGGCTTGCAAAGCTCGTATTGCTGTCGCCAATCAGGCACTGGAGCACGCAAGCCATATGGTGACGGCGCTCATGCAGCACACCGCCATCATGGACCAATGGGACAGCGGTCAGCTGACCGCTGAACAGGCGCACTTGCAGGGGAAGCCGTCGCTGGACACTGGCCTCGCTGAGGCGGACGCGCTCGACCAGTCAACGCACAACTATCAGCAGCAAGCCGGAAACTGCTGACATAGCGGGGGCCTCCAACCTCGATCAGCACGCGCATCCGCCACCTCCTTTCGCGTCGGTCGGAACGTGACGCTCGCAAGGTGGGGGTCTGTTTTGATCTTGTCGTCGTCGGTGGGACGAGTGTAGATGGAGAGCGGGAAGAACTGGGGGAGGCTACGCGGCAAGGGGCCTCGGGGTCGGTGGTGTGGGTGAAGCCTGGGTGCCAGCGGCGGAAGTCGTCGGCGAGGTGTCTTTGTGCGGTCGCGGCCGCGCGCAGTCCGGGCAGGGCACCGCGGCGGTGACCGCCGCCTGGGCCTGCGCCTCGACCACTGACACGTTCTTACGGCCCCCTTCCTCGCCGGCTGCTCTGTGAGCCGGTGCCCGGGTCAGGGCTTCCCGACGAAGGTGTGGGGGGCTCGGTCCTTCCAGGGCATCGCCTGTTCCAGCTGGGCGGCGATCCGGAACAGCAGATCTTCGCGGCCGTAGGGAGCGACGAGCTGCACCCCAATCGGCAGTCCGTTCCCGCTCTGCCCCAGCGGCAGGCTGATCGCGGGTTGACCAGAGATGTTGAACACCACGGTGAACGGCCCGTAGTCGAAAATCGACTGCAGCCAGCTGGTCATGGTGTGGTCGGGGTTGTCGTACTGCAGGGTGCCGTGCGGAGCCGGGAGTTGACCCAGGGTAGGGGTAACCAGCAGGTCGTAGTCGGTGAAGAACGCGCCCACCGATCGGGTCACCCGGTTCTGCGCGTCAAGGCCGGCTACAAGATCGAGGGCGCTGAGATTCCTCACCTCCCCGAGGATCTGCCGGGAGACCGCTTCGAGCTTGGTCGGGTCCGGTGGCCGCGGGGCCATGAGGAACGGAGCGGCGACGGCGGCCAGCTCCGCCACGGTGCCCTCTATGACGGTGTCCCAGTCGACGGTCGGGCTCGCGTCGGTGACGACGTGGCCCATCTCCTCCAGCAGGCGGCCGACCCGGACCGCGGTCGCGGCCACCTCGGGATCCACCGCCACCCCCGACCACGCCCGGGTGGTCACAGCCGCCCGCAGCCGGCCCGGGTCGGCCCCCAGTTCGTCGGCGTAGCGACCGCGTGGAGGCGGGGCGGTGTACTTGTCGCCGACACCCGGACCTTCGATCGCATCGAGCAGGTGGGCGGCGTCGCGGACGGTCCGCGTCAGTCCGAACTCGTAGGCCGCCCCGAACGCCGCTTCGCCCATGTCCGGACCACACGGGGTCCGACCCCGGCTCGGTTTGAGACCAACCAGCCCGCAACAGGACGCCGGTATCCGGATGGAGCCGGCCCCGTCGTTGCCGTGCGCGATGGGCACGGCCCCGGCCGCGACCAGGGCGGCGGCGCCACCGCTGGACCCGCCGGCGCCTCGCTGCAGGTCCCACGGGTTGCGGGTCGGCCCGTGTTTCACTGATTCGGTGGCGAAGCTGATCACCATCTCCGGCACGGTGGTCAGGCCCAAGGTGACCAGGCCGGCGGCCCGGAACCGGCTCATCAGATCGCTGTCGTGCCGCGCGACGACGCCGTTGAGGCTGCGGCTGCCGCAGAAGAACGGCACCCCCGCCGCCATCGGCCCGCTGTCCTTGATCAGGAACGGTACCCCGGAGAACGGCCCGTCGTCGGCGTGGTCGAGTGCCGGCGAGAACACCGGCAGCGCGAGACCGTTCACCGCGGCGTTCGCCACGTCGAGGGCTTGCCGGGCGGCGGCTTCGACCTCGGCGGCGGTGACCTCGCCCGCTCCCATCAGGGCGCGGAGCCCGACGGCATCGCACCGCGCGTAATCGTGGAGTTCCACGGGTTCCCTTTCTCCTGCGGCGACCGCCTGGGAATGCCGCTGCGCCAGGGCTCGTCCTGGTGAAACGGCATGGTGGCCGACTGACGCCAGCGAACACCAGCGTCATCCGATGGTCACGGGAAACCGGGGGTCTGCGGGGGCCGGTATGTCGAGGAGGTCGCGGGCGATTTCGACAGCCGCCCCGGTGTCTCGTGTGTTCATACGTCCACTCCTCGTATCTTCGACCGCTCGGTGGCGATAATCCGGAAATGTCGGTCCCGCTGTGGGCAGAGTCCACGGTCCCCGTCATGTGAGACTTCACGGGCCCATAAAGCCTTCTCGGCGAAGCTGTGGGGAACTGTTCACCCGTCCAGGGGACGGGACGTGTTTCCCGGCGTCAGGTCCGGGCATCCCTGACATTGGTCCCCGGTCGCGGAGTAGAAGCGCTGAACCCATTTGGGTGAATATTGCGTGCGTGCGCACCATACTGCCCATCGACTAAGACAGCCCGGCGCTCGGCGCTGGACAGAGCCCCGACCGGCCCATATGAAGTATTTCGTTCGATTGTAGCCCCGACCGGATTCGAACCGGCGCTACCGCCTTGAGAGGGCGGCGTCCTGGGCCGCTAGACGACGGGGCCAGAACACGAGCAAGGTGGCGCTGAGCGAGATGAAGACACAGCCCACCGAACCCGGTATCCGCTGGGGTACCAGGACTCGAACCTAGACTAACGGAGCCAGAATCCGTCGGGCTGCCAATTACCCCATACCCCATGACGCCCCAGCGGTGACCTACCGCTGGTAACACAGCCTTGCCAGTTTACACGGCGGTACCCGCCTTCAACCGAGCTAGCGTGCGGTCGCGGCCGAGAAGCACCATCGACTCGAAGAGCGGCGGCGACACCGTCCGCCCCGTCACCGCCACTCGTACAGGTGCCGAGACCTTGCGCCGATTCAGCCCCAGCCGCTCCCCCACCGACCACAGGGTGTCCTCGAGCCCCTGCGCGTCCCACGACGGCAAGGCTTCGAAGGCTTCACCCACCGCGCGGAGCACGCCTCCCGCCGGCTCCCCCAGCGCTTTGGCCCGGGCGTGCTCTTCGATCTCGAATTCAGCTTCATCCACCAGGAGAAACCACAAGAGGTCGACCGCCTCGGTGAGCCGCGACATGCGGGTCTGGACGAGCGGAACGGCGGCTCGCAGCAGCTCCGGGGTGACGGAAAGCCCCGAGCCGACCAGCACGGGAGCGAGGCGGCTGGCAAGATCCGCCTCGTCCAGGGCGCGGATGTGGTCACCGTTGAGGGCCTCAAGTTTGCGCAGGTCGAACCGCGCGGGGTTCCGGGAGACGCGGTCGGTGGAGAACTCCGCGACAAGGACGCCGGAATCGAAAACCTCGCGGTCGCCGCCCGGCGACCAGCCCAGCAGGGACAGGTAGTTGACCATGCCCTCGGGAAGGAATCCGTGCGCGCGGTACCACGCGATCGACACCTCGCCGTTGCGTTTGGACAGCGGCGCGTTGTCCGCGCCCACGATCAGTGGGACGTGGCCGAACGCGGGCCAGCGCTCCTGCGGATGGCCCAGGGCCGCGTACAGCGCCAGCTGGCGCGGCGTGGCGGCGACAAGGTCCTCGCCGCGGATGATGTGGGTCATCCCCATCCCCACGTCGTCGACAGCCGCGGCAAGCAGGTACAGCGGGTGCCCGTCCGAGCGGGTCAGGGCGAAGTCAGGGATCTGGCTGTGCTCGATGGTGATCTCACCGCGGACGAGATCGTCCCAGGTAGTTGCTCCCGGAGGCATCCGGAAGCGCAGCACCCAGGTACGGCCCTCGACCTCGAAGGCCACCCGCTGCTCCTCGGCCAGCGAGCGGCACCGCCCGTCATAACCGGGGGGGCGGCCCTCGCGGAGCGCCTGGTCCCGCCGCTGCGCGAGCTCGGCGGGCGTGCAATAGCACCGGTAGGCGGCGCCGGTGCGCTCAAGCTCGTCGGCCGCCTCGGCGTACCAGGCAAGCCGCTCGCTCTGCCGGTAGGGCTCGAAGGGGCCCCCGACGCCCGGCCCCTCGTCCCAGTCCAGGCCCATCCAGCGCAGGACGTCCTGGGCGGCGGCGAAGGCTTCATCGCTGACCCGGGACCGGTCGGTGTCCTCGACTCGCAAGACGAACGTGCCGCCGTGCCGGCGGGACAGCGCCCAGTTGTACAGAGCCGTCCGGACGTTGCCGACGTGCAGGTCACCCGACGGCGCCGGGGCGATACGGCACCGCATGCTCGCGTCGAGCGGGGGGTGGGCCAGATGGCGCACCTGCACCGGAATCAGCTGCTCCGGGTGCCCGGCCGCGGTCATCGGCTCACCACGGGGTTCGACAGGGTCCCGATGCCTTCGATGGTCACTGCCACGGTCTGGCCCGGGTGCATCGGCCCGACCCCGGCGGGCGTCCCCGTCAGCAAGACGTCGCCCGGCAGCAGGGTCATGCAGGAGGACGCATACGAGACGAGCGTGGCGACGTCGTGCAGGAGCATGGAAGTACGCGCGGCCTGCTTGACCTCGCCGTCCAGAGTCGTCTGGATCGCAAGATCGGACGGATCGAGATCCGTCTCCACCCACGGTCCCAACGGGCAGAAGGTGTCGTGACCCTTGGCCCGGGTCCACTGCCCGTCGGCCGCCTGCTGGTCGCGGGCGGTCACATCGTTGCCGCAGGTGTAGCCGAGGATGACGTCATAGGCCTGCTCGACCGCGACGTCGCGGCACAACCGCCCGATCACGACGGCAAGCTCGCCCTCATAGTCGACACGCTCGCTGTCGCTGGGGTAGGCGATGGGCTCCATCGGGCCCACGACAGCGGTGGACGGCTTGAGAAACAGCAGCGGCCGCTCCGGGGGCACTCCCCCCATCTCCGCCGCGTGCTCAGCGTAGTTCTTCCCGACAGCGACGACCTTGCTGGGAATGAACGGGGCGAGTAACCGGACGTCGTCGAGCGCGCGACGGTCGTCGGTGAGCATCGGCGCCGAGACCGGGTGGCCGGCGATAGCCGTGACGGTGGCCCCCGCCGCGTCCCCATCGACGACACCGTAGGTGACCCGGTCGCCTCCGGGCCCGGGCACGGCGTAGCGAGCGATCCGCACGGGACCGACGCTACCGGCATCCCCATCGACGCCGGGCCATTCCCCGCACCGCCCTGTCCTCGGAGTGCCGGCAGCCGCCGCAATGCCGGCAGCTGGGCCCGTGTCCGTCTGCCAGCATCGTCGCCATGAGCGAGCCCACGCCCATCCACGACATCGGTCTCCCCGAGCCCAAGCCGAGGACGAGCGGAAGTCGATGGAGCTCGGTCATCTGTCGGAGGACGCAATTCTGCGTGCCAACCCAATCGTGCCGAGGCCTGCGAGAACTGCCTGTACTACCTCGCTCGAGCCGGCAAGGACTTCGCTACTGCTGGCATCCCAAGCTGCGCATTGTGATCGGAGGCGAATGGTGGCGTCAGTGGTGGGAGGAGATCCCCGAGGAAGCCTGACGGCGGGCCCGGGGGCGGGGCCGGGCCCCAGGGACCCGGCCGATTGAGCCCACGGGCTCAGGCGCGCCAGGGCACCCGGGCGCCCCGTCAGGTTTCGGCGCCGGCCCAACGTCAGCGGCGGTCCGGCGCCGCCCGCCGAGCTATCTACGTCCGAAGGAGGCGGCCACGTGCTGGTCGGTCTCCTGATAGGTGGTGCCGGCCTGGTGGGTCATCGTCGCGATCTCGGTCAGCGCTGCGTGCAGGTGCTGGGCGGACGTCTGCCACTGGTCGAGCAGCTCCTGGAAGCGCTGCTCGCCGTTGCCCGCCCAGCTGCCGTGCAAGCTGCCGACAGCCGAGCGAAGCCGCGCGAGTTCGGACTCGATCCCGGAAGCCCCGGTGCGCATCTGAGCACTCATGCTGATCAACTGTGCCGGGTCGACGCGGTAAGCGTCCATGCCGAACCTCCTCGTTGGATTTGGGTTGTCACGTCTTCGCGTGAAGCCAACGAAAGGGACGCTAGGCGGGCTTCGTGCGGCCAGGGCCAGTCGTCCACAGGCAACAGCGCGAGTCGGCGCACCGGGGACGATCACGCGAGCGCGCTGTGAAGATCGCCCCAGTTGCTCTGGTAGTAACGCAAAGTCGGGCACCCGTCAGAATGACGGTGTGACCCGGTTGCGTGACCGCAAGGAGATGCTGCTGTTCGTCTGTTCCACTGTGCTGCTACTCGCGGGCGGTGTGGCGTGGCTGCTGGCGGGCGCGACGCCCGCGAGCGTCTTGTGGATCGCCGGTACCATACTGGGCCTCGTCTTCTCGGTGTCGTGGACAGTCGGCGCGCTCCG
>JADGOW010000173.1 GCA_017882765.1 Frankiaceae bacterium
GCCGGGCGAGACGACAGAGCCGGGCGAGACGACAGAGCCGGGCGAGACGACAGAGCCGGGCGAGACGACAGAGCCGGGCGAGACGACAGAGCCGGGACCGGAGACGGCCGAAGGGGCCGGGGAGAGCGGCTCTCGTGTTGCCGAGCTCGAGCAGGAGGGGGAGGTGGCCGCCGACTACCTGGAGGGCTTGCTCGACATCCTCGACCTGGACGGGGACCTTGACCTGGACGTGGAGGGCGACCGCGCGGTCGTCGCGATCGTCGGGAAGGGGCTGAACCAGCTGGTCGGGTCCCGCGGCGAGGTGCTGGAGGCCCTGCAGGAGCTGACCCGGCTCGCCGTGAATCAGCGGGCCGGCGGCCGGAGCCGGCTCATGCTCGACATCGGAGGGCACCGGGCGCGCCGACGCAAGGAACTGGCATCGCTGGGTGAGCAGACAGCTCGGCGCGTTCTTGACGGCGGGAAACCGGAGAAGCTGTCCCCCATGTCCCCCTTTGAGCGCAAAGTCGTCCACGACGCGGTGGCCGCAACCGGGGCGCGAAGCGAGTCCGAGGGCGAGGAACCCGCGCGGCGTGTCGTCGTCTACCCCGGCTGACGGCGGGGACTACGACCCTCTTGTCGCTCGCCGGGTCTTCGGTCGGTCAGTGGACGACGCCCTCCGATACGCCTCTTTGCTGTGCACCGAAGGCGTCGCGCGCGGCCTGATCGGCCCGAACGAGGTGCCCAGACTATGGCAGCGTCACGTCCTGAACTGTGCCGCGGTGGCAGATTTGATCCCTGTCGGGCGGCGCGTCTGCGACCTGGGCAGCGGTGCGGGACTTCCGGGTATCCCCGTCGCGTTGGCTCGTCCCGACCTCAATGTCGACCTCGTCGAACCCATGCGGCGTCGCTCCCGCTTTCTCGAGGAAGTTCAGGGGAGACTTGCGATTGGTGACCGGATGCGCGTGGTGCGCGGCCGGGCTCCGGAGGTCGCGAGATTGCTGAGCCCTCCGCCCGCCGTGGTGATCGCGCGGGCAGTCGCGCCGCTGGAGGTCCTCGTCGCGTGGGCGTTGCCCCTGCTCGACCCCGGCGGTGAGTTGCTCGCGATTCGGGGAAGCCGAGCTGCGGGCGAGGTTCGGAACGCGACATCGGCTATACGCGCGTACGGAGGTTACGGGGTGCAGGTTCATCGCTGCGGGTCGGCGTACCTGGAGGAGCCCGCCACCGTAGTTCGCGTGGCGAGGCGGCAGGCACCCGGGGCGCCCCGACCAGGGCGTAGGCGAGGGCACACGAGGACAGGTGAGGAGAAGCAATGACCGGTCCGTCGACACTGCAGCTCGATGTTTCACGTGAAACAGGGACGGACGCTTTCGTGGACTCATCGGACACCCCTATCGCTGCAGCCGCTGCGGCCGCCCTACGGGCGGTCCAGCAGCATCACAGCGAGCCCTTTCCGCTCCCCTCCGAACGTCAAGTCCTCTGTGTGGCCAACCAGAAGGGGGGCGTCGGCAAGACCACCACAGCCGTCAACCTTGCGGCGGCCCTTGCCCTTCGCGGCGCCGAGGTGGTGTGCATCGACCTCGACCCCCAGGGCAACGCCTCGACCGGGCTGGGTGTCGAGCACCCCCCGGGAGGTCCCTCCGTCTATGACGCCTTGATCGGCGGCTGCCCGCTTCAGGACGTCGTCGTCGCGTCTGCCGAAATTCCGGGGTTGGCTTGCGTACCGGCAACCCTGGACCTCGCGGGCGCGGAGATCGAGCTTGTCGCTATGCCCGATCGGGAGTTCCGGTTACGTGCGGCCATCGAGGGATTCGAGTCGAGCGCCCATTACGTGATCATTGATTGCCCGCCCTCATTGGGACTGCTGACGCTGAACGCATTGTGCGCGGCGCGGGAGGTGCTCATCCCGATCCAGTGCGAGTACTACGCGCTGGAGGGTCTCGGTCAGCTGGTTTCGACCATCGAGCGGGTCCGCGCCCATCTGAATCCGGCGCTGGACATCGGCGCCATCGCGCTCACGATGTTCGACGGCCGAACCCGGCTCTCGGAGCAGGTTGCCCAAGAGGTGCAGAGCCACTTCGGTCCGCGGGTGTTGTCCACAGCCGTGCCACGAAGTGTGCGCCTCGCCGAGGCACCGAGCTACGGTCGTCCCGTTCTGACCTACGACCCGGCGTCCCGCGGCTCCATTGCCTACGTGGAGGTTGCGAGGGAGTTGGCGGCCCGGTGCGCGCGCAACGACAGCCGGAGTGAGGAGTCGTGAGCGTGCGCAAGGGTGGCCTCGGACGTGGCCTCGGGGCGCTGATCCCCAGCCCGGCGGAACGCGCCCCTGATCCAGCGGGCCCGATTCGGTCTGCGCTCGACAGGGCACCCGTCATCGGCGCGGTGTTCCGCGAGGTGTCGGTGGACGCCGTCCGCCCGAACCCGCGGCAGCCCAGGGAGAGCTTCGACGAGCAAGCTCACGCCGAGCTCATGGTGAGCATTCGCGAAGTCGGCGTCCTGCAACCTGTTGTGGTTCGTGAGACGGTCCCAGGCTCCTACGAACTTGTCATGGGCGAGCGGCGTTGGCGAGCCTGCCGCGACCTGGGGATGCCGACGGTGCCCGCAATCGTGCGGAGCACGAGCGACGACGTCATGCTGCGCGACGCTCTCCTCGAGAACCTGCACCGCCAGCAGCTGAACCCGCTTGAGGAGGCGGCGGCGTATGAGCAACTGCTGGCAGAGTTCGGCGCCACCCATGAGGAGCTTGCCGCTCGGCTGGGGCGGTCCCGTTCCCACGTCACCAATATGGTGAGACTGCTGGGGCTGCCATCGTCGGTGCAGCGCAGAGTGGCTGCGGGGGTCCTGTCCGCCGGTCATGCGCGGGCATTGCTGGGGCTGGAGTCTGCGGCGGAGCAGGAACGGCTTGCCGAGCGGATCGTGGCCGAGGGCCTGTCGGTGCGATCGGTGGAGGAGATAGTCGCTCTCGGCGCCGGCACACCCAAACGCCGCCGCCGGGACGCCGGCCGGCGCGAATCGTTGTTCGCCGATGTCGCTTCCCACCTGTCCGAGCTGTTCGAGACCCGGGTCAGCGTGGATATGGGTCGCTCCAAGGGGCGGATCATCGTCGAGTTTGCGGGTTCGGAGGACCTGGATCGAATCCTCGCCGCGATGAGCCCGGTGGCCGTAGCGCGGGAGGCATCGGGTAGCGCCGGTTAGTCCCGGCTGACGCCGGCCAACACCGGCCGGTACCGGCCGGCGGCGGCGCGCTCGGGTGCAGTCCCTTGAGCTCGGGTGCAGTCCGGAGCCTTGCTTGTTCGATCTCCCGTGGTGTCAGCGAGGCGCCTCGACCTGTCTCGCGGGCCGCTCCGCCGCCGGGAGACAGCGATCGGGACCTACCCCGGCGGACCGCCACCACGGCTATAAGCTCTGTTACAGCTGCGGCACAATTGGCCTACGGGGGTGCGGGTGGCTCGCCGGATTGTCAGTGTGACATTGGACAACCTTGACGATCTGCCGACGATCTGCCGTAGCTGCGTCTTCTGGGAGCTTGATCCCGTCGCTAGATCGCGAGCGGAGGAGACCGGAGACACCGCCTTCGAGAAAGAGGCCTGGGTCTCGGCAACCCTGCTGGACTGGGGCAGCTGCGGGAAGATCGCATACGTGGACGGCACGCCCTGTGGGTACGTGCTCTTCGCGCCACCCGCCTACGTCCCGCGGTCCGTGGCCTTTCCGACGAGTCCGGTCAGCGGGGACGCGGTGCTACTCATGACCGGAAGCGTCCTCGACGAGTTCCGCGGGCAGGGCATCGGCCGCACGCTCGTGCAGGCGGTGGCCAAGGACCTCCTCAGGCGCGGTGTTCGAGCGGTGGAGGCCTTTGGCGACCAGCAGGGGGAAGCCCTGAGCTGCGTGCTTCCGGCCGATCACCTGCTGGCCGTGGGCTTCAAGACCGTCCGGCCGCATCCCCGGTGGCCCCGGCTGCGGCTCGAGCTGAAGTCGACGGCCTCGTGGCGGGAGGATGTGGAGGTCGCCATCGAGCGGCTGCTCGGCGGCATGGGGTCGGAGCGCATCCTGCGCCCCGCCGGCACCGGCGTCTGAGCCGCGCAGGTAATGCGGCCTTCAGGTGGAGGGACTGCTGGGTGGGTTGGCTCATGCCGGCCCGGCGGGCTCCCACCAGTCCTCTCGACACGCGATCCGGGTTAGGGAATCAGTGCAAGGAGACGGCCGGCAGCCGAAGCTGGCCGGTCGGCAGATCCAGCTCGGGGGGCAGGAAGAGCCGCTGGACGGCAGCGAGCAGGGCTTCCGCGACCGTGTCCCGGAACTCTGGAGCGGCGAGGCAGGCGGCGTCCTGGGGGTTTGTCAGGTACCCCAGCTCCACCCGGACGGTGGGCATCTGCGTCCGGCGCAGGAGATCCCAGGTTCGAGGATGCGTCCGCAAGTCGACGAGGTCGGTGCGGCTGACCATCTCTCGCTGCACGAGCTCGGCCAGCTTCGACCCGATGACTGAGGCGTTCCGCGGGGAACCGAAGTGAAATGTTGCCACGCCCTGGCACCGCGGTGACGGGGCACCGTCGACATGCAGAGAGATCATTAGGTCGGCGCCCAGCTCGTTCGCGCGACGGGCACGCTCCCGCTCGTCCGGGCTCTCGTTGTGGGAATGAATGAGAAACCCAGACAGGCCCGTCGCCAGAAGCCGGCCCTCGAGGCGCGCCGCTATCTCGGCAACAATGTCACGCTCGCACAGCCCCAATGCGGTCCAGCCCTCATCGCGCCCGCCGTGCCCCGCATCGATCGCTACCGTCAGTTCGGAATCGCCTTGTCCGCGGCGCCGCAGTTCCTCGGTCTCCCGTAGCTCATGGGGGCGCCCGCCGACCACGACACGGGCAAGGCGGTGCAGTTCCCGCAACGTGGCCGGGCCGCAGCGCCCGTCGACGGCCAGCCTCCGGTTGCGCTGGAACTCCCCCAGCGCGGATTCCGTCCGCCGGCCAAAGATGCCGTCACAGCGCCCAGCGTCGAACCCCATGTTCAACAGCCGTGTCTGAAGCTCTGCCACGTCGTCACCAACAAACGGGCGGGAGGGACTGAAGTACAGCAGCCTGTCCCCCAAGCTCCGCCGCGCCTCATCAAGCGCTCGAAGGGTGTCGGGACCGACGATGCCGTCGACGCTGAGGCCGCGCTGTTGCTGGAAGGCGCGTACCGCCTTGTCCAACGTCGCGTCGAAGTCGGTCGCCGAAACACCCTCCTCCGGCCCTACCGGCAAAGCCAGCGACGCGAGCACGCTCCGCACGTGCGCCACTACATGGCCGGTGTCGCCTCGGCGGTAAACCTGCACAGCTGTCCGGCTCCGGAATCAGGTCCATGACTGATGGGGGGTACTCGGCGAGCGCTCAGCAAGCCAGGTTGCCCGAATGAGGCCAGCCTAGACGTACTCCTCGATGTCACGGAGCAATGCGGACTTGGGTTTCGCGCCCACGATCGTCTTGGAGACTTCCCCGTTCTTGAAGACCATGAGGGTCGGCACGTGCATGATCGGATAGCTCCGGGCGACGCCGGGGTTCTCGTCGATGTTGAGCTTCACGACCCGGATGCGGTCGGCGTACTCCGTGGCGATCTCTTCCAGAACCGGTGCGACCATGCGGCACGGGGCACACCATTCGGCCCAGAAGTCGACGAGGACCGGACGGTCACTCTGCAGAACCTGCGAGGTAAACGTGTCATCGGTGACGACGACGGTGGCCTTGCCCACGCTGTGCTCCCTTCCCTGCCCACGTGCGGAACTGCTCGCCGTGGGCCGTCCTCCGATAGAACCCATCTTCGGGCAGAAACTCCGACGCCGAGGGACGACACCGCGGTTTGGACCGCCCCGTGCCCCGGCGCCGGACCATCCCACGCCCCTGCCGCTCAGCCGGTCTTGCCCTCGGCGCGAGCTGCAAGCAGCCGCTCTGCGTCCAGGGCTGCCGAACACCCCGTGCCGGCCGCGGTGACGGCCTGCCGGTAGGTGTGGTCGACGACGTCGCCGCAGGCGAAGACTCCGGCCAGGTCGGTCCGCGTGCTGGGATGCTCGACGAGTACGTATCCCTGTTCGTCGAGGGCAACCTGGCCGCGGAAGAGCTCGCTTCTCGGGTCGTGCCCGATCGCCAGGAACACCCCGGTCACGGGCAGCACGTGCGTCTCGGCCGTATTCACGTCGCGAACGAGGATCCCACTGACCCGGTCGTCACCCTGGATGTCTTCTACGGCGCTGTTCCACAGAAACCGAATCTTTGGATTGGTGAAGGCCCGCTCCTGCATGATGGCGCTGGCGCGAAGCTTGTCCCGGCGGTGCACGACCGTGACGGACCGGGCAAACCGCGTGAGGAAGAGGGCTTCCTCCATCGCGGAGTCACCGCCGCCGACAACCGCGATGTCCTGGTCACGGAAGAAGAACCCGTCACAGGTGGCGCACGCGGACATACCGTGACCCATTAGTCGTGACTCGTTGGGCAGGCCGAGCTGGCGCCACTGCGAGCCGGTGGCGAGGATCACGGTGTGGGCCCAGTAGGTGTCCCCACTCGATCGCACGATCTTTGGCTGTGCCTGCAGGTCGACGGCGGTGACGTCGTCGGTGATCAGCTCCGCCCCGAAGCGTT
>JADGOW010000033.1 GCA_017882765.1 Frankiaceae bacterium
GGCGCGGTGGCGGCGGGCGCGGTGGCGGCGGGCGCGGTGGCGGCGCCGAGGGTGGCGCGGGGCTCCGCGGCGCTGGCCCAGGCCGCCACCGCCTCGTCCAGCCACGCAGGACGGCCCAGTCGGCAGGCCACCGTGAGCATCCGGTCCAGACTCGCCAGAGCCTCGGGCACCGATCGCGGCGCTGTCACCCAGATCGCTAGCCCGGCGGCACGCAGCGCATCGAGATCGGGGAGGCGGTTCTCCTCTTCGTTGGTCAGCACCACGTCCGGGCGGAGGTCGAGGATGGCGTCCAGATCCGGATTCTTCGTCCCACGGACCCGCCGCACCGCCAGATCGGGCGGTTGCGTGCACCAGTCCGTCGCACCGACGAGCAGCCCAGGCGCGGTGGCGGCGAGGGACTCGGTCAGCGAGGGGACTAAGGAGACGACTCTCGTGACCTCCGCCGGCACCGGGACGGGCGTCCCGAGGTCGTCACACGCCGGTGACCCGG
This sequence comes from Frankiaceae bacterium, assembly GCA_017882765.1. Taxonomy (GTDB): domain Bacteria; phylum Actinomycetota; class Actinomycetes; order Frankiales; family Frankiaceae; genus JADGOW01. Next base: position 491 of record JADGOW010000033.1, read on the forward strand.
AGACCTGCATGAGCCTTGTGACGGCGGTTGATGGAGATCAGGTTTGCCGTCAGCGCCTCGACCTGCGCGGCATTGCGCAGTCGGCCCGCGTAGATGCCGCGCATCCCGGCGATGCGCCCGGCAAGTGCCTGAACCAGGTCGGTCGCCTCGCGATCGTCCCCGAGCACGAGGATGTCGATGTCCACTCGATCCAGGCCCGGATCTTCCAGGAGCACAGCGCTCACGTGGTGGAACGCAGCGACAACCCGGCTCGTGGGCAGGACCGACGCCGCCTCCTGCGCCGCGCTCCCCGCCGCGACGGGCAGAGGGAAGGCGCCCTGCTTGTCGAAGCCGATGGGGTTGACGCAGTCGACGACCACCTTGCCCGCCAGCGCGCCGGCGAGAGCAACCAGCAGATCCCGGTGGCCCTCGTAGGGCACCGCGACGATGACGAGGTCGGCAGTGTCGGCGGCTCTCGCGTTGTCCATCCCCGAGACGTCGAGCCCTGCGCCCCGCAAAGGTGCCGCCGCCGCCTCCGCGCGCTCGGAAACCCGGCTGCCGATGAGGATGCGCTGACCCGACATGGCGAGCCGGCGCGCCAGGCCACGGCCCTGCGGCCCCGTGCCCCCGAGTACCGCAACCGTCAGGCCCGCGGGGTCGGGAGGGGCAGGGACACCTGCGGCGTCAGCGGAGCCCATTGGGCCGGTGGGGGCGGGTGTGCCGGCGGGGCCGGTGGGGCTGGGGGGGTCGGCGGGCACACCGGACGTCATGGCCGCATCCTTCCCGACACCGTGGTCACCCTCACGTGCCCTGGAAGCGGGGCTGCCGCTTCTCCATGAAGGCCGTGACCGCCTCCCTGAGGTCGCCGCTGGGCAGGAAGGCGGAATTCCACACTGCCACGTGCTCCAGGCTCGCCCCCTGCGGCAGGTCGCGGCTGGCATTGAGGATCTGCTTGGTGCCCTGGACGGCCAGGGGCGAGTTCCCCGCCAGGACGCCACACAGGTCCCGGCCTGCCGCGAGCAGTGACCCCTCGTCGGGGTAGACGTCGCTGACCAACCCGATCCGCTCGGCGCGTGCCGAATCGAAATCCTCGCCCGTCATCGCCAGCCGGCGCGTCATCCCTTCGCCGATGATGCGGGGCAGCCGCTGAATCGGCCCGATGTCAGGGACGATCGCCAGTCGCACCTCGCGGACGGAGAAGCGGGCGTCGGCGGAGCACAACCGCACGTCACAGGCAGCGATCAGGCCTACCCCGCCGCCGATGCACCAGCCATGGACGGCAGCGACGACCGGTTTGCGGCACGCCTCGACAGCCGTGAGGGAGCCCTGCATCTGTCTGATCGTGTCGAGAAGCGCCGCGCGGTCGGCGACCGACGGCGCGTCCTTGAGCAACCCCGGGAGCCCGCCGCCGAGCATCGCCGGAAGGTCCAGCCCGTAGGTGAAGCAGCTGCCGGAGCCACGGATGAGGACCACCCGCACGGACGGGTCGGCGTCCAGACGGGCGAACACGGCAGGGATGTCGCGCCAGAAGTCGGGCCCGAGGGCGTTGCCCTTGCCAGGCCCGGTCAAAACGACCTCCGAGACGTGTTCGCCCAGGTGACCGGGGCTGCGTTCGACCCTGAGACTGGCGGTTGACTCGGCGGCGAGGGTGTCTGAGCTCATGGTCTGCCTACGCTACGAGAACGTCCGGCGCGACGGGGCGCAATCCGCCCGCCACGTAGACGCGAACGCGCTGGCGACCTTGATCACGGGACGATCCCCCACGCCCTGGTTCTAGAGTGGCACAGACCCCCATTTGGCCCTCGGAACGAACAGGTCCCCGCCCGATGCTCCGTGCCCGAAAGCGCCGCGTCCAACGGACCTCGCTGGCGATCGCCGCGATGCTGGCGGCGGCGGCGTGCAGCCAGACATCCGGGGCCACGCAAGCACAGACCCAGCCCGCAACGCCGTTGCCGGCGGCCTCCGCCCCGGCAACCTCGGCGGCCGAGAACGGGGCGCAGAACGTCTATGCCGAGGCAGGCGTGAACATGCTCTCCCCTGCCGTGCGTGGCCAGCGGTCCCTGGTCTACGTGCCCAACCATGGCGCTGGGACGGTGTCGGTCATCAATCCCCAGACGTACCGGGTGATCGACACGTTCCGGACCGGCGCGGACCCGCAGCACGTTGTCCCCTCCTACGACATGAAGACGCTATGGGTGAACAACAACGAGGGCGGGAACAGCCTCACGCCGATCGACCCCAATACGGGCAAGCGGCGGGGGCCCAACGTGCGGGTCGCGGACCCCTACAACATGTATTTCACCCCTGACGGGAGGGCCGCCATCGTCGTCGCCGAGGCGGAGCAACGACTCGACTTCCGCGACCCGCAGACGATGGCCCTGCAAAGCAGCACCCAGGTCGACTGCAGGGGCATCAACCACGCGGACTTCTCCGCTGATCTGACGTACGCGGTGTTCACCTGCGAGTTCAGCGGCAAGGTGGTGCGTGTCGACATGGGCACCCGGAAGGTGACGGGCTATCTCACGCTGCTCGGGGGCGCCTTCGCCATGCCCCAGGACATCCGCCTGAGCCCGCGCGGGGACGTGTTCTACGTTGCGGACATGATGTCGGGCGGCGTCCACATCGTGGACGCGCGGGGGCGCGTGATGCGCGAGGTCGGCCTCCTGAAGACGGGGCAGGAGGCGCACGGGATCTACCCGAGCAGGGACGGCCGCTACCTGTACGTGTCCAACCGCGGGGCACCCGACCGGAAGGGCTCGGTCGCCGTGGTCGACCCGGACGCGGGCCGAGTCGTCGCCATCTGGCCCATCCCCGGCGGTGGCACCCCCGACATGGGGGGCGTCACCGCGGACGGGCGTGAACTGTGGCTGTCCGGCCGCCGCGACAACGTCGTCTACGTCTGGGACACCCGGACGGGACGGCTCACGCACGTGATCCCGGTTGGCCTGGAGCCCCACGGGCTCGCGGTGTGGCCGCAGCCAGGCCGCTTCTCCCTCGGCCATACCGGCAACACCCGCTGATCAACGAGGGCCATGCGACCAGTCGGCATCGCACGGTTGGCCCCTTCAGCCGAACGGTCGCATTCCCGATTCCTCAAGGGACGCCTTTGATCGGAGAGTCCCTTGCGAGCGAAATTCGCCCTGCCCCTTGCGGCCGCCGCAGTCGTGCTGTTGCCGGTCGCGTGCGGGCCGGCCATCCCACTGCCGAAGCCGAAACCCGGCCCCACCGCGACGAAACCCGCCCCCACCGCGACGTCCCGCCCGACGCCGACTGCCACGGTGACACCGACCCCGACGACAGGGCCGACGCCCCCGCCCGCGACCGGTGACCCGAGCGCGTACAGCCTGATGTTCGCCAATCGCAACCAGCAGGGCTCCTACGTGGGTTGGGTCCCCTGCTCGACGCTGCGGTACCGCCTCAACCTCGCGGCCGCACCCACTACCGCGACGGCCGACGTCACCGAGGCACTTCATCGGATCACGCTGCTGACGGGGCTGCGCTTCAGCTACCTCGGGACGACGACCTACGTCCCCTCAGCGACCCGCCCTGGGACCTACCCCACTGACACCGACCTGGTCATCGCGTGGAGCGACGCCACCACCGTGCCGGTCCTGGCCGGCAACGTCATCGGCGTCGGCGGCGCCTACGTCACCTACTCTGCGCCGGCCCACCTGTTGCGCGGCGGGGTATCCCTTGACCGGCAGGCGGGCGTCCCCGCCGGATTCGGCAAGGGCGCCACGATGGGAGCGCTGCTGCTGCACGAGGTCGGTCATGTGCTCGGCCTCGGCCACGAGACGGTCGACCTGCTCCAGGTCATGTACCCGGCGCTGACAGGGAACGCGACCCCGTGGTACGAGGCCGGTGACCGCGCCGGGCTCGCGCGGCTGGGCTACGACCCTGGCTGCTCGGCACCGCGCGCCGTGTCGCAGGACCGCACTGTCCCGGCAGACGCACGTTGGGTCCAGATCACCTGATGTCGGGCCAAGCTCACGTAATGTGGTCGTAGCCCTACCAGGGCGAGGCATCCGCAGAAGTCACGAGGCATCCGCAGAAGTCAGGAGTGCCCTGGCCGCGTCCGTGGGCCGGGGCACACACTGCTTGGTGGAGATACGGTGCCTGTTCGCAGACTCTTGTCGAGGATCGCGCTGCCGCTGGTCGCGGTCGCCCTGGCCGCGGTCGCCGTTGCCTGCCAACCGCTGGTCGGCACTCCGAGCGCCTACACCTACCTCTACCCGGACCCGTCGCATCCCGGCCGCAACGTCGCGTGGCAGCCCTGCACGACCCTGCATTTCCGGGTCAACCTCGCGGCCGCGCCCCCCAACGCCGCCCAAGACGTGCTCGTGGCCCTCGGCCAGATCACCGCATCCACCGGGATGCACTTCACCTTCGACGGTTTCACGAGCTACCTCCCGTGGAAAGACTTGGCCTTCACCGGCTACCCGGCGGGTACCGACGTGGTGATCGCCTGGTCCACAGCCAGCCAGGTCCCCGGCCTGGCGGGCGACGTCATCGGCATCGGCGGGGGGACGCTGCGGTGGGGGGCAGGTATTCAGACGCGCCCGGTGAAGGGCAGCGTGGTCGTGGACGCGGACACGCCCCTGCGTCCCGGCTTCGGCTACGGGGTGACGGACGGCTCCCTGATCATGCACGAGATGGGCCACGTCCTCGGCCTGGGAGACAGCCCGGAGGCGGTCGAAGTCATGTTCCCGGCGCTGCTCGCCGGCAGCCGGTCCAACTACATGATCGGCGATCTCAACGGGCTGTGGAAGCTCGGCTACACGCTGAACTGCCCGCACGCGCAGCCACCCACCGCGCCGGCCCCTCGGACGGCGGCGCCGACCCCGGGTGCGGTCGAAACTCCCGTACGCGGCGTCACCACGATTACCGGGGGATGATCTGGGGGCAGAGCCCTCCCGTCGCGGCGAAAGGCGAATTTCCCACATCGCAGCAGCGGGAGTTGCTAGCTTGCCCCTAGTTGCTTCGTGACCTGGCGAGGTGACACCGGCTCCCGGACGCCGAATCCTGCCACCGGGAGGCCGCCTCTTTCGTCGCTTGGCAGGAGCGGGGGACCCAACTTCGGCGCCACAGGCGCCTTGGGGTGAAGCCACCTTTCGGTGGCCGGGCGATCTCCTTACCCCGTCCGAACCCGACAGCTCACCTCGCAGGCGTGAGGGAAGGATCCTCATGTCTCACGTGTCCATGCATCCACGCTCCGGGCTGCACTCGCGGCTGCTTAAGCGGACAGGTGGCGTCGCCGCCGCCGGGGTCGCCGCCGCCGGGGTCGCCGTCGTGCTGGCGGCGCCTCCCGCAGCAGCTGCCGGCGATCCCTGGGCCGCCGTCCGGCAGTGCGAGTCGGGCGGAAACTATTCGATCAACAACGGTACCGGGTTCTACGGCGCCTACCAGATGACGGCTGATGCCTGGCACTCGGTGGGATTCAGCGGAGTGCCCAGCAGCGCTTCGCCCGCGATGCAGGATGAGGCGGCACGGCGGTTGTATGCCCGTTACGGCACGGCCCCGTGGCCGGCCTGCGGGAAGCGCTACGGCGGGTCTGCCCCGTCCTCGGGATACTCCGCGAGCGCCGTGCCGAGCCACCGGGTGCCCTCTTACACAGCACCCCGGCAGGTAACCGTCACGCCGCGCTACGCGGCCGCCCCGAGCCGGTACACGACGTCCCGGGCGACACCCGTCCCGGTGCTCAGCATCGGGCTGGCCGGGCAGAGCCGCGCTGACGTGCTCCTCTACCAAATTGCCCTGCAGCGGCTCGGCTTCCAATTGGCGGCCGACGGCCGCTTCGGCCCCGTGACCGCCGCGACAACGATGCACTTCCAGGCTGCTCACGGCCTCATGGTGGACGGACGCGTCGGCTCCCAGACTCGGGCGGCCATCATCAGGGCCCTCTGACGGCTTCGCGGCAGCGGACATACGCCGGTGGGCGGAGCGCCTGGCGCTCCGCCCACCGGACCGTGAAAGCCGCAATCAGAAGCTCGTGAAGAACAGGGGACCCCAGGCATCTCGCTCGTCAGCGGGCGCTGCTTTGCCTGCGGCGCGCTGTAGCAGGTAGTCGTGGATGGCGGTCGCCGCCCTGCGGCCCGCGCCCATGGCCAGGATCACCGTTGCGGCGCCGGTCACGATGTCGCCGCCCGCGAACACGCCGTCGCGGCTCGTAGCGCCCGTCGGCGGGTCGGCGACGATGCAGCCGTGGGCGTTGACGTCGAGGCCGCTGGTCGTCCGCGGGACGAGTGGGTTCGGGTTCGTGCCGAGGGCGATGACGACCAGGTCGGCCTCCATCGTGAACTCCGAGCCGGGAACCGGAACCGGCCGGCGGCGGCCCGACGCGTCGGGCTCACCGAGCTCGGTGCGGATGCACTCGATGCCGCGGACCCAGCCGTTTTCGTCGCCGAGGAAGCGCTTCGGCAGGGTGAGCCAGTCGAAGATCACACCCTCGTCGCGCGCCCGCTCGTAGTCCTCCTGCCGCGCGCCCTTCTCCTGCTCGGAGCGGCGGTACACGATGTGGGCCTCCTCGGCGCCGAGGCGGATCGAGCACCGCACCCCGTCCATCGCGGTGTCGCCGGCGCCGATCACCGCGGCCCGCTTCGGCCGCCCGACGGGCGTGTCGTACTCCGGGAACGAGTACGCCTTCATCAGGTTGACGCGGGTGAGGAACTCGTTGGCCGAGTAGATGCCCTTGAGGTTCTCCCCGGGGAGGTTCATGAAGATCGGCGAACCCGCGCCCGTGCCGACGAAGACCGCCGAGTAGCCCCAGTCGTCGACGAGCTGGTCGATGGTGACCGTCTTGCCAATGATCACGTCGCGCACGAACTCCACGCCGAGCGCCTTGAGGTGCTCGATGTCGTCGTCGACGATCTCCTTCGGCAGCCGGTACTGGGGGATCCCGTAGCGCAGGACGCCCCCGAACGCGTGCAACGCCTCGAAGATCGTGACGGGGTAGCCGAGCTGCGCGAGGTCGCTGGCCACCGTGAGGCCGGCCGGGCCCGAGCCCACAATTGCGACCTTCTGATCGCGCTGCACCTCGGGGGCGACGACCCCGCCGCCGTTCCCGTTCGCGCGCTCCCAGTCGGCGACGAAGCGCTCCAGCCGGCCGATGCCGACCGGGTCCTGACGGGGGACGAGCGCGCATTGCGACTCGCACTGGTGCTCGACCGGGCAGACGCGACCGCAGATCGCGGGCAGCAGGTTGCGGAGGGCGATCGTGCGGGCGGCGCCCTCGAAGTCCCCCACCGCGACGCGGCGCACGAAGTCACGGATCGGCACGTTGACAGGGCAGCCCTGCTCGCACACCGGGTCCTGGCAGTTGAGGCAGCGGCGCGCCTCCGCGAGGGCGCGCTCAACCGTGTAGCCCTCGGCGACCTCGATCCAGCCTCGGCGGCGCTCCTCCGGGTCTGCACACGGCATCGCGGTCTTGTGCGGATATACGATCGGCATGACGCTTACCTTCCCAGCCCCGCCAGCTCGCCGGCCAGGTCTTCCTGCTCTTTGTAGGTCATCAAACGGGCGACAGCCTCGTCGAAGTCCACTTGGTGCGCGTCGAAGAACGGACCGTCCACGCAGGCGAACAGTGACTTGCCGCCGACGGTCACCCGGCAGCCGCCGCACATGCCCGTCCCGTCCACCATCAGCGGGTCAAGAGAGACCATGGCGGGCAGGCCGCGACGCCGCGTCGTCTCCGCGACCGCTCGCATCATCGGCATCGGGCCGACGGCGAAGCAGTGCGTGAACTCGGCGCCCGCATCCTGCAGCTCCTCCAGTCGGCCCGTGACAAAGCCGCGGTAGCCGACGGAGCCGTCGTTGGTACACAGGTGCACCTCGTCGCTTTCCGACGCCAGCAGGTCGTCGAGGATCAACAGATCGCGGGTCCGGGCGCCGACGATGGACGAGACCCGCACGCCGCGCGAGCGCAGCTCGCGGGCCAGCGGGAATACCGCGCCCGTGCCGAAGCCGCCGCCGATCAGCACCGCGTGGCCCTCTTCGGGGAGCGGCACCTCGAGGCCGAGCGGGCCGGCGAAGTCGAGGAAGGTGTCGCCCACCTCGAGCGCGCCGATGAGCACGCTCGTGCGCCCCACCTCCTGGACGACGATCGTGATCGTGCCCGCGGCTCGGCTGAAGTCGGTGATGCTGATCGGGACCCGCTCGCCGGTCTCGGTTACCCGAATGATCACGAACTGGCCGGGCGCCGTGTTGCGCGCCACGAGCGGAGCGTGGACGACAAACAGTTTGGTGATGTCGGTCAGGTCGCGCTTCTCGATAATCCGTGCGGTGGTGTCCATAGTCAGTCACTCACAAGAGGGGGTTTTGGTCTTTGGCCTTGAGTCGCTGCCAGCGGCGCTCGACCTCGGCCTCGACCGATGCCAGCGTCGCCTCATTACCGGGCTTGAAGAGGTGCTTCGTCTTGCCCATCTGCTTCAGCCAGTCGGCGAGCGCCGCGCGCCGCCCGATCGGCTCCGGGTCGTACGTGATGTGGGTGACGCCGCGCTCGATTTCATACAGCGGGAAGAAGCAGCAGTCGACCGCGGCCTGGACAGTCTCGACACCGACCTGGTCCTCCGTCTTCCAGTTCAGCGGGCAGGAGATCAGTACCTTCCCGTAGGCCATGCCCGCATGCTTCGCGTACCACTGCGCCTTGGCGGCCTTCGCCATCAGGTCGTCGGGGTAACCCTCGATGCCGGTGAAGACGTACGGGATGTTGGTCGCCGCCATGATCTGCGGGGTGTCCTTGTGGTGGAAGGCTTTGCCCTGCTCGGCGGGCCCGACGTGGCTCGTCGACGTCATGTGGCCGAGCGGCGTCGAGTAGCTGAGCTGGCTGCCCGTATTCATGTAGCCCTGGTTGTCGTACTCGAGAATGATCATCCCGTGATTGCGCAGCGCGGCCCCGACCGCGGCGCCCATGCCGATGTCCATGCCGCCGTCGCCGGTGACCATCACGAACGTGATGTCCTCGCCGGCGGGCAGTTCGCCACGGCGCACGCGCTCGTGGAACATCTCGACGAGCCCGCTCAGTGTGGCGGCGCCGTTCTGGAACAGGTTGTGCACGTACGAGACGCGATGCGACGTGTAGGGGTAGCCGGTGGTGGTGACCATCGCGCAGCCCGTCTGGTAGAGCACGACGACGTCGCCCTCAATGCCGCGCAGGAACTGGTCGAGCGCCGGGAAGACGCCACAGCCGGGACACGCGCCGTGGCCGGGCATGATGCGCTTCGGCTTCGCAGCGAGCTGCCAGTAGGGCGGCGCCTCGACCTCGAGCTGGCCGTTCGGGCCCGGCTGCACCTGGAGCAGCCCGGTCGTCGTCTCTTCGCGGGTGAGCGGCGGCGCGCCGACGCGTGGCCGCGGCATCGCGGGATTGCCCGGCTCCACGCCGTAGTAGTCGAACGGCACCTCCACCGCGCCGCGCTCGGCCGCCTGCAGCGCGAGTCGGAAGAACGCCTCGGCGTCCTCCGTGTAGAAGTCGCGCCCGCCGAGACCGTAGACCCTGCTCAGGCAGAGGGTGCGGTTGTCCGGGTCATCCTTGAGCGCGGACTTCACCTCGTGCGAGAGGTTGGCGCCCTGCGCGCCATAGGACGGGGAGCGCTCGCCGAGCACGACAGCCCGCACGCCGCGCAGCGCCTCGCGGATCGCCTCCGCGGGGAACGGACGGAGCACGTTGGGGCTGACGACGCCGGCGCGGATGCCCTCGGAGCGCAGCCGGTCGGCCGCGTCCTTCGCGGTCTCCGCGGCCGAGTTGACCAGGAAGACCGCGACCTCGGCGTCGTCCATGCGGTACAGGTCGACGGGGTCGTAGCGCCGGCCGCTCAACGCCTCGTATTCGGCGATGACCTCGGGGAGTGCGGCCTGCGCGGCGCTCATCGCCCGCTCAAGCTGGTACTTGTTGTTGATCAGATCGGGGTCGTTCATGTACGGCCCGATCGTCACAGGGTGCCGCGGGTCGAGCGCCGTCACCATTTCCGGCACCGGGCCGAGCCAGTTCCGCACGGTGGCGCCGTCCTCGAAGCTCGAGACGCGCCGCTTCTGGTGGCTGGTGAAGAAGCCGTCGAAGGCCACGATCGCGGGCAGCCGCACGTCGGCGCGCTCGGCGACGCGCAGCGCGATGAGGTTCATGTCGTAGACGGCCTGCGGGTCGCGCGCCATGAAGATCAGCCAGCCCGTGTTCAGCGCGTAGTACACGTCGGAGTGATCGCCGCGGATGTCGAGCGGCCCGCTGATCGCGCGCGTCGCGAGGTCGAGCAGCATCGGGAAGCGCGTCCCCGACTGCACGGGCAGCTGCTCCAGCGAGTACAGCAGCCCCTGGGAGCTCGTCGCGTTGAAGACACGGCCGCCGCCGGTCGCAGCGCCGTAGCAGATGCCGGCGGCGCCGTGCTCGCCATCGGCGGGCACCATCATGATCTCGTGCTCCCCGGCGGCCTTCATCTCGTCGAGCAGCTCGGCGATCTCCGTCGAAGGCGTGATCGGGTAATAGCCCATCAGGTGGAAGTCGATCTGCTTCGCGGACAGCGCAGCCATCTCGTTGCCGGTGCGGAACCCGACAACCTGCGCCGCCCTGGCGACGCTGCCGGCCCTCGCCTCGGGCGGTGCGACGGTCATCAGGCGTCCTCCCTTTCGCGCTCAAGCCATGGGAAAAGCGGAACGCGATTCTCGTCGGCCCAACCGGCCTCCTCGCGGAGCTCGGTGAGCGAGCCGGTCGGGCACGCGTCAATGCACTTCAGGCAGCCTTTGCAGTAGTTGTAGTCGATGCCGAGCAGCCGTATGGCGATCTCGTCCTCGCCGTCGTCGGACCACACGAAGCACAGATCGGGACAGACGATGTCGCAGATCCCGCAGTGCACGCACGAGTCGGCGTCGTAGTCGGGCAGGAAGCCCTGCCGTGACGTGCTCAGGTTCTTGACGACGCTGTTGCCCGCGTCGAGGATCGTGCCGCCGATCGGCGCGTCGAGGTAACCGAAAGCGGGTGCGGCCCGCTGCACGGGCCGGCCGGGGTCGCCGGGCTCGGGGTCCCAGGTCTGCAGGCGCACCTCGCTGTAGCCGCGGTCGAACGTGCGAAGGTTCGCCTCGACGAGGTGCGCGTAGTGGGCGCCGAGCCTCTCCCGGAGAGTCTCCTTCACCTCGTCGGGGTCGATGAACGGGATGAGCCGGGCGACCGCGCCGAGCATCGCGGTGTTCACGCGCGTCTTCTCCTCGACCGCGATGCTGAGCGCGTCGAGCACGGCAACGGTCCCGGAGCGCAGGCCGAGGGTCTCCCGGATCTCGGCGGGGGACGAGCGCGTGTTCACGATCAGCGTGCCGTTTGCGGTCAGGCCCGCGGCCACGTCGATCGAGCGCGCCAGCGCCTCGTGGAACACCGCGACCAGCTGCGGGCTCTCGATCGGGCTGCTGTTGCGGAGCTCGCGATCGGCTGGGCAGAAGCGCACGAACGACTTCACCGGCGTGCCCTTCTTCTCCGAGCCGTACGAGGAGAAGTGCGCGCCGTTCAGGCCCTGCCGCAGGACACCGGCCCCGGCAAGGATCTTTCCGGCCAAGTGGGCGCCGAGCCCGCCGATCGACTCAAAACGGATCCCGAAGAAGCCGTCGTCGTCGGCGCCGGGGAGCGGACCCGCTCCGGTGCCAGCTGGACTGGCCGCCGCCAACACTGACATTGCGCGCCTCCGTGATCCAAATAGTGGCTTGTCCATATCTTCGTTCGGTCCTGCTTCCTCTTTCATCTCGCACGCACTGTCGCCCCGCCTGAATGACGGTGCTAGTGCCGAAAGTCCCGGCCCACTTGGTCCGAAGTTGGTTGGCCGTCACGCTGAACCCCCGGTTGAGCTGGGGTTTCGCCGTTGTAGCATAGTGATCGCTTCGGCTGCCTCGGAGGCCAGAAGAAAGGCCCGGGCCTTTTAGCCCGAACGCTTATCGCTCGTCGGCGGGCGGGTGCCCGCAACGTGCGGCGGGACCCGCCATGTAGCCCCTTGTCGGGTCAAGAGCTATGCGAGCAACATCACCAGAGGTTAGCGCTGGGGCGGCGGAGGAATCGGCCTGTAAGCCGGGCCATGTCAGCGCAGGCCCAGTACGCAAAGAGAGGACTATGGATCTCCGCCCGGCAGGCCGCCTGCCGTTGCGGGGACAGGGAATCAGGGCGCGAGACCGCGCATCCCAGCTCGTCACCTCGCACTCTGGCTGGCAAGGCCTATCCTAGCGCCCGCCGGCATACCGGTCAGCGGGACAGGCCCCTCGGCCACCCGCTCGCCCGCGCCGGGGATGACACCCAGCGGTGGACTCCAGGTCGGCCGGAACTGAGCCGACCTCTCGCATATGTCAGGGACGAGGCGCGGACCGCGGTGGCGGGACGCAGCCGGCACGCGGGTAGAGCGGGAAGCGTCGATGCAGCTGCTCGTCCCCTCCCTGGTCGACCTCTCCCGGGCCGCCCAGGCGGCGCTGTCGGGCCCAGCTCGGCAGCGAGTACACGGATGGTGATTGTGATGATTGGCGAGTTCTGCCTGGACTGCTGGCTGGGCGAGTGTGACCGGGTGCGCTACGCGCGCGTGCCACCGGCCTCGGGTATTGACTGCCCGTGCTGCCAGCGCAGGCACGACGGGACCAATGCCGAGGTCAACCCACTGACCCGCAACCCGGCTCCTCGCTGAAGCCAGAGCGACCGCCGTGGGGCGCATTAGGCGGCGGACGAGTCGGCCTATAAGCCGGGTTCTGTGGCACGGGCCCCTCGGGAACCCGCGCCGGCGGCCATCTCTCTCGGGCTGGCGTTGCCGACAGCCTCCAGCGGTCCACCCGCAGGCTCGGGCGGGCAGCCCTCGAACGCCTGCGCAGGCGGCCCTGCCGGACCGCCCTCTTGACCTTGCTCCAGGTGGGGTTTGCCGAGCCGCCCGGGTCACCCCGGGCGCTGGTGCGCTCTTACCGCACCCTTTCACCCTTGCCCCGCCACGCGTTCCCGCGCGCCGGGGCGGTCTGCTTTCTGTGGCACTTTCCCGCGGGTCGCCCCGGGTGGGCGTTACCCACCACCCTGCCCTGTGGAGCCCGGACTTTCCTCGGCGGGACACCGGCCCCTCTCGGTGCCGGCACCCGACGCGGCCGCCCGGCCGGCTCGTCCGCCGTGGGGCAATGGTAGGGCGCCAATCACCGCTGCGGCCACCTCCGATCCCTACACTGCGGGAGGCAGTGCCGTGACGAGGGGATGAGCACGATGACTATGCCGTCCGACCCGATGAAGAAGCCCGGGGGGGCTCAGCCCTACGGCGGCCAGCCCGCCGCCCCCTACGCCGGCCAGCCCGCCGCCCCCTACGCCGGTCAGCCGGGCGCGCCGTACGCACAGCCGGGAACCCCACCTGCTCCGCAGCAGGGCCGCGGCCGCAAGCAGGGGCCCGGATGGGCCGTGTACGCCATTACGGTGCTCGCGCTCGTCCTGCTGACAGCCGTCGTGGTCTTCATCGTCCAGAACACGATCCAGTACCAGATCAAGTTCTTCGGGTGGACGGGCTACGTCAGCCTCGCGGCCGCCATCGGCCTTGCCGCGCTTGCCGGCCTGGTCGTCGGGTTGATCGTCGGGTTCATCCTGCAGCTCCCGCTGCGCAAGAGGCTCAAGATGGCCAACAAGCAGGCCGCGCAGGCGGGCACCCCGCGGACCTGACCCCGCGGACCTCGACGGCCCGAAACAACGATCGGCCCATGCGCATCATGCCTACGACCGGCCCACCGCACCATGCCTGAGATCGGCCTGAGATCGGCCTGAGATCGGCATCAGCCCACGACGCCCGCCAAATGGGACACGTCGTTGAAGCCCCGCAGGACGGCAGGACCGTCCTTGTACCAGTCGACGACCGACACGGCCGCGAGGTCGATGTGCAGGCGGTGCAGCACGGCCGGCGGTGCGTCGAGGGCGATGCGGGCCAGCAACTTGATCGGCGTCACGTGACTCACCACGACGACTGTCCCCCCGCTGAACCGGCGGACGAGGTCGTCCCGGGCCGCGCGGACACGCTGGTACGTCGCCAGGAAACTCTCCCCGCCCGGCGGGGCCACGGTCTCATCGGTGAGCCATTGCGCGACGAGGTCGCTCCAGCCTGACATCACCTCGGGGAACCCCAACCCCTCCCAGGCCCCGAAGTCGGTTTCCCGCAACCGCTCGTCCACCTGCGGTCGCGTTCCCAGGACCTTCGCGATGAGCTCAGCGGTTCGGCTGGCCCGGCGCAGCGGTGAGGACACCACGACGGGCTCGGCAGCGGCGAACGCCGCCAGCCGGCGGGCCGTCGCCCTCGCCTGCGCCTCCCCCAGGTCGGTGAGCGGCGGGTCGCTGGCCCCGCTGAACCGGCGCTCCACGGAGTGCACGGTCTGACCGTGTCGGATGAGCAGCGTCGTCAGCGGCGGCGACGCGGGCATCCGCCATCCGGGGCGGGGCGCCGCAGGCCCCGGTGACGATGCGCCGGCCCCGGCATCGGCATCGGCCCCGGCCCCGGCACCGGCCCCGGCCCCGGCATCGACAACGACCGGCGGGTCGGGCACGGCGGGCGTGGGCGGCTGCCACTCACGACCCTCCGCCGCCGCGTCCATGGCCTCGTTGGCCAGCCGGTCGGCGCCAGTGTTCTGCTCGCGCGGAACCCAGCGGAAGCTGACCCGGCCGAGCCCCCGGACCAGCGACGCGGCCTGGCGGGCCAGCGGCTGCAGCTTGTCGTGCTTGACCTTCCACCGCCCGCTCATCTGCTCTACGACGAGCTTGGAATCCATCCGCACCTCGACCTCGGCGTGGGGGTCGATCTCGGCGACGGCTTGCAGACCCGCGATGAGCCCGCGGTACTCGGCGACGTTGTTCGTGGCCACGCCGATGGCCGCCGCTCGCTCGGCGAGCACCTGGGCACCGTCGCGGACCAGTGCGCCATACCCGGCGGGCCCCGGGTTGCCCCGCGAACCGCCATCCGCCTCAACGACGAGGATTCTCCCCTGCCCGGCGCGTCTCACCGGCGGGCTCACAGACCGCTGTCATCGGTTCGAACGAGGATGCGCCCGCACTCCTCACAGCGCAGCACCTCGTCGTCGGCCGCCTCCCGCGCGGCCATCAGGTCGGCGCCTGACAGCTCAAGATGGCAGCCCTGGCAGCGCCGGCGCAGAAGCGCCGCGGCCCCCACGCCAGCGGAGGCAGCGCGGAGCCGGTCGTAGAGGGCGACGAGGTCACCCGGAAGCTTTCGAGCCAATCCGTCCCGCTCGGACCGCACCTGCGTCGCCTCCGCGTCGATCGCGGCAAACGCCTCGTCGCGGCGTTGCTCGGCGTCTGCACGCTGAGCCTGCGCCCGCGCCTGCTCCTGCCGCCGCGCGCTCTCCTGGTCGTCGGCCTGCTCCCGCCGCTCCATGATTTCGATCAGTTCGTCCTCCAGAGTCGTCTGCCGGCGACCCAGGGAAGCGATCTCGGATTGGAGGTTCTCCAGCTCCCGGGGGGAGGACACCTGGCCCGCGTCCAGCCGCGCGCGATCCCGGTCCGCACGGGTGCGCACCAAGTCGACCTCTCTTTCGAGCCGGTTCTGCTCGCGGCCCAGATCCTCGCCGCCGGTGTGCGCCCCGACGATGTCGGAACGCAGTCGCTCCAGGCTGGAGGTGAGACGGGCGATCTCGTCCAGCTCCGGCAGGCTGCGGCGGCGGGCGGCCAGCCGGTCGAGTGCGGTGTCCAGCGCCTGCAGGTCCAGCAACGCGACCTGGCTCTCCGGCGCGACTTTCACGGCTGACGCCTACCCCTGCAAGTGCCCACCCCGCCATTCAACCGGGCGGCGGCGCTCCTGCCGGGCAGCCCAGCTCAATTGGGCTCAGACCGGCCGGCCCGGCCGGATGCCCACCGACCGATGTCAGGCTCGGTGCAACTGCCACGGGTCGGTCACCCTCTCCGAGACTGCGGTGGTGACAGACATCCTCGCCGCGAGCAGCTCATCCGCCAGCAGCCGGGCGGCGTCGCCCAGCCACGGCCACTCACTCGCCCAGTGAGCCACGTCCACGAGCGCCAAACCGGTTTCGAGCACCGTGTCGAGCACCGTGTGGTGCCGGCCGTCGGCGGTCACGAGGACGTCCGCGCCGCCCGCCGCGGCCGTGGCCGCCAACCCGCCGCCGCTTCCGCCGCAGACCGCGACGCGGCGCACCACCCGGTCGGCGTCACCGGTCGCCCGCACCCCAGCGGCGGTTCGGGGCAGGGCGTCCGCGATCAGAGAACAAAACCGGTCCAGAGTCGTCGGCTCCACGAGCCGTCCGATCCGGCCCAATCCACGGGTGCGGTCTCCCGGCTCGGCGGTGACCACGGGGACGACGTCGAAGGCCGGCTCCTCGTACGAGTGCGCGGATCGCAGCGCCGCGATCACCGCCGATCGACGAGACCGCGGGACGACGAGTTCGAGGCGATCCTCGCTGACCTCCTCGATCCGACCCACCGCGCCGACCGTGGGATCGGCACCGGTGAGCGGCCGGAACGTGCCCGTCCCGGACGTCCACCACGCGCACCGCTCGTAGTCACCGATGCGCCCCGCGCCCGCCACACTGAGGGCTTCGAGGACCCGGGCGCGATCGTCCGCGGGGACGAAGACGACCAGCTTGTCCTGCCCCGTCGCCGCGGACAGCTCCGCCGACACCGACAGCGGCTCTGTGTCCACGACGCCCAGAGCGGCCGCGAGCGCATCGCTGACCCCGGGCCGGGCCACGTCGGCATTCGTGTGGGCGGTGAACAGGGCACAGCCACCCCGCACGAGCGTGTGCACGACCCGCCCGCCGGGGGTCGTCGTCGCGACAGCGTGCGTGCCGCGCAGGAACAGCGGGTGGTGCGTCACCAGCAGATGGGCGCCCGCAGCCACCGCTTCCGCGGCGACGTCGGGGGTCGGGTCGACCGCGAACACGACGTGCTCAACCGCCGCGGGCAGGTCGCCCACGGACAGCCCCACGGCGTCCCAACTCTCGGCCCATCGCGGGTCGTAGTGGGATTCGAGGACGCGCACGCAGTCCCCGACGGTGGTCACAGCCACCCCCGGCGGTGGCAGCCGGTCACGTCACGTCGTCCCACCGGGGGGCTGCGCGGTCATCGCACCGGCTCCCTCGGTGGGGAGGACGACGTCACGGGGCTGCTGGCGGGCCAGGAAGTGGCTCGTGGCGAGCCTGCCCTGCTCGTAAAGCCACTGCTGGGTGGCCCCGTCCAGGCCGAAGTCGACCGAGGACACCTTCCCGGTGTCGACGAACACCGTCCGCTGGGTAACGCCTTC
Organism: Frankiaceae bacterium; assembly: GCA_017882765.1. GTDB lineage: Bacteria > Actinomycetota > Actinomycetes > Frankiales > Frankiaceae > JADGOW01. Next base: position 17,692 of record JADGOW010000033.1, read on the forward strand.
ATCGTCGAGGTGGTAGCGGTCCCACCCCGCCATGAGCGTGCTCAGGCAGCTCCTGGCGATATCGAACGTCCCGTGGACGGCGTGGCTGAGCTGCAGCGCATCTGGTCGCGCCGAAAGCTTCACGCCCCAGGTGGGCCAGCGGGCCGGACGGCCGTCCGTACGGTCGAAAGCCGTGATCGGGAAGTTGGAGAGCAGCCCGCCGTCCACCAGCGTCACCGACCCCGACCGGTCGCCAGCCTTGAGGATCATCGGCCGGAAGAAGAAGGGAATCGACATCGACGCGCGCACCGCATCCACGATCAGCTGTGAGTCGGCCTGGAGGCCGTACTGGTCGTAGTCCCACGGAAAGCGCACCAGCGCGTTGCGGGACAGGTCGCTGGCGTGCACGACGAGCCGGTAGCGCTTGTCCGGCGGCAGCGACGTCTCCGGGTCGTCGTCGATGCGCAGGTCACCGAAGGTCTGCACGCCGATGTCGGCAAGCTCGTTACCCAGCCATTCCCGCAGGTACGTCCCGCGGTAGACGCCGTCGTGGAAGAGCAGCTCCAGCCCTTGTCCCACCCTCCGGCCCAGACGTGTCAGCCAGCTCCCGTCCCGGAACTTTGCGTAGTCGAGGCCGTCCATCGTCGTCTTGAGCCGGCTCAGGTCCTTGCCGCGTGCCTGGCAGGCGGCGACCAGAGCAGCCACGATCGCGCCGGCGCTCGTTCCCGCGACGCGCGGAAAGCTGTAGCCACGCTCGGCGAACGCGAGCACCGCGCCGGCCAGCGCGATCCCTTTGACGCCGCCGCCCTCCAGGACGAGATCCGCGCGGCCGCCTGCCGGGGCCACCTGGTCACGGCCAGGAGCGTGCACCGGCTCGGACATGCTGGCCTCCCCTGGGGACGTGGCCGGGGATGGGAAGGTTACGCCACGCCGAGGCCCTGCGGACCGGCCAGGTCAACCGGCCGAGCGCCGTCAAGCGTCAAGGGCACGGCGCAAGGCGCTCACGAGCTCGCTGAGTGCCCCCTTCCCGCGGGGGATGGGCTGCGCGACGACGAACCGGGCACACATCACCACACGAACCCGGCACACAACACCACACGAACCCGGCACACATCACCACACATCAGCACAAGATCGGTCCCATTTGCCACCAATGCCTGGTTTAGAAACTGTGACAAACCGCCTACGTAGTGCCCATGTGTGTTGGCAGCAGTCGGCGCGCGCCCACCCGGATCCAGCCACATCAAGACCGGTGACGTCATGTGGCGGGATGCCGAGGAGCACGCGGCAGAGAATCACGGTGACCGCGAGCTCGTCGCGTTGTTTTTCGAGGTGAAGTAGCGCCAATCCTCGAGTGCCGGGGAGCAGTCTTCTGTCGGGCGTTTCGGCGCCGTTTCCTTCGGCGTCAATCAATGTCGCCGTGCTGTCGCTGAGAGAGCCTACTCGTCCTGCACCTGTCTCCACAGCCACGGTCTCGATCAACCCAGGCCCCCCGCGCCGTAGTCAACCCCGCTCAGCGCACGTGCCCCCCGGTGTGGTCCGTTCCGGGGGCTCCGACCGCTCGGCGATCCGGTGAAGGCGACCAGCGTAGTGTCAAAGTCACTGCCTTGCGTGTCGAAAGCTACCTCCCCGCTGGCACTTGCGGTGAAGGCGCACCAGACCGTCGCGGTCGGCCCGAAACAACTGGTTCCAGGGTCGTCCGCCGCGACGGTGGTCTGTATTGTGCTCTGACTGTGGTGGAACGGCAGCGTCGAGAATGTGACAGCACCGGAGATGTCATCATTGGCCGGCGCCTTTGCGTACGCCGAAGACGCCTGCA
>JADGOW010000034.1 GCA_017882765.1 Frankiaceae bacterium
TAACCATTGCGGAGATTGGTGCAGGTAGCCAGTACTGAGCTGAGCTTGGTGGACTGGCGGAGGACGGTCAGGTTGTGCTAGCCGTTCATGCGGGCGGACCGGTCACTGCGCAGGTCGACCCGGGACGGGTTTTCGCCGCGGCCGGGGCCGGGTCGACGCCGGGCCACGTGTAGAGCCTCGACCAGTTCTGCCTTAGTGGTACGCCTTTGACGAAGGGCGTGCACCACCTGCAATCCCAGCCACCTCAACCTTCAACTGGGTCACAACCTGAGCGGCATGCGGGTGCGGGGGAACGCGACGCCGCTCACGGTGCAGGCCATCCGCACTCGCGGGACGCCTGGTGGTTGCCGCCTAATCCTGTTCCAGCCGCCGGGCTCACCTTCTCTCTCAGCACGGAACAGGAGCGGGAACCCGCGGCCGCTTCCGGGCCGACGGACACCAGCGGTGTGTCCAGGGGTGAAGCCGACTCGCTCGGCCGGGCGCCTTCCAGTCCGAACCCGACAGCTCACCTCGCCGGCGTGAGGAAGGAATGCTGATGTTGGCACGCCTTTACACCGGACATCGTGATGCTCCTCGTTGTCGGCTCACGCTGGCCGGCGTCGCCTTGGCCGCGGCCGGCGCGCTAGCCCTGGCCTCCTGCTATCCGTCGTCGTCGGCGCAGCTGCTGTACCGGCTGCGGATGTGCGAGACCGGCGGTAACTACGCCATGCACACCTGGGTCCGCGGCCGAGAATACGCCGGGGCCTACGGCTTCGACGTCATCTACTGGCGGACGCAGGGACACCATCAGGCCCCGCAGTACAGCGCGCCGGCCGTGCAGGACGCCGCCATACTCGCCGACATCGCGGCGCTCGGTGTGCACCGGTCGAACCCGGGTTGCGCGACGGAGCTGGGGCTCTGAGTCGCTCGGCTCCGCGGACGGGCACCTGGAACGCCACGATGGCCCCGGGGCAGGCGATGGACGACATGGATGCCGGTCGGGGCTGGTCGCCTTGCCGGGCAACACGTGGCGGGCGCTGCCGCAGTCGGTGGGCTACCGCCTCGTACGCCCCGCCGGCAGTGCAGGACCGGGCCGCCCAGACCCGTACGCCCAACCGGGTGCCGGGGTGCGAATAGCAGCGACGGGACGGAGGCCATCGCCGTCGTCCGACGTCGGCGACGGAAGTCTGCGGCGGTACGGTGCCGGCAGCGGCGCGGACCCGCGAGCGGCGCACCCCGAGGACCTGGGGCACGTGCCCGGGAATGACCTTCGAGCGCTACGGGCGCTCAACGGCGGGCTTCACCTGTTCAGCATCGACGACGACGACGGAACGGTATGGCACCGCTATTGCGACAGTCGCCCATATTAGTGAGGCCGACGCCGACCGGAACCCGGCCGGATTCTGACGGGAGCGCCGGCGTCGGTCGTCCCCCCGAGCCCAGCTGGCCGAGGCTGTTGTCACCCAGACACGGGCGCTCGACGGCCCGGCGCCTGTGGCGCTCGCTGAGCCGACCCCGGCGAGCACGATCAGCGGCACCGCGAGCCTCTTCAACCGGTTCGGTGTCGGGACGTGTGCAGCAGTTTCGTAGGCCATCCGGCCGATGAGGTTGACCCGCGCGCCGCGGCTGGGTTAAGCCTCCCGGAGGTGCGTTCGGTCTCCACCGACTGCATCGTCGTGTGAGACCGGTCCAGCCCCAGGGAGGCACAACGTGCGCACGCCACAGGTGACCGTCGTTGGTGCCGGATCGTGGGGCACCACCATCGCCTCGCTCGCGGCCTGCAACGCCCCGACGCTGCTGTGGGCCCGCCGTCCCGAGCTCGCCGAGCAGATCACCGCGGCGCACGAGAACCCGGACTACCTGGCCGGCTTTGCCCTGCATCCGGACCTGCGGGCGACCTCGGAGATCGCCGAGGCCGCCGCACTGGCCGATGTGATCATCATGGCCGTCCCCACCCACGCCTTCCGGCGCACCCTGACCGAGCTCGCTCCGCACGCCCGCCCGTGGATCCCGGTGGTGAGCCTGTCCAAAGGCCTCGAGGAGGGCACCCACAAGCGGATGACGCAGCTGATCGAAGAGGAGCTCCCAGGCCATCCGGCCGGCGCGTTGTCAGGCCCGAACCTGGCCAAGGAGCTTCTGAAGGGACAGGCGGCAGCGGCGGTTATCGCGATGCCCGACCATTCGGTCGCCCAGCAGCTGCAGGCCCTCGTCCGGACCACGATGTTCCGGGTCTATACGGCAACCGACGTGATCGGCGTGGAACTCGGCGGTGCGTTCAAGAACGTGATCGGCATCGCCGCGGGCATGGCCGACGGCCTGGGCACCGGCGACAACACTCTCGCAGCGGTGATCACACGGGGAGTGGCGGAAATGACCCGGCTGGGGGTCGCGATGGGTGGCGACCCGGCGACGTTCGCCGGGCTGACGGGCCTGGGGGACGCAATGGCCACCTGCATCAGCCCGCTGAGCCGCAACCGCACCCTGGGCGTGGAGATCGCGCGCGGCCGCACCGCGGCGGAGATCACCAAGGAATGGCGCATGGTGGTGGAGGGCATTCGGGCCGCCCGGGCGGCGCGCCAGCTCGCTGCGGAGTTCGGGGTGGACGCTCCGATCTTCCGGGAGGTGAACGCCGTGGTGAACGAGGGCCGGACGGCCGATGAGGCCTTCCGCGGGCTCCGTGAGATCCAGCCGGCGACTGAGGACAAGGCGGGCTGAGGACAGGGCGGGCTGAGGACAGCGCGGGCCGAGGACAGGGCAGGCTGTGCACATGGAGATACCCGCCAGCGCGGTCGACACCGGCACCCCGCCCGAGTGGGGTGGGCGGCGGACGATGAGCGACTTCGAGGCGTTGATGTGGCGCCTGGAAGTCGACCCCCGGCTGCGGTCCACGGTCGTCGCCGTGGACGTCCTTGACCGCACGCCGGACTGGGGCCGGTTCCTCGCGGCGCATGAGTGGGCCACCCGCATCCTGCCCCGAGCCCGCATGCGCGTCGTCGACACACCTCTGCAGGTGGGAAACCCGGTGTGGGCGGTGGAGGCGAACTTCGACCTGAGCTTCCATGTGCGCCGGCTGCGCCTCCCGCCGCCCGCGACGTTCGGGCAGGCGCTGCAGGTGTGCCAGACCGTCGCGAGTGAGCCCTTCGACCAGGCTCGGCCGCCCTGGCAGGTGCTGCTGATCGAAGGCCCGGCGGGCGGGCCGGCGGTCTACTTCGTCAAGATGCACCACAGCCTGACCGACGGCCTCGGTGGCATCCAGCTGCTGGCCCTGCTGCACAGCCGGCGGCGGGAGGCGACGCCGGACAAGAGGGTGGGCGAGGCCCCGGTCGCCGAGCCGCTGGGATCGTGGGGCGCCCTTCGCGAGCAGGTGGACAGGGGGTTTCGTGCGGCCCCCGCCCGGCTGGCCGGCGCGGCGCTGCAGGCACCCGGGTTGCTTGCCGCGGTGGCCCGCCGCCCGGCTGACGCCGCCGTCGAAGCAGCCCGGTGGGCGCAGTCGATGAACCGCGTGATCGCGCCGCCGCCCTGCCCGCCGTCACCCCTGCTGCGCGGGCGCAGCCTGTCCTGGCGTTTCGGGGTGCTGGAGACCACCGTGGACGCGCTCAAAGCCGCCGGGAAGGCGGCGGGCGGGTCCCTCAACGACGCCTACATCGCGGCGCTGCTCGGGGGGTTCCGCCACTACCACGAGCAGATGGGCTCCCCCGTGGAGGAGATCCCGATGGCCATGCCGGTGAGCGTGCGCGCCGGGGACAACCCGATGGGCGGCAACCGCTTCGCCGGCGCCCGGTTCGCCGCCCCCGTCGGCATCGAAGACCCCGCCCAGCTCATCGAAGCGGTGCGGGAGATCGTCCTGGAGGTGCGGGCCGAGCCGGCGCTGGACGCACTGCAGACACTCGCCCCAGCCCTGGGCCGCATCCCGCCGCCGCTGCTGGCGCGCTGGTACGCCGGCCAGTCCACCCGCCTGGATCTGCAGGCGAGCAACGTGCCGGGGATGCCGGTGCCCGTCTACATCGCCGGCGCCCGAATCCAGCGGATGTTCCCCTTCGGCCCGCTGCCCGGCTGCGCGGTGATGGCAGCGCTCGTGTCCCACAACGGCGTGTGCTGCATCGGGATCAACATGGATCCGGCGGCCGTGACCGAGCCGGACCTGTTCCTGAACTGCCTGCGCAAGGGCCTCGACGAGGTGCTTGCCATCGGTGGGGTCGAAGTGCCCGACGACCTCGGCGCCTGGCGCGACGGGTGGGGGACGGCGCCATGACCGTGCCTGCGGCGGCGCCGCCGCTCGGTACGCGCCGCGTGTATCTGGTCGACAGTGCGGGGCCGGTGGAGCGCGAGATCCTCGAGCGCTGGGTGGCCGGGCAGGGCGGTGGCGGCGAGGCCGTCGAACTGTCGGTGCCCGACATCGGTGAGCGGCTGCGTCGCGGGGACGACCCGCTCCTGACGCCGGTCCGGGTCACCTGGCTGCCCGCCGAGGGGACGCGCACGCTGGCGCACAGGCTCCGCGACACGGCGCTGATGCGCACCCCCGGACGGCCTCCGGTGCGCGAGCAGCGGCGCATCCTGACCTCGGACCCCGACCGCTGCCAGGTCGTGGCTGGAGAGCCCGCCACCGCGGGCGAGCTGCGCGACCGCTTGACCGAGCAGGGCGGCGGATCCCTGCCGGAGTTCGTGCGGCTGCGCGCGACGCTCGCGCTGGAACGGGCCGAGCGCTCGGTGATCGGCCAGCAGTACAAGATTCCGCGGCTGGTGTACGAGGAGATCACTGACAGCGCCCGTTACCGGGCGGGCGTCGATGCCCTGGCCGACCACCTGGAACTGCTCCCCGAAGACGTCGACTCGCGGGCGCGCCGGTACCTGCAGGAGATGGTGGCCAGCCAGAGCCGGCGCGCGATCGACGCGTGGGGACAGCTGGGCGCCTACTTCGCCCGGGCCTACCACATCGACGTGGCGGACAACGGCCTGGACGAGGTGCGCCGGCTCGGCCGGCAACACACGCTCGTGTTCCTGCCCAGCCACCGCTCCTACCTCGACCCGCTCGTGCTGCGCCCGGCCCTGCTCGACAACGGCTTCCCGCCCAACCACGTCATGGGCGGGATCAACGTCTCGTTCTGGCCGCTGGGCCCGATCGCGCGGCGCAGCGGGTTCGTCTTCATCCGCCGCAGCTTCTCCGACAACGAGATCTACAAGTGGGCGCTGCGCGAGTACATGGGCTACCTGGTCCGCAAGCGCTTCAACCTCGAGTGGTACATCGAGGGCGGGCGCAGCCGCACGGGCAAACTCCGCCCGCCCCGCTACGGCCTGCTCACCTACCTGGTCGAGGCGTTTCTGGGCTCCGGCGTGGACGACGTGTCCCTCGTCCCGGTCTCGATCACCTACGACCAGCTCTACGAGGTCGGCGCCATGGCGGACGAGGCCCGGGGGGCCAAGAAGAAGGCGGAGAGCCTGTCCTGGCTGGTGGGCTACGTGCGCGCGCAGGGCGGTCAGCGCGGCAAGGTGCACCTGGCTTTCGGCGAGCCCGTGTCGCTGGCCGACTCGCTCGGCGGCGACTGCGCCGGCCTTCCTCCCGCGCAGTTGCGGCTCGCCGTCCAGAAGGTGGGGCTGGAGGTGATGCACCGCATCGACTCGGTCACACCGGTGACCGCGACCGGGCTCGTCACCCTCTGCCTGCTCGGCCTCGACGACCGCGCCCTGACAGTCAGTGAGATCAAGGCCCTCCTCGTCCCGATGCTCGACTACGTCCGGCGCCGTAGCCTGCCGGCGGTAGGTGAGTTGCGGCTCGACCGCGCCGGGGCCATCAAGCAGGTGCTGCAGACCCTGGTGACGATGGGAGTCGTCACCTGCTACGACCGGGGCACCGAGCCGGTCTACCAGGTCGCCCCTGACCGCCATCTCGTCGCCGCGTTCTACCGGAACAGCATCATCCACTTCCTGATCAACAGGGCGGTGACGGAACTGGTGCTGCAGGCCGCGGCCGAGGAGCATTACGACGACCCCGCCGCCGACGGCTGGCAGGAGGCGCTCCGGCTGCGGGACCTGCTCAAGTTCGAGTTCTTCTTCAGCAACAAGCGCACCTACTTCACCGAGATCCGTTCCGAGCTGGACCTCATCGACCCGCGGTGGCAGGACAGGATGCGCTCCCCGGACGTGGTGACCACGCTGTTGGAGCAGGCGCGCCCGCACCTCGCCCACCGCATCCTGGAGCCCTTCCTGGAGGCGTACCTCGTCGTCGCCGACCGGCTCGCGGCGCACCCGGCCGCGGCCCCGGTGGCGGAGAAGGCGTTCGTGGCCGAATGCCTCGACGTCGCCCGGCAGCTCCTGATGCAGCAGCGCATCACGAGCAGCGAGTCGCTGTCGCTGGAACTGTTCTCCACCGGGCTGCGGCTGGCCCGCAACCTGGGCCTCGTCGACCCCGGCGGGCCGGATGTGGCGGCGCGGCGGGAGGCCTTCGCCGACGAGTTGCGCACCCTCGTGCGGCGGCTGCACCGCTCGCGCGTGCTGGCGCTCAGCGACCTCGACCCGCCCGGGGCGGGATCGGCGAGACCAGCCGGGCAGCCGGCGCCGGCTCCGGAGAGCCGCCGTGACTGATCTGGACACGATCCTCGCCTCCATCGACGACGCGCCCGCCGGCCCGTCCACGGCGGCCTTCTTCGACCTCGACGGGACGATCGTCGAGGGTTACACGGCGGAGTCCGTCTACCGGGACCGGCTGCGCCGCTTCGACGTCGGTCTCGGCGAGCTCAGCCGATCGACCCTGGCCGCACTGGACATGCGCTTCCGCGGGGCCGGCTTGGACAAGCTCGTCAACGTCGCCTTTGAGGCACTCGCCGGCCGGATGGAGGACGAGCTGGCCGAGCTCGGGGAGCGCCTGTTCCGCCAGGACATCGCCGGCCGCATCTACCCGCAGGCCCGCCGACTCGTCGACGCCCACCACCGGGCCGGGCACCGAGTCGTCCTGGCAACCTCGGCGACGCCCTTCCAGGCCGACCCCGTTGCCGGGGACATGGGTTTCGACGCAGTGCTGTGCACCCGCCCCAAAGTGGAAGGCGGAATGCTCACCGGCGAGGTGGACGGCGACATCTTGTGGGGGCCGGGCAAGTCCCACGCGATCACCGAGTACGCCGAGCGCGAAGGCATTCGCCTCGACGAGAGCTTCGCCTACAGCAACGGCACCGAGGACGTGCCGTTCCTCAAGGCCGTCGGCCGCCCGCGCCCGCTGAACCCCGAGTCGGGCCTGGTCGACGTTGCCCATGTCCGGGGCTGGCCGATCGTGCGGCTGGAGCCGACACACCGCGGTTTCGCCGTCGTCCCGGCCCTGCGCACCGGCGCCGTGCTCGCGGCCCTGGGCACGTCAGTGGCGCTGGGCGCCGGGATCGGCCTGCTCAACCGGAGCCGGCGCACCGCCGCCAACGTCGGCGCGGGGGTGGGCAGCGACGTCGCCCTGGCCCTCGGCGGGGTGACGCTCAACGTGACCGGTGAGCAGCACCTGTGGTCGCACCGGCCGGCTGTGTTCATGTTCAACCACCAGAGCAGCCTGGACATGCTCGTGCTCGGCAGTCTCGTCCGCCGCGACTTCACGGCCGTGGCCAAGAAGGACCTCGCCCACGATCCACGCTTCGCCCCCATCGGGTACCTCGTCGACATCGCGTACGTGGACCGGTCGAACACGGCGCAGGCGAAGGAGGCGCTCCAGCCCGCGGTCGACAAGCTGCTGCAGGGCACTTCGATCGCCATCGCCCCGGAGGGAACCCGCTCCCCCACGCCGAAGCTGGGCCCGTTCAAGAAGGGCGGGTTCCACATCGCGATGCAGGCGGGGGCGCCGATCGTGCCGGTCGTCATCCGCAACGCCGGCGAGATGATGTGGCGCGACTCGTTCTGGCTGCATTCCGGCACGGTCGACGTCGCGGTGCTGGAGCCCATCCCCACCGACGACTGGGTGGCCGACGACCTCGACGCCCATGTCGCGGACGTCCGCCAGCGGTTCCTGGACACGCTCGACGCCTGGACGGCGAGTTGACGGGCGCCGGGCCCGTCGCCCGTGCCGTCAGAACAGGATCGACGCGAACGTCCCCACACGTTCGAAACCCACCCGGTCGTACATGCGCCGCGCCGGCACATTGAAGGCGTTCACGTACAGGCTGACGACCGGGGCGATCGAAGCCCGCGCCACCCGCACCACGGCGGCCATGCCGGCCGCGCCGCGGCCCTGCCCGCGCAACTCCGGGGCGACCCACACACCCTGCACCTGGCAGCCGGCCGCCGTGGCGGCCCCCACTTCGGCTTTGAACAAGACGCGGCCGCCCTCGATCCGGGCGAACGAGCGACCCTGCCGCACCAGTTCGGCGACCCGCGCCCGGTACAGCGCACCGCCGTCCGGCCCGATCGGCGAGATCCCTACCTCCTCGGTGAACATCGACACCGACGCGGGCAGCAGGATGTCGAGCTCCTCCGACCGGACGCGGCGCACGGCCGGGTCGGACGCCACGTCCGGGTCCCGGGCTACGGCCAGCAGGGGTTGGTCCTCGCGCACCTCCCTCGCCGGCCCCCAGGCCGGAGCAAGAAGCTGCCACATCTGCAGGACCGCCGGCGCCGCTCCCACGATGGACGAGCACCGGCGCGCCGACCGCCGCGCCTTGTCCACGAATGCGCGCGCCGCGTCCTGGTCCGCGCCCACCGGCCACAGGTTGACCCCCGAGTAGCACAAGGCAGACAGGTCACCGCCGCGCCCGAAGCCCCAGATCTCGGCCCCGAGACGGCGGGAGTCCAGCCCGACGGCGTCGATGCGGCTGGCGACGAACAGCCCCTCCAGGAGATGTCGGCCCAGCAGACGATGGGCCGCGGGCAGGTCCGCGTCGCTGAGCACCCGGATCGGCAGGGAGCGAAGCGGCACGGCCTCAGACTGCCGCATCACGGCTCCCGCACCCGCGCTGAGGCAGGCCCGGCGCGGTGGCAAGGTGGCGTGGGGAGTAGGGGCAGGGAGCAAGGAGCAGGCCGGCGCTCAGCAGACGAGAATCTCCGGTTCGGCGTCACCGGACTCCATGCTCTCGGCCAGCCGAGCCGCCTCCTCGATGAGGGTCTCGACGATCTGAGCCTCCGGCACGGTGCGCAACACCTGGCCCTTGACGAAGATCTGGCCCTTGCCGTTCCCGCTCGCGACACCGAGATCGGCCTCCCGTGCCTCGCCCGGCCCGTTCACCACGCATCCCATCACCGCGACGCGCAGGGGCACCGACATCCCGTCCAGCCCCGCGGCGACCTCCTCCGCCAGCCGGTACACGTCGACCTGAGCCCGCCCGCACGAGGGGCACGACACAATCTCCAGCCGGCGCTGCCGCATCCCCAGCGACTCCAAGATCGCGACCCCGACCTTTGCCTCCTCGACCGGCGGCGTCGACAGCGACACCCGCAGCGTGTCGCCGATGCCCTGAGACAGCAGGGCGCCGAAGGCCACAGCCGACTTGACAGTGCCCTGGAACGCCGGGCCCGCCTCGGTGACCCCCAGGTGCAGGGGGTAATCGCAGCGCTCGGCAAGCCGCCGGTACGCCTGGACCATCACGACCGGATCGTGGTGCTTCACCGAAATCTTGATGTCGCGGAAGCCGTGCTCCTCGAACAATGAGCACTCCCACAGCGCGGATTCCACCAGCGCCTCGGGGGTCGCCTTGCCGTACTTGGCCAGCAGCCGCTTGTCGAGCGAACCGGCGTTGACCCCGATGCGGATCGGCACCCCGGCCGCCCCGGCCGCCTGGGCGATCTCCGCTACCCGGTCGTCGAACTTCTTGATGTTGCCAGGGTTGACGCGGACTGCCGCGCACCCCGCGTCGATCGCCGCGAAGACGTAGCGGGGCTGGAAGTGGATGTCGGCGATCACCGGAATCGGCGACTTGCGGGCGATCGACGCCAGGGCATCGGCGTCGTCGGTATCCGGGACGGCGACCCGCACGATCTGGCATCCCGCGGCGGTGAGCTCGGCGATCTGCTGCAAGGTGGCGTTGACGTCGGCCGTCTTCGTGGTCGTCATCGACTGGACGGAGACCGGGGCCCCACCGCCGACCGGCACCGAGCCGACCTGAATCTGGCGGGAACGGCGCCGAGGTGCGAGCGCCGGCGGCGCGGCCGCCGGAATCCCGAGATCAACGGTGGTCGCGGGTGGTGGGACGGTCGGCGTCACAGCTGGTTCCACCTCACGGTGTCCGATTCTCCCGGGCCCGGTCAGACCCCGCTATGGATTGAACCTGATGGGGTTGAGAATGTCCGCCGACATGAGCAGGACGGACATCACAACGAACACCGCGATGACCGCTATCGCCGCCGGCATCAGCTTGTTCATGTCCACCCGCTGCAACGGGCCGCGATACCCCCGCCAGCGCCGGACGCGGTCGCGCCCCTGCTCATAGCCGAGGACGGCCAGGTGCCCACCGTCCAGCGGGAGCAGAGGCAGCAGGTTGAAGATGCCCACGAACACGTTGATGCCGGCGATGAGCAGCAGGAACGCGGCCACGCGCTGGCTGAACGGCTGTTCGGAGGACAGCAGGCGGCCGCTGACGTCGGCAGCGCCGACGACGCCGACGGCGCCGTTCGGGTCGCGCCCGCCGTCCTGCGAGGATCTGAAGATCGCACCCATGCTGGCCGGAAGCTTGCCGAGGGCTTCGAAGGTGCCGGTGAAGAGCTGGCCGAACATCTTCGCCGAGTCGCCGACCCCCGCGATGAAGCCCGGGCGCTCGAAAACCGCCGTCGACGCGCCCACCACCCCCATAGCACCGACGGCGGACTTCGGCTCGCCGGTCGGGTTGTCGATCGGACCGCGCTGAACGGCCACGAGGTTGGGGTAGAGGGTGAGCGTCTTGCCGTCCCGCTCGACGACAACCGTGGCCTTGCCCGCTCCGTGTCCCCGGATGAGTTGACTGGCCTGGTCCCAGTTAGCGACCGGCTGCCCGTCGATGGAGACGATGCGGTCGCCAGCCTGGAGATCGGCGACCCGGGCTGGGCCCGGCGGGGCCCCGGGTGCGCACGCCGCGCGGGGATCGTCGGTCGGCGCGCACGTCGAGACGGTGTTGACGACGGCCGGGCCAGCCACCGCCATACCCACGGTGAGAACGACGCCCAGAATGAGGACGATCGCGATGAGGAAGTGCATGGCCGAGCCGGCTGCCAGCACGACCGCACGACGGCCGGCCGGCTGCTTGTAGAAGGCCCGCTCCTCGTCGCCTGGGTCGACCTCCTCCAGCGGCGTCATTCCGATGATCTTGACGAAGCCACCGGCGGGGATCGCCTTGACCCCGTACTCGGTCTCCCCTTTCGTCCGCGACCACAACGTCGGGCCGAACCCGACGAAGAACTTCGTCGCCTTCATGCCGTAGTGCTTTGCCGTCGCGAAGTGCCCGAACTCGTGCAGCATCACCGACAGGAGTAGGGCCACCACGAACGCGACGATGCCGAGGGCGGTCACGGCGCACCTCCCGAGCGGGCTTGGGTCACGCCGCCACTCCTATCCGCTCTCGAGCCAGGCGCCGCGCCTCACTCTCTACGTCCAACACGTCGGCCACTGTCGGGCGTTCCCGAAGCGGTAACCGGTCGAGGACTTCCGCGATCGTGTCAACGATCGACAGGAACGGGAGGTGCCCGGCAAGGAAGGCGGCCACCGCCTCTTCGTTCGCGGCGTTGTAGGCGGCGGGCGCGGTGCCCCCTGCGATGCCGGCCGCGCGGGCCAGCCCAACCGCAGGGAACGCGGCTTGATCGAGCGGTTCGAAGGTGAGAGTCTGCGGGGATCTCCAGTCCATCGGCGGCTGCGCCTGCGGTACCCGGTGCGGCCAGCCGAGGGCCAGTGCGATGGGCAGGCGCATGTCCGGCGGACTGACCTGCGCGAGCGTGGAGCCGTCGGTGAACTCCACCATCGAATGCACCAGCGACTGCGGGTGCACGACCACGTCGATGCGTTCGTACGGGACGCCGAACAGCAGGTGTGCCTCGATGACCTCCAAGCCCTTGTTGACCAGCGTGGCCGAGTTCACCGTCACGACCGGGCCCATGTTCCAGGTGGGGTGAGCCAGCGCATCCGCGGGCGTCACCGCGGTGAGCTGAGCCCGGGTGCTGCCCCGGAACGGGCCGCCGCTGGCCGTCAGGACGAGCCGGTCGACCTCGTCGAGCCGCCCGCCCCGCAGGCACTGGGCCAGCGCCGAATGCTCGGAATCCACCGGGACGATGCGGTCGAGGTACGGGGTGACCAGGGGACCGCCCGCGATCAGGGATTCCTTGTTGGCCAGCGCGAGCGTGCGGCCCGCACGCAGGGCCGCCAGCGTCGGGACCAGCCCCACCGAGCCGGTCATCCCGTTGAGGACGACGTCACAGGGCCACTGCGCGAGCTCCGCCGACGCCTCCGGGCCGGCCAGGATCTTCGGGAGGCGAGACTCCCCGCGGGCATAGCCCCGCCGCTGGGCGTGCGCGTACAGGGCGAGCTGCAGATCTTCCAGGGCGCTCGCGCGCGACACCGCGACAGCCTCCGCGCCGAACTCCAGTGCCTGGGCGGCCAGATCGCCGACGCGCCCGCCGCCCGCGCCGAGCCCCACGACCCGGAACCGGTCGGGGTTACGCCGCACCACGTCAAGGGCCTGCGTGCCGATGGAGCCCGTCGAACCGAGCAGAACGACGTCGCGCGGGCCCTTGTCGCTGGTCACAGCGGTCGCGGTCACCCGGCCATTGTCCGTCATGATCGGGGCGTCGCCGGCCCGATCCCGGGCAGCTCGGCGCCGGCGAGCTGCCCGCACGCCCCGCCGATCTCCCGGCCGCGGGTATCGCGCACCGTGGTCGGGACGCCCAGCGCACGCAGCCGGGCGACGAACTCGCGCTGCCGACCGGGACGGCTCGCTGTCCAGACGCTGCCGGGTGTCGGGTTGAGCGGGATGAGGTTGACGTGCGCGAGCCGTCCGCGCAGCAGCCGGCCCAATGCACTCGCACGCTCAGGCTGGTCGTTGACGTCACGGATCAGCGCGTACTCGATGCTGACGCGGCGGCCGGTCACCCCTGCGTACCGCCAGGCCGCAGCGAGCACCTCGCGCACCGGCCACCGCCGGTTCACCGGCACGAGCGTGTCGCGCAGCTCGTCGTCGGGCGCGTGCAGGGACACGGCCAGGGTGACGGACAGGCCCTCGCCCGCGAGGCGGCGCATCGCCGGGACGAGGCCGACCGTCGACAGCGTCAGGCTGCGTTGCGCCAGGCCCAGCCCGTGCGGCTGCGGTGACGTCAACGTGCGGATCGCGGACAGGACCGCGCGGTAGTTCGCCAGCGGCTCCCCCATCCCCATGAACACGATGTTGCTCAGCCGGGGTGGGGCGCCGGAGAGCCGCCCCTGGGCCGCGACCCGGGCCGCCGCGACTACCTGCTCGACGATCTCAGCAGCAGACAGGTTGCGGGTCAGGCCGCCCTGCCCTGTCGCGCAGAACGGGCAGCCCATCCCGCAGCCGGCTTGACTGGACACGCATGCGGTCGCCCGGTCGGCGTAGCCCATCAGCACCGACTCGACGAGGGCGCCCCCCGCGCCGCGCCAGAGGGTCTTCACCGTGGCGCCGTCATCGCAGGACGCCTCGCGCACCACCGTGAGCAGGGTGGGCAGGAAGTGCCGGGCAAGGGCCTCGCGACCCGCGGCCGGGATGTCGCTCATCTGGCCCGGGTCGGCGCACAGGCGGGCGAAGTAGTGCCGGCTCAGCTGGTCGGCACGGTACGCGGGCTCGCCCAGTGCGACGACGGCCGACCGCCGCTCGGCCGGGTCGAGATCGGCGAGGTGGCGAGATGGCCGGGCGGGGGGCGAGCGACGGTGAGCGCCCCGGGAGCTCTCATCAGTGCTGCCGGCAGGACCGGTAGGCACCAGTGGCAGCAGCGCGTCAGGCAGGGGCGGCACCCTTGCCAGTGTCGCACGCCTCGCCCGCGCGAGGGGGCCCCGCGGGCGCCCCGAGGCGCGGAGAGCCCCCGGGGGAGAACTCTGGGCGCACGGGGGCAGCCGTGCGGCGTGGGACGCGGCCGGCAAGCGCTATCCGGGCGGGGCGAAGGCGGTCAGTAGCAGCCAGGCCACGGGCGCGCTGACCAGCAGGCTGTCGAGCCGGTCCATGATCCCACCGTGGCCGGGCAGCAGGCTGCCCATGTCCTTGATGCCGATGTCGCGCTTGATCAGCGACTCGCACAGGTCGCCCAACGTTGCGGTGCACACCATGGCGGCACCGAACAGGATGCCCTTCCAAACCGCCTCATGCAGCGCCAGAGACAGGAACAGGGCCCCGGCCAGCATGCAGGAGACAGCCGACCCGGCGAAGCCCTCCCATGATTTCTTCGGGGAGATGGTGGGGGCCATCGGATGCTTGCCGAACAGCACACCCGCGGCGTAGCCGCCGACGTCGCTGCACACGACGGTGGCAATGAAGGCGAGGACCCGCCGCGGGCCGTCGGGGGGCATGCTCAGCAGGCCGGCGAACCCGCCGAGGAAGCCGACGTAGATCGCAGAGTAGGTACCGGACGAGGCGTCCCGCAAGACGTCGCCTGGCCCGCCGAAAGCCCGCCAAAGTCCCGTGCCGACAACGGTGACGAACAGCGTCAGCACCAGGGCATCGGCGCCCCACGTGTAGGCCGTGGTAATCATGGCTGCCGCGCCGGCCAACAACGGCAGCAGCGGCGGGCGCAGCCCCAGCCCGTGCAGCGCGCGGACCACCTCGAAGGTGCCCAGCGCGAGCCCCACCGCGGCAACGCCAATCCAGACCGGCCGCGCGAGAAAGAGCGTGACCAGGACGAGCCCCCCCAGCCCGAGGCCGACGCCGATGGCCGCGGGCAGGTCACGGCCCGCGCGACCAGGGGCCTTTCGCCCCCCCGACCCGGGCGATGGTTGTGCCGCTGCCGGGACCTCGCCGGCGCCGGCGGCCGTCGGGGGGGTCGACATCAGTCGCTGAACCTGGTGGGGCTCAGACCTCGAGTAACTCCTTCTCCTTGTGTTTGAGCAGGTCATCCACGGCGACCACGTAGCGGTGGGTGGTGTCCTCGAGCTCCTTCTCGGCGCGGCGCACCTCGTCCTCCCCGGTCTGCCCATCCTTGATGAGACGGTCGAGGCCGTCCTTGGCGTGGCGGCGCACCGACCGGATGCTCACCCGCGCTTCCTCCGCCTTGTGTCTGGCGACCTTCACGAGCTCCTTGCGGCGCTGCTCGGTCAGTTGCGGGAAGACGACCCGGATCACTTGGCCGTCGTCGGTCGGGTTGACGCCGAGGTCGCTGTCGCGGATGGCCTTCATGACCGCGCCGAGCGAGCTCTTGTCGTAGGGAGTAATCACGCACATTCGGGGTTCGGGAGCGTGGAACGAGGCGAGCTGGTTCACCGGTGTGGGGCTGCCGTAGTAGTCGACGAGCACCTTGCTGAACAGCTGGGGCGTGAAGCGCCCGGTTCGCAAGCCTGCGAACTCCTCTTTCGCGACGTTGACGGCCTTCTCCATCTTCTCCTCGGCCATGAGGAGCGTTTCGTCGATCACCGCGACCCTTCCCGGGCATTCGTACGGTCAGCACCGGCGTCGGCGGTCCGGTCCACCAGCGTGCCAATCCTCTCACCGCGCACGGCGCGAGAGATGTTGCCCTCGGTCAGCAGGTCGAAGACGACGATTGGCAAATCGTTGTCCATGCACAGGCTGATAGCCGTGGCATCCATCACCCGCAGCCCCCGGGCAAGCACTTCGGAGTAGGCGAGTTCGGTGAACTTCACGGCATCCGGGTTGCGGTGCGGGTCGTCGTCGTAGACGCCGTCCACCTTCGTCGCCTTGAGGACAGCGTTGGCCTTCACCTCGAGAGCCCGCTGTGCCGCGGTGGTGTCGGTGGAGAAGAACGGGGCGCCGAGCCCGGCACCGAAGATGACCACGCGGCCCTTGTCCAGGTGCCGGATCGCTCGCAGCGGCAGGTACGGCTCTGCCACCTGCCCCATCGCGATCGCCGTCTGCACCCTGGTCACCACCCCCTCGCGCTCCAGGAAGTCTTGCAGCGCAAGACAGTTGATGACCGTGCCCAGCATCCCCATGTAGTCGGCCCGGGCCCGGTCCATCCCGCGCTCGGACAGGGCGACACCCCGGAACATGTTCCCGCCGCCGACGACGATGGCGACCTGCACGCCGGTCCGGACGACGTCCGCCACCTGGCGGGAGATCGCCTGCACGGTGACCGGGTCGATGCCCAACCCGTCCCGGCCGGCGAAGGCCTCCCCGGACAGCTTCAGCAGCACCCGAGGCCATCGCGGCGTGGGGCGCCGGGGCTCAGCCTCCTCGGCGGCACACTCATCGAGCGATGACAGGGCCGTCTCCATCGGCACGGCGTCCTCGGCGTCGACGTCGGCGGTCTCGACGTTGGCGGTGGCGCCCTGCCGCTCCATACCTGCCCCTTCCCGTCTCGCCCCAACGGCCGGTCGGCCGGGCGTCAGGCCTCGCCCACCCGCAGGCGCGCGAAACGCACGACATCGACCCCGGCGTCGGCCAGCACTTGACGCACCGTCTTCTTCGGGTCCTGCGCCGAGGCCTGATCGAGGAGCACGAAGTCACGGTAGAAGCCGCCCAGCCGCCCCTCCACGACGCGGGGGATGGCCTGCTCGGGCTTGCCCTCGTCGCGGGCCATCTGCTCGGCGAGGCGCCGCTCGGCGTCGACCGTTTCGGAGGGGACGTCCTCCCGGGCGCGGAAGCGCGGCGCAAACGCGGCGACATGCTGGGCGATCGACTTCCCCGCGACCGATGCCTCGCCGCTCAGCTCGACCAGGACGCCGATCGCAGGCGGCAGGTCGGGGCTCGTCTTGTGCAGATAGGACGAGACGTGCTCCCCGGCGAAGCGAACGAAGCGGCGAAGATCGAGCTTCTCCCCAAGCGCGGCACCGGCATCCTGCAGCGCGGAGGCAACCGTCCCGCCGCCGAACGCGCTGTCGAGCAGCGCCGCCACATCGGCGGGGTCACCGCTCGCAGCGTGGGCGGCGAAGTCGGCCGCGAGCTGCTGGAACGTCTCGGTCTTCGCCACGAAGTCGGTCTCGCAGTTGAGCTCCAGCAACACGTTGGCCGGCTCGTCGAGGTGAGCGGCAATGAGCCCGTTGGCAGCGGTGCGCTGGGCACGCTTGCCGACATCCTTGGCGCCCTTGAGACGCAGGGTCTCGACGGCCTTGTCGACGTCGCCGGAGGCGTCCACGAGGGCCTTCTTTACGGCGCTCATGCCAGCGCCCGTCAGCTGCCGAACCCTCTTGATCAGTTCGGTGGTTACCTCAGCCATGTCCCTACTCTCGGTCTCGTCGTCAGTGGCCGCGCACCGACCCCCCGCGGGAAGAGCAGGGGGGGCGTTCGGCTGTCAGGGCGCGGCGGCCTGCTGGTCGGCGCCCTCCTGGCCGGCGGGGGCAGGTGGCTCGGCCGTTTCAGCCGTTTCAGCCGTTTCGGGCGTTTCAGGCGTCCCCACAGCCTCGGCCGGGCCAGCCGCCTCGGTCGCCTGGGTCGCCTGGGTCGCCTCAGTGGGCTCGGCCGCCCGGGTCGCCGCTGCGTCCGCCGTGTCGCCGGGAGCCGCCGCGCCGGCCGTGTCGCCGGGAGCCGTCGCGCCGGCGGCACTCTCGGCGTGCTGGCCGACGAGCAGTTCCTGCTCCCATTCGGGCAGCGGTTCCGCCCGCGCCTCGGGCTTCTCGCCGTCGGGCGCCGCTCCGGCCCGGGCGACGAGGCCTTCGGCCACACCGTCGGCGACGACACGGGTCAGCAAGCCGACCGAGCGGATCGCGTCGTCGTTGCCGGGAATGGGGTAGTCGACCTCATCCGGGTCACAGTTGCTGTCCAGGATCGCCACGACCGGAATGCCAAGCTTGCGGGCCTCACCCACCGCGATGTGCTCTTTCTTGGTGTCGACCACCCAGACGGCACTCGGAGTACGGGTCATGTTCCGGATGCCGCCGAGCGTGCGCTCGAGCTTGGCTTTCTCCCGGGAGAGAACCAGTTGCTCCTTCTTGGTTCGAACGGAGTCACCGCCGGTGAGCTCGATCTCCTCGAGTTCCTTGAGCCGTTGCAGGCGCTTGTAGACGGTGGAGAAGTTGGTCAGCATGCCACCGAGCCAGCGCTGGTTCACATACGGCATCCCCACCCGGGTCGCCTGCGCTTCGATTGCTTCCTGCGCCTGCTTCTTCGTGCCGATGAACAGGACAGTGCCGCCGTGGGCAACAGTTTCCCGAATGAATTCGAAGGCACGGTCGATGTAGGTGAGGGTCTGCTGCAGGTCGATGATATAAATGCCGCTGCGCTCGGTGAAGATGAACCGCTTCATCTTCGGGTTCCAGCGCTTGGTCTGATGGCCGAAATGGACGCCGCTTTCCAGCAGCTCTTTCATCGTGACGACGGCCATGTGCGTTTCCCGGCCTCCCTGTTCTCGGTTGTCCGCCCCTGAGGGCGCCTGACGCCCCGGCCGGCCCACCCGCAGGTTTGCGGGACCAATGGGCCCGACCCGGCCTCGCCCAGCAGGTGCCGGCACCAGCAACCTGCGGGACGCAGCCGTGAAGGGGCGTGCGAAATCGACACGCAAACGCGAGCCGTGGGAGCAGTGTATCGCGACGCCGCCGGCGCTGGGTCGGCGTCCACAGACCGGTCCCGCTGGGACAGCGACGTCCACAGATGTCGGGCCGGGATGTCATGGGCGGGCGGAGCGCCGGATTGTCTCGGGTGTGCGCGAGGCCGTCCGCCTTCAGCCCACCCGAGGAGGTGCCCGTGCCTGATTCACGCCTGCGCGCGTTGGTCCTCACCCTCGGCGCCCTCCTTGCCGTGCTGCTGGCGACGTGGCCGGGGCGGTGGGCCCACGCCGTGCCGCCGCGGGTGGCGGGGCAGTCGGCATGGGCAGGGCAGGCGGGGCAGCCGGGGCCGCCTGGGCAGGTGCGCGGCATCGGCAGGCAGGCATCACCGACTGCCGGCTGGCGCGCCCCCCTCACCGGGCGGCTCAAGGTGACCCGGCCCTTCGTGCCACCGCTATCCCCGTACGGGCCGGGGCATCGCGGCGTGGACCTCGCCGCGCCGCCTGGCACAGCGCTGCACTCCGCCGGTTCGGGGACCGTGCGGTTCGCGGCGCTACTGGCCGGACGCGGCGTCGTGGTCGTCGACTCCGGCGAGATCCGCACGACGTACGAGCCCGTCCGAGCTACGGTCCGCGTCGGTCAGCAGGTGCGGGCAGGCGACGTCATCGGGTTGCTGGACCCGGGGCACCCCGGGTGTCCGGAGGCAGCGTGCCTGCATTGGGGTGCCCTGCGGGGGCAGGTCTACCTCGACCCTCTGACCCTGTTACAGAACGAGCGCCCCCGCCTCCTGCCGTATCTGGGCCGCACTGCCGGCGCGGATGCCACCCCGGCCACACCC
>JADGOW010000035.1 GCA_017882765.1 Frankiaceae bacterium
GCCGGCGACCCCGGATGTCTCGGGCGCACCAACGGGCACCGACGTCGCCATGTGGCCGCGACGCTACGCCGCCGGTGAGCACCAGAGGGTGTGGGCCGAGATGCGCGCGCTCGGTTCAGCCTGCCGGGACGAGCCGGCGCTGTCGGCCTGCCAGCAGGTGGCCCGGGACACGATGCGCCGAGTGCGGGCCAACGTGGTCGCCGTCCACCGCCGATTGATTTCACTGGGTTACCGCTTCGCGTTCCCGGCCGAGGCACACGTCCCGCCCGACGACGCCACGACCCGCCGCCTCGCTGCTTTCGAAGATGCGGTCGGCCCGATTCCCCTGTCACTCCACGCCTTCTACGAGATCGTCGGCGGTGTCAACTGGATGCAGCACGAGGACCAGCTGGCCGCGGCCTTCCGCCCGGATCGCGACGAGGCGCCGGATCTCGCACTGCTCGGCGACGAAGACCCGCTAGTGGTCGTCCCGATGACGGATGACGGTGCCGTCCAACGCCGCTGGGACCACACCTGGTTTCTCGCGCCGGACGAGTTCGCCAAGTCCGCGTACAGCGGCGGCGAG
Source organism: Frankiaceae bacterium (assembly GCA_017882765.1). Taxonomy (GTDB): domain Bacteria; phylum Actinomycetota; class Actinomycetes; order Frankiales; family Frankiaceae; genus JADGOW01. The sequence continues at coordinate 566 of JADGOW010000035.1, forward strand.
CCGTATCACCTGCTGCTGCCCGACCCGGCCGCGGACTTCCGGGTGCGCGGCATGCCCGGTATCGAGGAGCACTTCGTCGACTACCTGCGCGCTGTCTTCGCCGGAGGCGGCTTCCACGGTCGGACGCAGCCGTGCGACGACCCCGCAGCATGGCAAAAGCTGCCGCCGCAATCCGCGATCACGCGCGTTCTCACCCACAGTCTCGCCGCGTTCTGATGACCCCCGGCGATCGTCACGCACTTCGAGTCGCCCAACCTAGCCAAGCTAGGCGAAGGCGGCCGCCCGCAGCACCTCGACCTCGGCCGCCAGGGCCTCCGCACGCGGGCGGGCGGTCGGGTCGCCGCACTCGTCGAGCCAGTTGCCCAACATGATGTGCCCTCCCTGCGTGAGCACCGACTCCGGGTGGAACTGCACGCCCTCGATGGGCAGCAGCCGGTGCCGCATCGCCATGACCACCCCACCGGCGGTCCGCCCGGTCACGAGAATGTCGGGCGGGAGGGTGTGCTCCTCGACAGCCAGCGAGTGGTAGCGGGTCGCCGGGAAAGGATTGGGCAGCCCCGCAAGCACACCGGACCCGTCGTGGGTCACGAGGCTCACCTTGCCGTGCAGCAGCTCCGGGGCGCGGTGGACGACGCCGCCGAACGCCACGCCTATCGCCTGGTGACCGAGGCACACCCCCAGCAACGGGACGCGCCGGCGCGCGCACTCGCGAACAAGCGCCACGCTGACGCCGGCCGCCTCCGGGACACCCGGACCCGGTGAGATCAGCACCCCGTCGACGCGCAGGGCCGCCAGCTCGTCGACGGCGACCTCGTCGTTGCGCCGCACGACACATTCCGCGCCGAGCTGGCCGAGGTATTGCACGAGGTTGAAGACGAACGAGTCATAGTTGTCGACCACCAGGATCCGGGTCACCGCTCCCCCTCCACGCCGTCGACTTCCGGCTCCATCATTGCCGCCGGAGAGCGCTGCGGCTGGTCGGTGTCGGAGTCGCTGTAGGAGCGGAGCCCGGGATCGGTTCCCGGGTCCTCCGCATCCCATTCCTCGTCGGCAACCGGTGCGGTTCCCCCGAGCCGGCCGGGCAGCCCGGCGGCGAGCATGTCCAGATCGGGCTCGCCGAAGACGGCGGCGGCGCGGTCGGCGGGCCTGGCTGCGGCGATCTCTTCGGCCCGCAGGACCCGACGCGCGATCTTGCCTATCCCGGCTCGGGGCAGCTCGGCTCGAAACTCCACCGACCGCGGCACTTTGTAGGGCGCGAGCCGCCCTTCGGCGATCTCGATGAGGGCCCCGGCGGCGTCGGCGGGCGTCTCGATCCCGGCCAGGGCCAGGGCGGCGTCGTCGGCGACGACGAACGCCTTGACCGTCTCGCCCCGGTGGCGGTCGGGGACGCCGACCACGGCGACCTCCCGGACCCACGGCACCTCTTGGAGCACGGCCTCCACCTCGGCCGGATGGACGTTGTAGCCGCCGGAGATGATCAGATCCTTCTTGCGGTCGACCAGGTAGAACAAGCCGTCGGGCTCCATCCGCGCTACGTCGCCGGTGAGCAGCCAGCCGTCGTGGAGTACGCGGCGGGTCTCCTCCTCGTCCCGCCAGTAGCCGGAGAACACCTGCGGACCGCAGATCGCCAGCTCCCCCGGCAGCCCCACCGCCATCTCCACTGTCGGGTCGTTCAGCGACACGATGCGGGCCTCGGTCGAGGGGACGGGCAGGCCGATGGACGGCGTTCGCTCCGCCGGCGGCTGCTCGTTCGCCGGTTCCTGGGACGCCGCGACGTCCGCGGGGATGTCAGCTCGCGCTGTTCGGGCAACGTCTGGGATCGGGTTGACGTGTGTGACCGGCGACGTCTCGGTCATCCCGTACCCCTCCACGACCGGGCACCCCGCGAGCCGCTCGAACCGCTCGGCGACGCTGACCGGCAGCCGCATCGCCCCGGACAGGCCCAGCCGCAGGCAGGACAGGTCGTGCAACCGACTGCGGGGATCGTCGACGATCGCCCGGAAGATGGGGGGTACGGCAGGCAGCAGGCCCGGCCGATGGTCGTCGATGACATCCAAGAGCTCCTCGAGGTCGAAGCGCGGGAGCAGGAGCACCGCCGCGGCCATCGCGGTGGGATAGATCAGACTGAGCATGAGCCCGTACACGTGGTGGAGGGGGAGCACGGCCACGACGCACTCGGAGCCCTCGCTCAGCTGCGGGAGCCAGGCTCGGCACTGCATGGCGTTGGCGACCAGGTTGCGATGGGACAGGACGGCCGCGCGCGGTGCGCCGGTGGTGCCGCTCGTGTACTGCAGGACGGCCGGAGCCTGCGGGTCGACCGGCGGCTGCGGCGGCGGGCTCTGATCGCCAAGCAGGGACCGGAAGGAATGAATTCCCGGTGCCTTCGGGATGCGTGCCGTGATGCCACGCCGGGTCCGGCGTGCCCCAGGCAGCGGCAAGCGCAGCGAGATGCGGTCCAGGAGCGGCAGGTACTCGGTCATGGACGCGACGACGACATCGGTGATCTCGGTCGCCCCGCTGTCACGCACCTGCGCGACCCGGTCATAGGCCCGGTCGAGCGTCACCACGATGCGCGCCCCGCAGTCGGCGAGTTGGCCCTGCAGTTCGGGGGCGGGCGACAGCGTGTTCAGCTCGACGACAGCGGCGCCGATCCGCAGGGCCGCCCAGAACGTGAAGACGTTCTGCGGGCAGTTGGGCAGGAGCACGGCCACCCGGTCGCCGTGGCCGACTCCGGCCCCGGTCAGTCCCCGGGCGAAGGCATTGACCTCGGCGTCGAGGTCTGCCCAGGTGAAGCGGCGGCCCAGGTACGTCAGCGCCGGACTGTGCGGGTGGTTTGCAGTGGCGGCATCCAGCAGCCCGGTGAGCGGGACATCGGGGATGTCGACGTCAGCCGGTACACCGGGCGGGTAGGAGGACAGCCAGGGCTTCGTCCCGTATGCCGATGGGGGCACGGGCCCATTGTTGCCTGTTCGCCGGACGCGCTCCGATTCACCCGTCTGGGGTGTCGGCCGATACTGCGCTCATAGATTGAGTCCCGCGCGACCGGCGCCCCCAGAACAGGAGAGCGACGTGCCCGAATCCCGGCGGCGCAAGCCGAAGAAGAGCACGACGCCGCGCCCGCAACCCGTCAAGGTCAAGAAGAGTTCCGCGCACAGCGGCCCCTGGCTCGTCCCCGCGATGCTCGCTTGCTTCGCGATCAGCATCGTCTGGCTGCTCACCTACTACTTCTCCGAGGGTGAGGCCCTGTTCATGAACTCCCTCGGTGGCTTCAACCTGCTCATCGGCTTCGGGTTCGCGGTCGGCGGGCTGGGCCTGGCGACCCGCTGGCGCTGACTGCCCGCGAGGCTCCCGCTGCGCGTCCCGCCCGGTTCCAGCGCGCGTCCCGCCAGGTTCCCGCGAGCTTACAGCGCGGTAGTTACACGCCTGGCATTTGTCCACAAGCGTTGTCCACAAGGTGGATAACTCGGACTGGGCGCCCCGAGACCGGTGGTCAGCCGGCCTCAGGACGCACCGCCCGCGGACGCGAAGCCTCAGCGCGGGACGAAACCGCAGAACCTGTCAGATCAGCTCGAGGATGGTCGCATTGGCCATCCCGCCGCCCTCGCACATGGTCTGCAGCCCGTACCGGATGTCGTTGTCACGCATGTGGTGCACGAGGCGAGTCAGGATCTGCGCGCCCGACCCGCCGAGCGGGTGACCCAGCGCTACGGCCCCGCCGTTGGGGTTCAGGGTCTTCTCCTCGGCCCCGATGTCCACGAGCCAGGCCATCGGAACGGGCGCGAACGCCTCATTGACCTCGAACGCGCCGATCTCGTCGAGGCTCAGCCCCGAACGCTGCAGCGCCTTGCGCGTCGCCGGCATCGGCGCGGTCAGCATGATGATCGGGTCGTCGGCCGCCAGCACACCGGTGTGGAACCGCACGAGCGGGCGCAGCCCGAGCTCCGCTGCCTTCTCACTGGTCGTGACCAGCAGAGCGGCCGCGCCGTCGCTGATCTGCGATGAGTTCCCGGCCGTGACGACACCGTCGGGCTTGAACGGTGTCTTCAGCGCACCGAGAGCTTCCACCGTGCCGCCGCGCCGCACGCCTTCGTCGGTGTCGAAGGTGCGCTGCGTGCCGTCCTCGTCGGTGACCGGTACCGGCACGATCTGGTCGCGGAAGCGACCGTCGTCGATCGCCACGGCGGCCTTCTCATGGGACGCGAGGGAGAACTCGTCGATCTGGCGACGGGTGAACCCCCACCGCTCGGCAATCATCTCGGCGCCGATGCCCTGGTTGAACACGACGTTGTACCGCTCCATGACCTTGGGTCCGAACGGCATTCCCGGGGCGGCGGTGGCGCCCATCGGCACGCGGCTCATCGCCTCGACACCACCGGCGACGGCGACCTCGTACTGGCCCGACATCACCCCGGCGGCGACGAAATGCAGTGCCTGCTGGCTGGACCCGCACTGGCGGTCCACCGAGGTGCCCGGCACCGACTCGGGCCAGCCCGCCGCCAGCACGGCGTTGCGTCCGATGTTGAAACCCTGCTCCCCTGTCTGGGTGACACAGCCCCAGACCACGTCGTCGACGACAGCGGGGTCGATGCCGGTGCGGGCGGCCAGCGCCTGAAGGACGTGACCGGACAGGTCGACCGGGTGCCAGCCCTTCAGGGAACCGTTGCGCTTCCCGATCGGGGTTCGGACGGCCTCCACGATGACGGCGTCACGCATACGATGAACCTTCCTCTTCTTGTCGGGCTGTGCAGATGCCCGCCCTGCCTGCGGCCCGCCCCGCCGGCAACTTCGCGGCCCGGTGGAAACGTGGCCTTATGTGGTTAGTGTGCCAAGAAAGCCGGGAGCGGTGCGCCTGAACCCTTCGCCGTCCGGGTACGAGAACGCGCCGGTGCTCGTCTGCGAGCCGCCGTGGTGGCGGGTCGGCGCGTACGTATTGGTGGCGGCCGGCGTCTTCGCCTTCGGCCTCGCCGGCAATCTCGACCGCCCCGGCCGGCTGCTGGTCCTGGTTGTGGGCGCGGGCGCACTGGGGCTGGCCGGGCGCGACGCCCTGATGCGCCCGACGTTGCGCGCGGACGCCCAGGCGGTCACGATTCTGGACGGCATGCACCGGACGGCCGTGCCGTGGGCGGCCGTGGCGGGGATATCCGCGCGGTCGGTCAACCGCCGCGGGCTGGTGGGCCTGCGCAGCCTGGAGCTCGACGTGCTCTTGCCCGACGAGGACGGCGGCGCGCGCGACCACCTCGTTGTCTTGTCGCGACGCATGCTCGGAGCCGATCCGCAGGTGGTCGCCGACGGCCTGGAGCGGCTACGGACCCGGGCCGGACGACGGCTCTCCGGCAATGCCGCTGGTGACGGTAGTGCCGCCGTCCCCGGTGACGGGCGTGTCACCGGGGACGGTGACGACGACAGCCGATGAGGGTCCGCTACGAATCGCGTCGGTCTTGAGCACTGCACCCAGGAAGAACGCCCCGCACAAGGCCAACGCGACGGGAATGTGGATCCAGCCCCTGCGGTCCTTGACGTAGACGAACACCACGCCCAGTACGGCGCCGGTCGCCAGCCCGCCCAGGTGCCCCAACCAGCTGATGTTGAATCCGGGCAGGAACGACAAGACGAGGTTGATCCCGATCAGTACGACGATCTGAGTCGTGTCCGCCCCTGCCCGCCGCGCGACCAGGAAGTACGGCACGAACAGACCGAAGATCGCCGTGGACGCGCCGACTCCGTTGGCGTCGACTCCCTCCACCAGGTACACAAGCGTGTTCCCGCCGACAGCGCACGTCACCCACAGTGCGAGGTAGCGGGGCCAGCCGAAGATCCGCTCTAACGGAGTGCCCAAGATGTAGAGGGCGAACATGTTGAAGGCGATGTGCAGGATGCCGACGTGCAGGAACGCGGCGGAGATCAGACGGTAGTACTCGTCACCGGTCACGAGGCCGATCGGCTGGAGCTGCCCCTGACTCTGGATGTAGCCGAACCCCAGGAGCTCGAACCTGGCCGTGAATGCGTTGGTGGTGTTCGCGGTCAGCCCGTTTACGGGGAACCCTTCCAGCAGAAACGCGATGAGGCACAACCCGATCAGGGACGGCGTGACCCATCCGGTGAATCGCGCCCCCTGCCGTGCCCCGAGCGGCGTCCTGACGCGGTTGGTGACACTGCGGGCCTCGGCGACCTCCTCGGGGCACTGGTAGCCGACAGCGGCCGGGCGCATGCAGTCCGGGCAGATCGGCCGTCCGCACCGCACGCAGGACACGTAGGTCTCGCGGTCGGGGTGCCGGTAGCAGTACGACGGAGCGGGTTCCGGCGCAGGCTGCGGCCCGGACGAGCCGGCCTCCTCGCCCGTCACTCGATCCGCAGGAGGTTGCTCATCAACCACGACGCTCGACAGTGACCGACTCGATGACGACATCTTGTCTGGGACGGTCGCCCGCGCCGGTGGGAGCCGCCGCGATGGCGTCCACGAACTCCTGGCCCGCGGTTACCTCACCGAAGATCGTGTGCTTGCGGTTGAGCCACGGGGTAGCGGCCACGGTGATGAAGAACTGCGAGCCGTTCGTGCCCGGCCCCGCGTTGGCCATCGCCAGCAGGTAGGGACGGCTGAAGGTGAGCTCTGGATGGATCTCGTCCTCGAACTGGTAGCCGGGACCCCCCCGACCGGTGCCCTGCGGGTCTCCACCCTGGACCATGAAGTTGGGAATCACCCGATGGAAGATCGTTCCACTGTAGAGGGGGCGGCCCTGGTGTCGCTGGCCGGTGCCGGCATCCCGCCACTCCTGCGTGCCGTCGGCCAGCCCGACGAAATTCCGCACGGTCTTCGGGGCCTGGTCGGGAAACAGCCGCACCTCGATGTCCCCGGCACTTGTGTGCAGCGTCGCGTACACCTGCTCGGCCATGACCCTCCCGCCGCCGGCGCCGCGCGCCGGGATCCCACCGCTCGATCCTGCGGCAGGTGCTCTTGCGCCCGCCCTTCGCGCAATCGTATGGCGACGCATGAGAGGTTGGGTTCCGCTGCGGGGATCGCCGCTCGTGGGTACGGAGGGATGTCATGGGACGAAGGAAGTCGACAACCGCCACGCTGGAGACGGTGCAAGCAGCCGTAGAGCCGCTCGGACAGGCCCAGGACAACCTCCCCCGAGGGCTCACCGACGCCGGGTCGGCGGTCCGGGACGCGGAGCAGCAGATCTCCCAGCTCCGCTGCAGGGCACGCCGGCGCGCGAGGCGGGCCGCTCGCAAGGCGTCGGCCCAGGCCGCCGGGGCACGGGCAACCGCGACCGAGCGGGCGAAGGGATCCCGCAAGGCGGTGAAGGCATACGCTGCCGGGGCCACCACGGGGGCCCGTGTGGGCACGAAGGTGAGTGAGACAAAGGGTAAAGCGGCAGGAGCCGGGAAGGCGGCAGTAGTGGGCGGACAGACCTCTAGGAAGGCGGCCAAGGTCGCGTTGAGGGCTGAGCAGGAGGCGGCCAAGCGGGCGGCGAAGGCCGCAGGCAAGGTCGGAAAGAGCGCGGCCAAGGCGGGGAAGGGCGCGGCCAAGTCCGCCTTCGTCGGCGAGAAGGAGACCGTGATCATCGCCGGTCGCACCGGGAAGAAGGCGGCCAAGGAGGCCTTCGAAGCGGGCGTCGTGATCGGTGAAGCCAGCGCCCGCAAGGACACGGTCGAGCCGAAAAAGAAGAAGCGCGGCCGGCGCCTGCTCTTCCTCGTCGTGGTGGGACTGGCTGCCGGCGCCGTGGTCATGCGGCTCCGGGGCAAGAAGGCCGCACCCGCGCTCGACCCGCTCCAGGACAGCTACGCCGCCTTCCCGCCCCCGGCCCCCGTGGCGCCGGCGGAGGCACCGGTAGCACCGGCGGACACGGGCGACGCAGCAATCGCCGAGGCCGCCGCTGCCGTCGAGGCGGCCGAGGCGGCCGCCGAAGCAGAGGCCGCCGAAGCCCAAGCCGCTGAGGTGGGCGAGGTGGCGGCGCAGGTAGGCGAGGTACCCGAAGCCCTCGATGCCGCGCCGGCTGCACCGGTCGAGCCGCCGCCCAGCGAGGCGCTGCCGCCGACTCAAGGCGCTCACGACCAAGTCAGTGCGGACGAGGGCCCTCAGAACGGGGGCCGCTCAGGTGGCAACAGCGGCAAGGGTTCTTCCTGACGGCTGTCGTTGCTGAATCGGGGTGGGGCCGGGTGTATCCCGGCCCCACCCCGATTCAGGTCTTCACCGCGGCACGGGTCGGCGGCTTCGTTGCCCACCCGGCGTCCGCGCTGACACACTCGCCGGATGACAAGCCATTTCGACGTCACCACGGAGATCAAGCGCCCGATCACGGAGGTCTTCGCCTTCCTGGCGGACGGCGAGAACGACAAGAAGTTCAGCCAGCGCGTGCAGGAAATCAGCAAGGCGACGGACGGTCCCCCGGGGGTCGGGACGGTCTACACGAGCACCGTCAAAGACGCCGGGATGACGACCAAACGTGAGTTCACGCTGACGGAGTTCGAGGCGCCGAGGCGGATCCGCTGGCGAGAGACCTCGAAGAACATGCTGACGGTTCCGAACGGCGGCTACGACCTGGTCCCGGTGGGCGACGGTGCCACACGCGTCACGCTCTTCAATGAACTTGAGGGGCACGGGCTGGGCAAGTTGCTGGCGCCCCTGGCCGCGCGCTCCGCTCGCAAGGGTGCCGACGCCTTCGGTAATGCCATCAAGAACGCCGTCGAGGCCGGCTGAACTCGGCGACGGATCGCAGCACCAGTCGACGTCGGGGGTGCCGTCCACCCCGCAAGGGCCGGCACCCCCCACGGCCGGCACTCCCCGCACGCCGGCACCCCCGGCACTGGCTCTACCGGGCAACCTCGCGAAGCTCCCCGGTGAACACGTCATAGACGAAGCCACGGACCTGGTCGGTGCGGGGGATGAAGGGGCTGGCCTGGATTCGGGCGATGGACTGGCGCACGTCGGCATCCAGGTCATCGAAGCTCTCCGCCGGCCATTCCGGCTTGATCCCGGTCTCGGCCTGCAGCTTCTGCCGGAACTCGTCGTCGCGGAAGGTGAGCATGCCGCAGTCGGTGTGGTGGATGAGGATGATCTCGCTGGTGCCCAGCAGCCGCTGGCTGATCGCCAGCGACCGGATCTCGTCGGACGTCACCACCCCGCCGGCGTTGCGAATGACGTGCGCCTGGCCCTCCTCCAGTCCGAGCAGGCCGTACACGTGCAGCCGCGCATCCATGCAGGCGACGACAGCGACCCCGAGGGCGGGCGGGAGAGGCAGCTCGCCCTTGTCGAAGGTCTCTGCGTAGCGACGGGCGTTGACAAGCAGATCGTCGGTGACCGACATCGCGCGATACCCCCTGCGAGCGGTGGGTGAAAGGAGCGGCCGTCCGGGCCGGCCCGGGACAGCTAAATGCCGGCTGGGAGCTCATGTCAACCGGGCTTGTCGACAACGGCCGACATCCCGCGGTGGGGCCCGCGCGCCCGCCGCGCCGGCTCGCAGTCGCCTCGGCAGACTGGGCGGCGGGAGGGCAGCCGTGCACGTGGGATCCTTGGTTCCGACCCTTGGGCTTCCCGGAAAGGCGTACTCTACTTTCCCGGTAGACATGGGAGGGAACGCCGCTCGCGGCGCGTCCCGAGCTGCCCCGCCGGCCACCGTGCCCGCACGACCGGCTCACCGCGGAAGGACGATGGATGACTGCCCGTATTGCCAACGACGTCACCGAACTTATCGGCAACACGCCCCTGGTCCGCATCCGGAACCTCTTCCCTGACGCGGTGGCCGATGTTGTCGCCAAGCTCGAATTCTTCAATCCCGCGCACAGCGTGAAGGACCGGATCGGCGTGTCGATGATCGACGCCGCCCAGGAAGCCGGCCTGATCGGGCCGGATACGATCGTTCTCGAGCCGACCAGTGGCAACACTGGGATCGCGCTGGCGATGGTGTGCGCCGCCCGAGGGCTCCCCTGCGTGCTCACGATGCCGGACACGATGAGCGTCGAGCGCCGGCTGCTGCTGCGGGCCTACGGGGCTCAGCTGATCCTCACCCCAGGCGCGGAGGGCATGCCCGGCGCCATCGCGGCCGCAGAGAAGCTCGCGAAGACCGACAGCCGCTATTTCATCCCGCAGCAGTTCGCGAACCCGGCTAACCCTGACATCCACCGGCGCACAACGGCGGAGGAGATCTGGCGGGACACCGACGGCCAGGTCGACATCGTCGTCTCGGGGGTTGGCACCGGCGGGACGATCACCGGCGTCGGGCAGTTGCTCAAGGAACGCAAGCCGTCGGTGCGGCTCGTGGCGGTTGAGCCCGCCGCGTCGCCGGTGCTGTCCGGCGGCGCGAAGGGCCCGCACCCCATCCAGGGCATCGGTGCCGGGTTCGTACCCGAGATCCTCGACACGTCCGTCATCGACGAGATCATCCAAGTGGAGAACGAGGACACCATGGTCCTGGCGCGCCGCTCCGCCGTCGAGGAGGGGCTGCTCGTCGGTATCTCCTCGGGGGCCGCGCTGTGGGCTGCCGGCCAGGTCGCCCGGCGCCCGGAGAATGCCGGGAAGCTCATCGTCGTAATCATCCCCTCGTTCGGCGAGCGTTACCTGAGCACCCCGCTCTTCGCCCACCTGGCGGACTGAGGATGTAGGCGTGATGTTCGACGGCCTGCGCGCCGAGCTCGACTCGGTAATCGCGCGTGATCCCGCGGCCCGCAACCGGTGGGAAGTTGCGCTCTGCTACTCGGGCGTGCACGCCGTCTGGGCGCACCGGCTGAGCCATCGGCTGTGGCGGCGCGGGCGGTACTTGCCCGCCCGCGCCTTGTCCCAACTGGTCAGGTGCGCTACTGGTGTCGAGATCCACCCTGCGGCCTGCATCGGGAACCGACTGTTCATCGACCACGGCTCGGGTGTGGTCATCGGGGAGACGGCCGAGGTGGGCGACGACGTGACCCTCTATCACGGGGTCACGCTCGGCGGGATCAGCACCGACCACGGGAAGCGACATCCCACCGTAGGTGACCGCGTCGTCGTCGGCGCCGGTGCCAAGATCCTGGGCCCGGTGACGTTGGGTACAGAAAGCCGGATCGGCGCGAACTCTGTCGTGCTGCGGTCAGTCCCGGACGGGTCGGTCGTGGTCGGCGTCCCCGGCCAGGTGATCGCGCGAAGGGGGCTGGCCGGCGAGACTCGATCCGAGGATGCCTCGGAAACGGATCCTGTGGGAGCTGCCGTCAAGTCCCTGCTGTCCCGGGTGGACCGCCTCGAGGCCGACGTCACCGGGCACATCGAGCGGCAACCCCTGAACATGCCCACGCTCGGGATGTGGGAGGTCGACGACTACTCGATCTGACGCCGGCCCGACCACTTGCGCGACAGCCTCTAGGGACGGGCTTGCGTCTCTTCCCACCGCCGACTTCGCCGCGCTCGCCGCAGCCCGGTGGGAGCAAGACGTCGTCGTGCTCGACGTGCGACGGGACGAGGAGCGGCGCGCATGGCAAGTCGCGGGTGCCCTCCCCGTGCCGCTGGATGAGTTGCGCCAACGCCTCGACGAAATACCGGCCCCCCCTGTCGAGGTATGGGTGCACTGCCAGGCAGCCGGCTACCGGGCCGCCATTGCCGCCAGCATCCTGGGTGCCGCCGCCCCGCCGGGTGGTCATCTGCAAGGCCGGCACGCGGTCTCGGCATGTCCCTTGACAATGATGCTCGTCCGGTCGGGGCGTCAGGCAGTCAACGTCGAGGGCGGCATGAGCGCCTGGATGCGGGCCGGTCCTCCCGTTGTGACCCGGCACGGCCGCCCCGGGCGGTCGTCAAGTCGAAAGCGGTTTCCACGTGCTATCCCGACAAAATCGGTCGGGCTGATAAGTTCGACTCCCCGGCTCGACCGGCGCCAGCCCCCGCACAAGAGGAATGAAGCACCATGACGCAGCCCTCTCCACAAGCCCCCGAGGTCCGGCGCACGCTCAGTGAGGCCGCCGCGACCCTGCTCTCGAACACCACGAAGTCCGCACCGCAGTGGTCAGCGATCACGCCCCGGTGGCTGGCCAATCTCCTGCCCTGGCAGCCGGTGGAAGCCGGCTCGTACCGCGTCAACCGGGTCGCGGACGGCCCGGAAGTCATCGCCGACGGTGTCGAGTGCAGCCCCACCGACGACTCCCCCGCCCTGCCGGAAAGCTTCGTGGACTACGCGCCGGACCCGCGCGAGTACGTGCTCAATGCCGTGACCGCCGTGCTGGAGGTTCAGACGCGGGTCACCGACATCCACAACTTCCCGCACGACCAGGTCCGCGAGCAGCTGCGCCTGACCATCGAGAAGGTCAAGGAGAGCCAGGACGACCAGCTGATCAACAACACGGACTACGGTTTGCTCAACCAGGTATCCCCCCACTTCAGGGTCGCCACCCGCGCCGGCGCCCCGACGCCCGACGACCTCGATGAATTGCTCGCACTGGTCTGGAAGCAGCCGTCCTTCTTTCTCGCGCACCCGCGCGCCATCGCCGCATTCGGCCGGGAGTGCACACGGCGGGGGGTGCCGCCGGTCGTGACGGGCCTCTTCGGCGCGCAGTTCATCACCTGGCGCGGAGTCCCGATCATTCCATCGGACAAGCTCAAGGTGACCGGCGGCAAGAACGGCACCACGAACATCCTGCTCGTGCGCACCGGCCTTGAGAAGCAGGGCGTCGTGGGCCTCTTTCAACCCGGCGTGCCCGGGGAGGTGCAGCCGAGCCTGTCGGTGCGGTTCATGGGCATCGACCTGAGCGCCGTGGCCTCCTACCTCGTGACGCTCTACTGCTCGGTGGCCGTCCACTCTGAGGACGCGGTCGCTGCCCTCGAGGAGGTCGAGGTCGGCCACTACCATGACTACGCCTGAGCCGATCCCAGCCGGTGCGCCGGCCAGTGCGCATCCCAGTCCCGCTCACGGTGCGTACGCGCCCGACCTGGCCTACCTCACCCAGCTGGCGAATGCCTTCTTCCAGGCGCCGCCGGGTGCTCTCCAGGCGCCGTCGGAAGCGGGGTCGGTCGACCCCACGGCGATAACGGCGACGCCTGACCTCGGGTCCGTCACCGCGGGGGCGGTCCACCCGGCAGCCGCTGCGGGAGCCGTGCCTTACCACGCGCCGGGCCTGCCGCCGGGCCTTCCGACCGTGCCCCCGTCGGTCCCCCTCATCGGACCCACGACCCTGCTCCCGCCGGCACCATCGGGAGCGCCGGTCCCCGCTGTTCCGGGGGTCCCCGCTGTTCCGGGGGTGCCCGGGGTCCCCGCAGTTCCGGGGATGCCCGCGGGGTCGCAACCCGTCCTGGACCTCGGCGGCGTCCCGGTCGACCTCACCGCACCTGGCGGCTCTCCGGGTGGGGCGTCGCCTGCTGGCACTCCGAGCGGCGCGTCGCCTGCTGGCACTCCGAGCGGCAGCGCGCCTGCGCCACCAGCCGGGCTGGACGTGCTGGAGTTTCGCCCTGTTCTGGAGCCCCGGCCTGACGAACCGCGCCCATTCGACGCCAACCTCTTGCGCAGTGACTTCCCGATCTTGCAGGAGCGGGTACACGGCAAGCGGCTCATCTGGCTCGACAACGCCGCGACGACGCAGAAGCCGCAGCCGGTCATCGACCGGCTCGCCTACTACTACGAGCACGAGAACTCGAATGTGCACCGGGCGGCACACACGCTCGCCGCCCGGTCCACGGATGCCTACGAGGACGCTCGGAAAAAGGTTGCGCGGTTCCTCAACGCCGCCGACAGCGGCGAGATTGTCTGGGTACGCGGAACGACCGAGGCCATCAACCTGGTCGCCAATGCGTGGGGGAAGAAGAACGTCGGTGCAGGTGATGAGATTCTGATCACCTGGCTGGAGCATCACGCCAACATCGTTCCGTGGCAGATGCTCTGCAATGCGACAGGTGCGACCCTCAAGGTGGCGCCGGTGGACGACAGCGGGCAGATCATACTGTCCGAGTACCACCGGCTGGTCACCCGCAAGACCAGGCTCGTGGCATTTACGCACGTGTCCAATGCGCTCGGCACAGTCACTCCCGTGCACGAGATGGTCGAGATCGCGCATAGGGCGGGGGCGCGTGTGCTCATCGACGGGGCGCAGTCCGTTCCGCACCTGAAGGTCGACGTTCAGGAGCTCGACTGCGATTTCTTCGTCTTCTCCGGGCATAAGCTTTTCGCCCCGACTGGCATCGGTGTCCTGTACGGCAAGGCGGATGTCTTGGCGGACATGCCGCCCTGGCAGGGTGGCGGCAGCATGATCGCTGACGTCACGCACGAGAGGACGCTGTTCCAGCCACCACCGTTTCGGTTCGAGGCCGGCACTGGAAGCATTGCCGACGCCGTCGGCCTGGGGACAGCCATCGAGTACGTCGAATCGCTCGGCCTGCATGCCATCGCGGCGCACGAACATGAACTGCTCGAGTACGGCACGGAAGAACTGAAACGGGTGCCCGGGCTGCACCTGGTCGGGACCGCCACCAACAAAGCAGCGATTTGGTCGTTCGTCCTGGACGGCCAGCGCACCGAGGACGTCGGAGCCGCGCTCGACTCGGAAGGCATTGCCGTCCGGGCCGGCCATCATTGCGCGCAACCGACCCTGCGCCGGTTCGGTGTGGAAACGACAGTGCGCCCGTCCCTCGCGCTCTACAACACGCACGAAGATCTCGACGCCCTGGTCGACGCGCTGTGCCGGCTTCAAAGCGGCGCAATCAAGCCGCCCCCGAGGGGCGGGCGCTACTACTTCGATCCGCCGACCACTGGGGGCGACGTCTATCACCCCGACCCTTACCGCTGCTGAACCCTTCCTCGCAACCGGCAACCCGCTCGTGCGCAAGCCGGGGACGCGCCCAGCTCGGCGTGCCCCGGCTGCGCGTGCCCGGCTCGTCTCCCCGGCTCCCTTCCGCGTTCCGTCCGTGACATCTCCTGCGCGTGCCCTATCTTTCCGACCGGAACAGTCGACAAACTCCCCATCAGAGTGGTACAAAGAAGACATGTCCGCTGGCGGCGTGTCTCTGGTGCACCGGTTGCACATCGACCTCCAGCGTGTCCTTTCCTGCGGTTGTTGAGCGCGACGCATCCGGGCCAGAGGCCCCATCGCTGTTGCTGCACCGCCCGCTGAAAGGACATTCCCGTGCTCGCGCAATACGGCGTGCCCACACGCCCCCTCGACATCGACGAACTCGTCACCGTCGTCCGACGGATATCCGCCGATACCGGCCGATGGCGTCCCCTGCTCCGCTTTCCGCCCGAATCCCGCTGGTGGGCCCAGCTGCACGGCGACGACAACTTGGACGTCTGGCTGGAAACCTGGCCGGTCGGCCAAGGGACGGCCCTACACGACCATGGTGATTCGGGGGCGGCGTACACCGTTGTTGCCGGTTCGCTGGTCGAGGTCCGGGTCCGCCCGGCTGGCCAGCAAATCCGTTCGGTGATCCCCGCCGGGGAATCGGTTTGGGTTCCGCCACGCGTCGTCCATGACGTCGCCAATGCCCGTCGAACCCCCGCGGTGAGCATTCATGCCTATTCCCCGCCGTTGCGAGAGATGACCTATTACGCGTCTGGCCCACGCGGCCTCACGGCCCTCCGACGGCAGGTGTCGACAACACCCGGCTGGCAGATGAGCGACGTTGGGTGACTCCCTGGGTCTGGTTCGATCCCGGTCCTCCGTCGACGACCTGCTCGCGGCAGCGCGGCAGCGCCTGCAGCGCCTGACTCCGCTGCAGGCGTGGGACGCATACCAATCCGGGGCATTACTGGTCGATATCCGGCCGGTCGCTCACCGCCGGATCGAGGGCGAGATCCCAGGCTCGCTGATCCTGGAGCGCAACGTCCTGGAATGGCGGCTCGACCCTGGCAGCGGCGCGCGAATACCGGACGCCGCACAAGACCATCGGGTCGTTGTCGTCTGCAACGAGGGCTACACGTCTAGCCTCGCGGCTGCCGCTCTGCTCGATGTCGACGTCAGCTTGGCCACCGACCTGGAAGGCGGCTTCCGCGGGTGGCGGGCAGCGGGGCTACCGACAGTCAGCGGTGCCACGCCCACGGGGCGCCGGGTGCCTGCCGCCGGGTCTTCGCGCGTGCCGCCCCGCGCGCCCCGGCCGCTGAGCCCGTCCTGGCTGTTCCGCGTCCTCGCAAGCGGTCTCGATGCGGCGCTGGCCCTGCACGGCGGCGCTGTCCGCAACGCCGCGACCGCAGCAGCCGGCCGGCATGCCTGGACGTCCAGCAGCGAAACGGGAGCGGCGGCTCTGTCGCGATGAGGCAGTCGCGGGCGACCGTGGGGACAGGCTGCCCCGCACCGGCACCGAACGAGCCCGCCGGACACAGCAGTTTGGGCGGCCTTCTCCGGTGACTCGGACTGGTCCCGACGAGTTCCACGATTGTGTAGAACGTCTTTGCTTCTGGTCTCCTCGTTGCGGCCGTTAGGAAGGGTGCGGCCTGACGTCGATCGCGACCCCATAGGGGGGCCAAGGAAGGGCGAGGTGAGTGTCAGCCGCCCATCGCAGCGGCAGCGCGTCGCTCCATGTCTTCCGGCGAGACATCCTCGACGTGGGTGGCCACGAACCACTTGTGCCCAAACGGGTCGACAAACTGGCCGGCCCGGTCACCGTAGAACTGGTCTTGGACCTCGCGCTCGACGGTTGCGCCGGCGGCGATCGCCCGGTCGAAGACTGCATCGACGTTCTCGAGGTAGACCATCACAGTGACCGGTGTTCCGCCGAGCTCCTGCGGCGTCTGGCCGCCCATGTCCGGGAACACGTCTGCCAGCATGATCAGTGAGTCGCCGATCTCCAGCTCCGCGTGTCCGATCTTGCCGCCGGGGGCCGGCATCCGCATCCGCTCCCGTGCGCCGAACACCCTGGTGTAGAAGTCGATCGCGGCGCTCGCGCCTTCGACGGAAAGGTAGGGAATTACTCGCGGGTAACCATCGGGGATGGGCTTGACCTCGACCATGGACGCCTCCTTGGGTCGAGAACAACATAGCCACCCATCGGTCATCGGGCACCAACCGACCGGATGTGCTCAACCGACTGCGGCGGGCATCCCAGCGCCCGCGCACCGCGCACTTGCGCAAGGGTCAGGGTCGCCGCCGGCGCCCGGTGGCAGCGGCGTTCACGACGGCATCGGCGCCACCATCAGGGGGCGCAACATGTTTGGCTCGATCCGTGGACTACGTCGGCCTCTCTCGCGCAGACCGTGCCCGCGTCGCCCATCGGCGAGCTTCTGCGTCAGACCAGACTTAACGTGCCCACCGGGAAGGCGCCGCCGGCCTCGCTATTGGATGATCTGGAGCCGGGTGTGACGCTAAGGACGAGCCAGCTTCATGACGTACCCCGAGAAGCTCGATGTGTAGGTGCGAATCGACGACCGCTGGCTGAACCGCGGGAGGGCGCGACAAGGCGCTCCTCCATGACCTTCCCGCGTCCCAGTCCAGCGGGTGGTCCAACCAAAAGCCCTGTTCATGACCATGAGGTCGATCGGCCGGTCCATGTGCAGCCAGGCCGCGTCGACACCCGACATCCACTCCGGTAAGCCCTCCCTCCTCCGGGGAGTTGGCCGCGCCACGCCTGCGCCTCGCGCACATCACGACGCAAGGGCGCCGTCGAGCGTCGCCACCAGTGCCGAAGGGCCCGACTCAGGTGAGCGAGCCGGGCTCGGCCGGCCGACGGCAGACGATTCCGGGCCCTGACGACCGACGGGCGTGGAACTCGGGGACGCTGCACGCTGGGTGAAACCCCGTGCGTGGCCCACCAAGCACAGACGGTACCCTGCAAGGCGTGAAGCGCGACGGCCCACACCACCAGCTTGGTGAGTTCCTGCGGGCGCAACGCGAACGCGCCAACCTCTCGATTCGTCAGCTGGCCCGGCTAGCGAACGTGTCCGACTCATATCTGAGCCAGGTGGAGCGGGATCTGTACCGCCCGTCCGCGGACGTGCTGAAGGCCGTCGCGACCGTGCTTCACCTGCAGCCGGAATCGCTGTACACGCGACTCGGCCTGCTGGAAGAGCGGTCCGGTGGCGTACACGACGTGGAGGAGGCCCTCCGGCACGACCCACGCCTGACCGCTGCGAAGAAGGACGTGATGCTGCGCCTCTACCGCGTGCTTGCGACCGATGCCGGCGACAGTGCGCCGAATGAGCCTGTGCTTGACGGACCGCGCGGTCGCGTGACAGGCTAAGCGCGTCGGCAACGGAGCTAGATGGCGAGAGCTAAATGGCGCAAAGGGAGAGATGTCATGAGTACCTACGCCGACATGATGACCCCCATGGTGGACACGGCCGTCACCTTGATCGAGTCTGTCCGGAACGTCGTGGTCAAAGCGATAAGGACCGTACGCGACAACGTTCCCGACCGGCTCCCCGAGCCCGCGGCGGCCCTCGCATCGCGAATTGACCTCGCGGATGTCGTCAACGTCACTTTCGATGCGGCTGAGCGCCTCCTCCACGCCCAACGCGACGCGTACTTGGATGTCGCAAATACCGCCAGGGTGGCCAAGCCCAGGCACGCCGGCCCGGCGGTGAAAGCAGCCTGACCCCACAGTCCGGGGACGGAAGCGGTGACGGCGCCCCAGACCTGCATCTGCGGTCTGCGGCGCCGTCGCCATTGCGTCGTGTGACAGGTGTCCACCACGGTTGCCTTCGGGCGTCGGGTGGCCCCCTGCGCGGTACCCCGAGATCAGCAACTTGACCGCATGAATCGCGAGTTGTGGGCTGCCTCGGACGTCGCCCCGGGGAAGGTCCGACCGCCCATGAACCTGCCGTACCCCTAAGCCGAGCTTGCGTGATCTTGGGTGTGGGGTCAGCTGTCTGACCTGG
>JADGOW010000036.1 GCA_017882765.1 Frankiaceae bacterium
CCGGCGCGCGGACGAGAAAGGCCCGCTGAGCTGCACGCTCACTCTGTAGGGCGGGCGGGACTCGAACCCGCGACCGAGGGATTATGAGTCCCCTGCTCTGACCGGCTGAGCTACCGCCCCACGCGCCCCCGCTTCCGCACCCGGCTCGCGGCTTGCCGTCGGGGACACACGAAGGCTAGTCGCCGGGACCGCTGGCCCGGGGGACGCATCCAGCTCATGCACGCCCGTGACGAGTCCCAAGATCACCAAGTGCCCGACCGGTCAGGGGTGTGGCGGTCGGGGCCTTGCAATGGGTCACAAGCTCCCGCGATAGGACTCGAACCTATAACCTGCCGGTTAACAGCCGGACGCTCTGCCGATTGAGCTACGCGGGATCGGCCGGGCACTCCGCCCATCGGTCAGGTTACCTCACACCGTGACCCGGCACGCGCCGCAACCTGGGCCCTACCGGGGGCCCGGGCGGCACGCGTGGTTACGAGGCGACCTGGGGCGGGCACTGGCAAGGCGTCGGAAGGGAGCCACAATGGGCAAGCAGCTGATGTTCGCCGCCGGCGTCGCAGTCGGGTACGTCCTCGGCGCACGCGCGGGGCGTGACCGCTACGAGGCGATCATGCGGTCGATGCGCGAGCTGAAGGAACGTCCCGAGTTCCAGGAGGCGGCCGGGGTTGTGACCGCGCAGGCCGGTCAGATCGCAGGATCACTGGCTGACCGGGCGCGGGATGTGATGGGCGGGGCCCGACCTGGCGGCGTTGCGTCCGACATCGACTCGGGGGATGCCTGGACGACCGGCCGACCCTCCCCCGCAGCGGAGGGTCCGGCGGAGAAGACTGCCTGACGAGTCGGTTAGGCCACCGCGCCCACCGGAGCGCACTGCCCTCCACGGGCGCTCCGGCCGCGTCGTGGCACCGCCAAACTACGATCCTGCTTTACGGTAACGGGGCAGTTACTGTCGGCTCGACCAGGAGGCCGCTCGACGTGGCCGCTCGACTCCCGGTGACCCCGGCGTCGCGGCGGCCGCACATCGCATTGTCTCGACCAGCCGGCCCGGTAGGAACGGGTCATTGCAAGGGCATCAACACCCTGATCACCTGGACGGAAGCCTCGGCTCATGACGTTGACCCCCACCCCCCGCGGCGTTGCGTCGCCGTCGCCCGCAGGCGCACCGGCCCACCGGACCAGGCCGACCCGTGGCGCGGCGCGCACCCGAATTGTCGCGCTGCGCGCCCTGGGCCTCGGTGACTTGCTCACGGCTTTGCCGGCACTGCGCGGCCTGCGCACACTTGTCCCCCGGTCCCGACTCGTCCTGGCGGCGCCGGAGTGGCTCACGCCAGTCGCGCGGCTGTCGGGCACGGTGGACGAGGTCGTTGCGACCCAGCCGCTCGGGCGGGTGGAGGGCGGTCCCTACGACCTGGCGGTGAACCTGCACGGGTGCGACCCCAGGTCCACCGACAGCCTGCGCCGCCTGCATCCCGAGGAGCTGTGGGCCTACGAGGAGCCGGGCGCGCCGCCCTGGCAGGAGGGCGAGCACGAGGTCTCGCGCTGGTGCCGCCTCGTCGAGGCCTACGGCGCCTCCTGCGACCGGGACGCCCTGGATCTGATGCCTCCCCCGTCGAGCGCGCCGAGCGACTGCACGGTCATCCATCCGGGCGCTGCCTACGGCGCTCGGCGGTGGCCGGCAGCCCGCTGGGCGGAGGTGGCCCGGCAGCTCACCGCCGAAGGGCACCGGGTTGTCGTCACGGGCAACGACGCCGAGCTGGATCTCGCGGCGAAGGTGGCCGGCCCTGCGGCGCTTCCCGCCGATGATGTTCTGGCCGGGCGCCTCGATCTGTCAGACCTGTGCGCGCTGATCGCCCGCGCCAGGCTGGTGCTGACCGTCGACACCGCCGTCGGCCATGTCGCAACCGCCTACCGCACGCCTTCGGTGGTGCTGTTCGGCCCGGTCGGCCCAGACCGGTGGGGTCCGCCGCCGCATCGCACCACCCATCGCGCGCTGTGGGCCGGGACCACGAGCGACCCCTACGCCGACACGCCCGATCCCGGTCTCCTGCGCTTCGAGCCGGTAGACGTCCTGCTCGCCGCCGACGCTGCGCTGTCAGGGACGAGCGTCTCGGCGTGACCTGCGGCGCGACTGGGTCTGGGCGCGGCATTGGCACCGGCGTCCCTGGGACGAATGCGGCCGCGTGACGTCCGGGAAGGCCTGGCCGCTCGCTGAGCTCATCGAACTGCTCGCGAAGCGCGGCACGCTGAGCGCCGTCTGGGAACTGCGTGCCGGGGCAGTCGCCTTCCGCGGCCTGGCGACGCGGGCTGGGCTACCGGACACGCAGGTCTCACAGCGGCTGCGCGAGCTCAGGGAAGCCGGGCTCATCGAGGTGGATGAGGCCGGGGACTACCGCCTCACCGCGGAAGGCCGGCGGCTGCAGGGCAACCTCGAACAACTCGATGCCTTCGCCCAGCGCTGGTCGCGCCTGACGCCCCGCCAGCGGGCTCCACGGGGCTCGGCCACGGCGGGGCGTGGCGAGCCGGGCGGGCAAGAGCGCCGACCCTGACCCGACCCAAAGCGCGTTCTGCTTCCTTACAGCCCGGTTTCGGCGCGGACCCGGGCAAGAAACGCCATGGCGCGCTCGCGCAGGACTGGGTTACCGGAGTCGACGCCCGGGTCGAAGACCATGGCCCAGGCGACACGTCGATCGGGCCCGACGCGGCGGGCCACGACAAGGACACCGCGACCATCCGCGAGCAGAGGCGCGCGCCTGCTGTGCACGATGCTGGCCTCGACGCGTGCCCGCACCTGCGCAGCCAGATCGCTGCCGGCCCGCAGGCGGACCACCATCGCCTCGCCCCGCAGCGGGCGGACGCGCAGCTGTGGTGGCTCCCACGACATCTCGGCGATCGCATCCCAGGGCAGCTCTTCCGCACCACCGGCGCGCAGCCCGGTCGGCGTCGCCGCCCACACCGCTGCCACCCCGCCGGCGCTGCCCAGGCCGGTGTCCGCCTCCGGGCCGGTGTCCGCCCCGGGGTCGACGTCCACGCTTGCCCACGCAAGCACGCGCTCCGACCAGGTCAGGCCCAGAGCCTCCCGAGCGGCGGGCGGCAACCCGCGCCCCCTCAAGCGTCCCACCGACCTGGCATCACTCCAGGTAGTCCTTGAGTTGCTGCGCGCGGGACGGATGGCGCAGCTTCGACAGCGTTTTGGATTCGATCTGCCGGATCCGCTCACGGGTGACCCCGAACTCCCGGCCGACCTCCTCCAACGTTCGGGGATGCCCATCGGTCATCCCGAACCGGAGCTTGATGACCTGCTTCTCCCGCTCGGACAGGGTGGTCAGAGCTCCCTCAAGCTGCTCCTGCAACAGGATGAAACTCGCTGCGTCCAGGGGGACGACCGCGTCAGAATCTTCGATGAAGTCGCCCAAATGGGAGCCCTCTTCCTCCTCGCCGATGGGTGTTTCGAGGCTCACCGGCTCCTGGCTCAGCCGGAGAATCTCCAGTACCCGCTCCGGCGTCATGTCCATTTCCTGACCGATCTCCTCTGGGGTCGGCTCCCGGCCCAGCCGCTGGAGAAGCTGACGTTGCAGCCGGACCAGCTTATTGATCGTTTCGACCATGTGTACCGGGATGCGGATCGTCCGCGCCTGGTCGGCGATCGCCCGGGTGATGGCCTGGCGGATCCACCACGTCGCGTAGGTCGAGAACTTGTAACCCTTTGCGTAGTCGAACTTCTCCACCGCCCGGATGAGCCCGAGGTTTCCCTCCTGAATGAGGTCGAGGAACTGCATGCCCCGCCCCACGTAGCGCTTCGCGATAGACACGACGAGGCGCAGATTCGACTCCACGAGCCGTTTCTTCGCATTGCGCCCGTCCAGCTCGACGGCCTCGAGCTCACGGCGCAGCCGATCCGGCAGCGGCGGACTCGTCGCGAGCTTGTGCGCAGCGAACAGCCCGGCTTCCACGGCTTTGGCGAGGTCCACCTCGTCGGCCGCGGTGAGCAGCGGAACGCGACCGATCTCCTTGAGGTACATCCGAACCGGATCGCTGGTCGCAGTTCCGCGGGCGAGGTCTTCTTCCCCGCGGCGCCGGGGATCGTCTTCGTCCTCCTCCTCGCCGGCGTCGACGACCTCGATGCCCTCCTGCGCCAGCAGCCGCAGAACGGCGTCGGGCGGCAGGTTCGTCGCGGCCAGCGTGGCGTCGACCTCTTCGCTGGACAGCGTGCCCTGGTCCCTGCCCTTGGCGAGCATGCGACCTAACTCGTCGCTATCACCCACGGAGGCTGGGACCGGCACACCTCCAGTGTGGCCGGTCGCCGTCGCAGCCTCGGAACCCGGTCTGGGCAACCCTCAGCTGCGCAACCTCAGCTACTGACGCCGCGCTCCCGCAGCGCTCGCCGCTGCTGCTCGAGCGTGAGCAGCTCACCGAGCAACTTGTTGTACTGATCGGCCTGCTCGATGGGGTTCATCCGCTGCAAGCGCGACTTCAGCTCGACGGTGCGCCGCGTGACGTCGAGCTCGCGCAGCCGGTCGAGCACCTGGGCGATATAGCTCTCCACGTCGTCGCCGTCGTAGCGCAGCGGTTCGACCGCCAAAGCGGTGAGCACCCCGCGCGCGGAGTCGTTAGGTGCCTGCTCGGACAGCGCACCCACCCACGCGGCGCTGTCCCCGGCGGTGGTGACGCCGCCGGCCGAAAAGATGATCCCGAACACGGCCCGGTACTGCGCCGCCGTGAAGACCGCGGGGTCGAGGGCATCGAAGGCCGGCCCGGCCAGCACCGGTCGCTGCACCGCGGCTTTCACCGCCTCCCGCTCGACAGCGAGCGCAGCTTCATCGGCCGCGCGGCCTTCACCTCCGGCTCGACCGGGCGGCTTCCCCGCTGCCCGCGGTCGCTCGCCGGCAATTTCGGCGACCCGGGTCAAGACCGGCTCCGGGTCGGAATAGCCCAGCCACCCGGCCAGCCGACGCGAATATTCCGGGCGCAGGGCCCGGTCCCGGATGCGGGCGACCAGCGGCGCCGCCTCGTGCAGGGCCCCGGTACGACCTTCCGCAGTCTCCAAGTCGAATCGGGCAAGAACGCTGCGCAGGACGAACTCGACCAGCGGGACCCGTCGAGCCACCAGGTCGCGCAACGCGGCATCCCCAGAGACACGCCGCAGGTCACACGGGTCCAGGCCGGACGGTTCGACCGCGACGAACGTCTGCGCGACGAACCGCTGGTCCTCTTTGAACGCCCGCAGCGCTGCGGCCTGCCCGGCCTCGTCACCGTCGAACAGGAAGATGACCTCGCTGCGGAACTCGTCCTGGTCGAGCAGCAGACGGCGCAGCACGCCGATGTGCTCGGCCCCGAACGACGTACCGCACGTCGCGACCGCCGTGCAGACCCCGGCGAGATGGCAGGCCATCACGTCGGTGTAGCCCTCGACGACGACGGCCTGGTAGCGCGTGCCGATGTCGCGCCGCGCCAGGTCGGCCCCGTACAAGAGG
Source organism: Frankiaceae bacterium (assembly GCA_017882765.1). Taxonomy (GTDB): domain Bacteria; phylum Actinomycetota; class Actinomycetes; order Frankiales; family Frankiaceae; genus JADGOW01. The sequence continues at coordinate 5,472 of JADGOW010000036.1, forward strand.
CTCCCCTTGTGGAAGATCGGCGTCTCGGGCGTGTTGAGGTACTTGGGCCCGGGATCGTCGTCGAACAGCCGACGGGCACCGAAGCCGACCACCGCGCCGCCGAGATCCCGGACCGGCCACAGCAGCCTTCGCCGGAATCGGTCGATGAGGGTGCCTCTGCTGCTGTACTTGGCGAGCCCCCCCGCCACGAGGTCATCGGCCGCGAACCGCATGTTCATCAGGTGCTTGGTGAGAGCGTCCCAGCCGGAGGGTGCGAAACCGACGTCGAACCGCTCCGCCGCGGCCCGGTCGAAACCCCGCTCCTGCAGGAAGCGGCGGGCGGGCAGGGCCTCGGCGCTGTCGAGACAACCCGCGTAGAAACGTGCCGCCTCGGCGTGCGCGTCGATGAGCCGCTGCCGACGGCTCACCTCGGCCCGCGCGACACCCCGGCCCCCTTCGTAGGTGAGCTCGACGCCAGCCCGCGACGCGAGCCGCTCGACGGCTTCCACGAAGGTCAGGTTCTCTATGTCGCGGAGGAAACGGATCACGTCGCCGCCGACTCCGCACCCGAAGCAGTGGTACAGACCGGCCAACGGATTGATCGAGAACGACGGCGTCTTTTCCTCGTGGAACGGGCACAGGCCTTTCAGCCGCCCTGCCCCGGCTGGACGCAGCTGCACGTACGCGCCGACGACGTCCGTTATCGGTGATCGTTCCCGCACGAGCGCGATATCCGCATCGCGGATGCGGCCGGCCATGTCTGCCCCCAACCCCGGCCCTGCGTCTGCCGTGCGCGCCCGAGCCGCTCGTCCCGGGCACTGGGCGAGTCGACCCTAGCCCGTGAGGTGGTGCGCCGGGCCGCGAAGAGCAGTCATCCACAGCGCAGCGGCACCCTTTGTCGAACGGGCGCCTGTCGAACGGGCGCCCGTCTCTGTCATGGAGTCCGCGGCTCTCGTGCGCGGCCAACGCTGACGCGGGGCAGCTCACAGGTGGGGCACAGGTTCTTCTCAGAATTCCGGCCGACCATGGGAGCGGAACAGGTGACATCGATCGCGTCGCCTGCAAGGGGGAGCCATGAGCGCGGAGGGCGACGGGCAGGGCCCGACAAGCGGGAGACTCAACGAGGCGTGGAGACGTGACTCGGCCGTGTCGGTAACCGACCGCTGGGGGCAGCCGCCGGCTCCTGTCCATGACGACGCCGGCAGTGCCGCACCTCGGCCTGCTCCCTGTCCGGGCTACGCAGGGTACGGGGGCCATCCGAACTATCCGGCCGGGCCCGGCTACCCGCCCCCGCCACCCGGAACATATCCGGCCGGGCCCGGCTACCTGCCCCCGCCATCCGGTCCGTTCCCCGGCGGCGGCGGTCCTGGACCGGGCTGGCCCTATGCCACACCACCGGGTCCCCGCCGGCGGAAGCGTTGGGGCGTCGTCGGAGCGATACTGGCGGCAGCTGCTCTGGTCGCCGGTGTCGGGGGCGGGTTCCTGATTGGGCATGCCGCCTTGCGCGACCGTGGGAATGCCAGTTCGTCCGCTCCGGCCGGCACGTCGGGTTCGACGGGTATCCCCGCGGGTTCCTCCGACGCGGCGATCGCCGCCGCGGTCTCCCCCGGGATCGTCGACATCAACACCACCCTCGGCTACCGCGGAGCGCAGGCTGCGGGAACCGGGATGGTGCTCACCTCCAGTGGAGAGGTGCTGACGAACAACCATGTCATCGAAGGCGCGACCAGCATCACGGCCACCGACGTCGGCAGCGGCCAGACCTACACCGCATCCGTGGTCGGCTACGACCCCAGCGAGGACGTCGCGGTCCTGCAGTTGACGGGAGCGTCGGGGCTGCAAACGGTGACGATCGGCGATTCATCGGCGGTTCGCGTCGGCCAGCGTGTGGTCGGCATCGGCAATGCCGGGGGCACCGGCGGGACGCCCTCCTACGCAGGCGGCTCGGTCACCGCGATCGATCAGTCGATCACCGCAACAGACGACAGCGGCGGGACCTCAGAACGGCTCACGGGCCTGATCGCGACTGATGCCCGCATCGTCGCGGGTGACTCGGGCGGCCCGCTTGTGAACGAGTTTGGGCAGGTCATCGGAATGGACACCGCGGCATCGTCCAGCTTCCAGTTCCAGCGGGGCAGCGGCGGGGGATACGCCATCCCGATCAACCAGGCAGTCACCGTCGCGCAGCAGGCGGAGTCCGGCACCGCGTCGGACACGGTCCACGTCGGGCCGACCGCATTCCTCGGCGTGCAGGTCACAGCCGGCACCGGGACCTCCGGCGCACAGATCGCGAGCGAGGTGCCGAACGGGCCGGCAGCCCAGGCCGGCTTGAACGCCGGCGACACGATTACCTCTCTGGACGGGCACACGATCACATCACCCGCAGACCTCACGACGCTGATGCTGACCGAGAAGCCAGGGGCAAGCGTCCAACTCGAATACGTCGACACCGCCAGCACGCAACAGATCACGACAGTGCAGTTGGGCACCGGACCGCCGCAGTGAGCGCGCGCCCGTACAACGCAGCGCTCGCCACGGCGCAGCCCGCTTCGCCGCCCAATGAGACTGCGTGGCGCGTGGTCCCGGCCTGACTCACGGGCCAGTCCCGTGAGGGTCGCGCGCTGGGCCGGGAAGGCGTCGGTCATCACAACCGCCTCGAGCCGGGACGGCATGGCCGTTCCCTTCGGGATGCGCACCGTCGTCGCGCTGATGTTGCCGGCGGGTTCGGTCGACATCGTTGTGCCGCCCTGATAGATCGTCAACGGCGTGCCCGTCCGCGACGTTGAGCGCGTAGAGAACGCCGTTGGACGAGCCGATGTCGGCGACCTGGCTTTTCACCGTCAGATGACGTCACCAGGCCGAGGGTCGAAATCTCATTCCTGGCTGCCGTCGGGGTTGAGCACGAACACCGAGGTGTCGACCGAACCCCAGTAGATGACCCCGTTGTCGTCGACGACCGGAGCGGTCCAGATGAAGTTGCTGGCCGGGTGGACCCACTTCAGGCTGCCGTCCGAGTTGACCGCGTAGGTCGCTCCGCCGGTGTGGGTCGCCCCATCCTTGCAGCCCGACTGGCTGTACTCGGAGGATCCGTGGAAATCGTCCCTCCCGGCGATCACGGATTGCTACAGCCCCGACACACACTTGCACCACGAAGGCGGTTTGTCACGGTTTTCAAATGCGGCATTCCCGGCGAATGGGACCGAGCTGGTGCTGGTGTGTGCCGGAAAGCGACAAACCGGACCGAGCTGGTGCTGGTGTGTGCCGGAAAGCGACAAACCGGACCGAGCTGGTGCTCACGTGGGACGAGAGGGGCGACCCTCTCCTTCTCGATGACGCTCAGCGGCGGGCCACGTCGATACCCACCGGCAACCTGTCCGCCGGCCAGCCCAGCAGGCTCACCGCACTCGAGAACGCGTACCGGTCGGTCATGCCGCCGACATAGGTGACCGCGGCGCGCGTCGCCGCCTCGGTGCCGGGGGCGGCGCCGGGATCCGGAACGTGCCCCGCCGGCAACCGGTGCGGATTGCCGGTGAAGAAGTTGACCAATGCCCGGAGGACTTCGATCACTGCGTCACCCTGCGCCACCGACTCCGGCCGCGTGTATACCCGCTGGTAGTTGAACTCGCGCAGACAGGCCAGGGCCTCGGCCACGTCGTCGCCCATCCCGACCGTGCCGGTCTCGCGCAGGCAGCCCACCAGTGCCCCGATGAAGGTGCGGAGCTGATCGTGACGGGTCTCCCCCGCCCTGGTCCGGACCTCGACGGGAAGATCTGCCACGGCCACGATACCGGCGCGCACCGCGTCTTCCAGGTCGTGCGCGCTGTAAGCGCACCTGTCGGCCCAGCTCACGACCGCGGCCTCGGGGGTGGCCGGGACCGGCCGGGACCACGAGTGGTTGCGGATGCCGTCGAGCGTCTCGACGCACAGGTTCAGCGGGGCGAGCACCACGTCGGCGCCCCACACCGCGTGGTGGTAGCCCTCGGGCAGAAACGAGTCAAAGGCATCCTCGCTGGCGTGCCCACCCGGGCCGTGCCCGCAGTCGTGACCGAGAGCGATCGCCTCGGTGAGGGCGACGTTGAGCCCCGTCGCCGCCGCGACGGCGCTGGCGACCTGCGTGACCTCCAGCGCGTGCGTCAGCCGCGTGCGTTGGTGGTCGGCAGGGAACACGAACACCTGCGTCTTGCCGGCGAGCCGGCGAAAGGCTGTCGAATGCAGGATGCGGTCACGGTCACGCTCGAAGCAGGTGCGTTCCGGATCAGGATGCTCGGCGAGCATACGGTGCCCACCGCCGATGGCGCGGGTGGCCCCGTCGGCCAGAGTGCGGCCCTCGATCTCTTCCCGCGCCCGCCGGTCGAGACGGCGGCCGCTGACGCGGCGCGCGGCGCCGGCGTGCGCCACCGTGATGTCACCGGGGCCGTGACTGCCCCGCATCGTGCCCGCCCACAGCGTGGACCGGGCGTCGGACCTGATCTCAGGCAGCTGCACTGTCACGCCGTCTTCGCTGTCCACTGTCACGCGGTCTTCGCTGTCCACTGTCACGCCGTCTTCGCTGCCACGCCGTCACTCAGCTTCGCTGCCACGCCGTCATTGTCGGCGCCGGGTACGACAGAACCCGACCGGGGACCACGCCCGGGGGTGCGGCGTGCGTGGAAGCGTTGCTCACCGAGGGAGGCGGCGCAGTGTGGAAGACGATGTACCAGAGGGTCGCGCCCGTCTCCCGGATCAGGTACCGCAGCTGGCTCCAGAAGCCACGCACCGACGGGCCGGTGCGCGCGGGCGCGGTATACGCCTGGATGCCCAGCTCGTCGGCCATCGTGCGGGCGCGGGCGCTGTGCAGCGGGTCGGTGACCAGCACCGCCGAATGCCACCCGTTGCGGTCGAAGACGACATCTGTGGCGCGCAGCTCCAGCAGCGTGTCCCGGCCCACGGGCACCACGACAAGCGCCGAAGCCGGGATGCCCTGGGTGCGGCGCAGGTAGTTCGCCCCAGCCTGCGCCTCGGTGAACCGGTCACCAGGTTGGTTGCCGCCGGTCGTCACGATCCTGGGGGCCACGCCTTGCCGGAAGAGCTCGGCGGCCCGGTCGAGCCGCGCGGCGTAAACGGCGCTGGGCCGCCCGTCGAACTGGGCCGCCCCCAGCACGACGATCGCATCCGAGGGTGGACGGTCGTCTCGTTGGCCGACCGCCCAGATGTAGCCGGCCGTGACGACGACCGTGAGCACCGCCACGCCCGCGAACGCGAGCAGGACCCGCAATACCCAGCGCCACCAGGGCACCTGCCGACGGCGGACACGCCGACGGCGGCGAGGTGGCTCGGTGCCCAGGATCGAGTCACCGGCGGCCGTCTTCGGCGCCGCCGCCGTCGTGCGCAGTACCTCAGCGTGTATCGCTGCCTACCACTCCTGATGACGCGCGACCAGCTTCCAGGCGCGCCACCGGTACCCGGAACGGCGAACACGACACGTAGTCCACGCCTACCGCGTTGAAGAAGTGGACGGACTCGGGGTCACCCCCGTGCTCACCGCAGACGCCGATCTCCAGCTTCGGGTTGGCGGCCCGGCCCGTCTCGGTGGCCATCTTGACCAGTGCGCCCACCCCGTCGCGGTCGACGGTCTCGAACGGCGACACGCCGAAGATGCCCAGATCGAGGTAGCGGGTGAAGAACGCGGCCTCGACGTCGTCGCGGGAGAACCCCCACGTGGTCTGGGTCAGGTCGTTCGTCCCGAACGAGAAGAACTCCGCGACCTGGGCGATCTGCCCGGCGGTGAGCGCCGCCCGCGGCAGCTCGATCATCGTGCCGATCGGTGTCTCGACGTGGATGCCCCCGTTTTCCGATCGCACCTGCCCGAGCACCTGCTCGGCCTCCTCCCGCGTGATCTCGAGCTCCTGCACTGCGCCGATGAGCGGGATCATGATCTGGGGGCGCGGGTCGCCGCCGGCCTTCTTCCGGGCAATGGCCGCCTCGGAGATCGCTCGCACCTGCAGGGGGAACAGCCCTTCCACGACCAGGCCGAGGCGCACGCCCCGCATCCCGAGCATGGGGTTCTGCTCGTGCAGGCGGACGACCGCGTCGTAGAGCTTGTCCAGTTCCTCGGTACTGCGCCCGCTGGCCGGCGGCTTGCCCGTCGCCTGGGCGACCGCCCGCTCGACAGACAGGCTCTCCAGTGACGGCAGGAACTCGTGCAGGGGCGGGTCGAGAAGACGGATGGTGACCGTCAGGCCGTCCATCGCCTCCAGGATCTCGATGAAGTCCTGGCGTTGCATCGGCAGTAGCGCCTGCAGCGCGGAGTCCTTCTCGTCATCGGTGTCGGCCAGGATGAGCCGCTCGACGAGCTTCCTGCGGTCGCCCAGGAACATGTGCTCGGTGCGGCACAGGCCGATGCCTCCTGCACCGAACCGACGTGCCCGGGCCGCGTCCTCGGGAGTGTCGGCGTTGGCCTCGACGCCGAGCCGGCGGGCCTCGTCGGCGTGGACCATCAGCCGGTGCACCGACTTCACGAGGGGGTCGTCGCTGGTGTCGGGATCGATCGTGCCCTCGAAGTACTGAACGACGGGCGAGGGTACGACGGGAACCTCACCGAGGAAGACAGCCCCGGACGTCCCGTCGATGGAGATCACGTCACCTTCCCGGACGACGAGGCCGCCAGGCGCCGTGAACTGCCCGGCGGTGACGTCAACGTCGAGTTCATCCGCGCCGGAGATGCAGGTCTTGCCCATGCCGCGGGCCACCACCGCCGCGTGTGAGGTCTTGCCGCCGCGGGAGGTCAGGATGCCCTCGGCGGCGATCATCCCATTGAGGTCGTCCGGGTTGGTCTCCTTCCGGACAAGGATCACCTTCTCGCCCCGGGCCGCCCAGTCCACCGCGCGGTGACTGTCGAAGACCGCCTTGCCGACGGCCGCCCCGGGCGACGCGTTCATCCCACGGGCAATGAGCGTGGTGTCGGTGGCGGCCGCGTCGAATTGCGGGAACATCAACATCATCAGCTGCGCGCCGGTCACCCGCTGCAGCGCCTCGTCCATGTCGATGAGGCCCTCGTCGACAAGCTGAGTGGCGATCCGGAACGCGGCGCCGGCCGTCCGCTTCCCGACGCGGGTCTGCAGCATCCACAGTTTCCCGCGCTCGATCGTGAACTCGATGTCGCACAGGTCGCGGTAGTGCTGCTCGAGTCGCTGCATGATCCCCGTGAGGTCCTCGTAGGACTTCTTGTCGAGCCGCTCGAGGTCGTGCAGCGGGAGAGTGTTGCGGATGCCGGCGACAACGTCTTCGCCCTGCGCGTTCTGCAGGTAGTCGCCGTATTCGCCCGTGTCACCGCTGCCCGGGTCGCGGGTGAAGGCGACACCGGTACCCGAGTCCATGCCGACGTTGCCGAACACCATTGCCATGACGTTGACCGCGGTACCGAGGTCCGCCGGAATCCGCTCCTGGCGGCGGTACAGCACGGCACGCTCGGTATTCCATGAATCGAAGACCGCGTGAATCGCCTTGTTGAGCTGCTCGCGCGGGTCCTGCGGGAAGTCGGCGCCGGTCTGCTCGCGGATGATCAGCTTGTACCGGCCGATCAGATCCTTGAAGTCGTCGGCTGTGAGGTCGAGGTCGGCAGTGGTGCCCCGCTCGCTCTTCACCTTTTCGAGCGCCTCGTCGAACAGCTTGCCCTCGATGCTCAGAACGGTCCTGCCGAACATTTGCAGCAGGCGCCGGTAGGAGTCCCAGGCGAAGCGCTCGCTGCCGCTCTGCCTGGCGATGCCCTCCACGGACCGGTCGTTGAGCCCGATGTTGAGGACTGTCTCCATCATGCCGGGCATGGAGAACTTCGCGCCGCTGCGTACCGAGATCAGCAACGGGTCGTCCTGGTCGCCGAGCTTCTTGCCCATGGTCTTCTCGATCTTGGCAAGACCGGCGACCACCTGACTCCGCAGCTCCGCCGGCTCGCTGCCGCTGTTCAGGTATTCCTTACAGGCCTCCGTCGTGATCGTGAAACCGGCCGGGACGGGGATGCCGAGGTTGGTCATCTCAGCGAGGTTCGCGCCCTTGCCACCGAGGAGATCCTTCTGGTTCTTGTCGCCCTCAACGAAGTCGTAGACATACTTGGTCACCCGTGGTCCTCCTTGAGGGTCGAGCCGCCCGCGAGCACAGCCCGTCCAACTTAGCGCCGCACGGAGCCCAGCGTTAACAGGTGCCCAGGCGCTCGATCAGGTACGCGGTGAGGCCGGCCATGCTCACACGGTCCTGCTTCATCGAGTCGCGCTCCCGCACAGTGACAGCCCTGTCCTGGACGGATTCGAAGTCCACCGTGACGCAGAAGGGCGTGCCGATTTCGTCCTGCCGGCGGTAGCGGCGGCCGATGGCCCCGGCATCGTCGAATTCGACGTTCCAGGTGCGCCGCAGCTCCGCGCCCAGATCCCGCGCGATCGGCGAGAGTTCGGCGTTGCGGGACAGCGGAAGCACCGCGACCTTGACCGGCGCCAGGCGCGGGTCAAGCCGCAGAACCGTCCTCTTCTCCAGCTTGCCCTTGGCGTTGGGGGCTTCGTCCTCGGCGAAGGCGTCGAGCAGGAAGACCAGGGTGCAGCGGTCCACACCCGCAGCAGGTTCCACGACGAAGGGGACGTATCGCTCGGACGTATTCTGCTCGAAGTAGGACAGGTCGGCGCCGGACGCCTTGCTGTGGCTGGTGAGGTCAAAGTCCGTGCGGTTGGCGATGCCTTCCAGCTCGCCCCATTCCAGTCCCTGGAAGGCGAAGCGGTACTCGATGTCCACCGTCCGTTTCGAGTAGTGGGACAGCTTGTCCTTCGGATGCTCGAACAGACGCAGGTTCTCCTCGCGCACACCGAGATCGACGTACCAGCGCAGGCGCTCGTCGATCCAGTACTGGTGCCAGGTTTCGTCGGTGCCGGGCTCGACGAAGAACTCCATCTCCATCTGCTCGAACTCGCGGGTACGGAAGATGAAGTTGCCCGGCGTGATCTCGTTGCGGAATGACTTGCCGATCTGCCCGATGCCGAAGGGGGGCTTGCGGCGTGACGAGGCCAGCACGTTCGCGTAGTTGATGAAGATGCCCTGGGCGGTCTCGGGCCGGAGGTAGGCCAGCCCGGCCTCGTCCTCGACCGGGCCGAGGTGGGTGCGTAACAGCCCGTTGAACATGCGCGGCTCGGTGAAGGCGCCCTTCGACCCGCAGTTGGGGCAGGGGATGTCGGCCAGCCCGTGCTCGGGAGGCCGCCCATGCTTGGCCGCGTAGGCCTCTTCGAGCTGGTCAGCCCGGAAACGCCGGTGACACGCCTGGCATTCGGTCAACGGGTCGACGAATGCGGTGACGTGGCCCGAGGTCTCCCACACCTGGCGGGCCAGGATCACGCAGGAATCGATCCCGACGATGTCACCGCGGCCTTGGACGACAGCCTTCCACCACTGCCGCTTGACGTTGTTCTTCAGCTCGACGCCGAGTGGCCCGTAATCCCAGGACGAGCGGAGCCCGCCGTAGATCTCGCTCGACGGGTAGACGAACCCCCGGCGCTTGCTGAGGCTGACGATGGCGTCCATGCGGTCGGCGGGCACGGCTGTCTCCATCCAACTGGCAGTCGGCGGGTGTGCGGCGCCAAGGCTACGAAGCCCACGATGCCCGGGTCATCCGAATACCGGCACTCGACCCCTTTCGCATCATCGTGGGATCTCCTCTGCCAGATCAGGCGCCCGCTCGGTAACCGGGCCGCCAGGGGCCGCACTGATCAACACCTCGTAGGCCCCCTGCTGCTCACCGGCCTCTGCGAGCCAGGGGATGACCTGGACGCGCACGTCGTAGTCGGACAGGGCACGTCGCCACGGCCCGATGCCTGTCCATTCCGTGACGAGCAACCAGTCGTCGGGCTCGTCGGCGGCACGGGCGAGCCGCGCCCCGACGAAGCCGGGCCGCTGCGCCAACACCTGCAAGGATTGGCGGGCCTGGTCCAGCAGGGCCGGACGCTGCGCCGGCGGAACCCGGAAGCGGAAGACGGCGAGCATGCCGCCGAACCTACGGGCTGCCAGTATTGGCCGGTGCGATTGGGCGTCGACGTCGGAGGCACCTTTACCGACCTCGTCGCCGTCGACGAGGGCAGGATCGTGACAGCCAAGGTCGCATCGGTGCCCACCGACCAGTCGGTCGGCGTCCTTGCCGCATTGGACAGCTCCGGTCTGGACCCGGCGGCAGTGCGCTGGTTCGCGCACGGCTCGACCGTCGCGACAAACGCCCTGCTGGAGCGCCGTGGGGCCCGAACGGCGCTGATCACCACCGCGGGGTTCCGCGATGTTCTGGAGATCGGCCGGCAGAACCGGCCGTCCCTCTACGACCTGACCCGCGACCGGGAGCCCGCCCTGGTGCCCCGCGACCTGCGGTTCGTCGTGCGGGAGCGGATCGGGCCGGGGCCAGGGCCCGAGCCGAGCGTCGAGCCGCTCGACGAGGCCACCGTGGCCGCGGCGGCTGCCGCGCTGGTGGCGTCGGGGGTCGAGGCGGTGGCCATCTGCCTGTTGTTCGCGTTCCTCGACCCGTCGCACGAACGGCGCGCACGCGATCTGCTCGCCGAGGCCGTGCCGGGAGTGCGGGTGACCCTGTCCAGCGACGTCCTGCCCGAGTTCCGGGAATACGAGCGGCTCACCACGACCGTCGCGGACGCCTATCTCACGCCGAAGCTGGGCGACTACCTGCTGGCCCTGGCAGAGCGCGCGGCCCGCCGCGGGCTGGTCGAACCCCTCGTCATGCAGTCCTCAGGTGGGATAGAGCCGCTGCGCGCGGCCGCTGCGCACGCGGCCACCTGTCTGCTGTCGGGACCCGCGGCAGGTGTCGTCGGGGCCGCCTACGTCGCGGGGCTGTCCGGTCATGACGACGTGCTCACCTTCGACATGGGCGGCACGTCCACCGACGTCGCGCCCGTGCTCGGCGGGGCGGTCCAGACAACGGCCGGCACCGTTCTCGGCGGCGTGCCGATTCGGCTGCCGGCCGTCGACGTCCACAGCGTGAGCGCCGGTGGCGGGTCCATCGCGTGGATCGACGAGGGTGGCGCGCTGCGCGTCGGCCCCCGCTCAGCGGGCGCCGACCCGGGTCCGGCCTGCTACGGGCACGGCGGTGACCAGGCAACCGTGACCGACGCGAACCTGGTTCTCGGCCACCTCGCCGACGGCGGCCGGCTCGGGGACAACGTGATACTCGACCGTTCCCGCGCCCTCGCGGCCCTCACGAGCCTGGGGGACCGGCTGGGCTTGGACCCGGTCGGCGTCGCCTCCGGCATCATCGCGGTGGCGGACGCGGAGATGGCCCGGGCGTTGCGCGTGGTGAGCGTGCAGCGCGGGCTGGACCCGCGCGAGTTCACCCTCGTGGCCTTCGGCGGCGCCGGCGGGATGCACGCGTGCGCGCTCGCCGAAGACCTGGGCGTTCGCCGGGTGCTCGTGCCCTCGGCCTGCGGCGTGCTCTCCGCTCTCGGGCTGGCCGTCGGTGACCTGCGCCGCGACTACAGCCGCGCACTTTTCGCCGAGCTCGGGGACGGACTTGGGCAGGGTGCACCGGGTGGCGGCGCCGGGCGGGCCGCCGGAGCCGGTCCGGAGCCGGATGTGGGCGTCCGACTCGAAGCCGCGTTCGCCGAGATGGAGCGCCAGGCGCGCCAGGACATGGCCGGTGCCACCTGCCGACGCCTCGCCGACTGCCGGTACCGCGGGCAGTCCTTCGAGCTCACGGTGTCCCTCGACGGCTGGTCCGGGACGGCTGAGACGCTCGCGCGCGCCCTTCTCCTGCGGTTCGGCGAAGCGCACGAGCAACACTACGGCTACCGGATGGACGCGGAGCCGGTCCAGGTCGTGGCCCTGCGGGTGACCGCGTTGATTGCGGGCGAGCGGCCCGCGCTGGAAGCCCCGGCCGCGGACCCCGCGTTCAGGACCGGCCGGCGCGAGGTCCGGGTCCAGGACCAGTGGAGACAGGTTCAGGTCATCCCCCGCGCAGCGCTGGGATCGGGGGACGCGCTCGCAGGGCCGGCGATCGTCGAATTCCCAGAGGCAACCTGCGTGGTCCGCCCGGGCTGGACGGGTCGCATCGACGGGGTCGGCACCCTCGTCCTGGAGCGGAACTGATGAACGCCCCAGGCACGGCCACGGATGTGGACCCGGTGACGCTGTCGGTGCTGTCCGCGGCATTGACCGGCATCGCCGAGGAAATGGGTGAGGTGCTCGTCCGAGCGGCCTACTCGCCCAACATCAAAGAGCGCCGCGACTGCTCTGCGGCGCTGTTCGACCCCGAGGGGCGTTTGTTCGCGCAGGCAGAGCACATCCCCGTCCATCTCGGCGCCATGTCGGAGTCGGTGCGCTGGGTCCGCGCGCGCGGTCCGGGCCCCGGCGACGTCTTCGCCCTGAACGACCCGTTCGCGGGGGGCAACCACCTGCCTGACATCACCCTGGTCAGCCCCATCCACCACCGCGACGAACTGATTGCGTTTGCGGCCACCCGGGCCCACCACAGCGACGTGGGCGGGATGCGCCCGGGCTCCATGCCGGCCGACTCCCGGGAGATCTACCAGGAGGGGCTCGTGATCCCCCCGGTACGTCTGGTCCGCGCCGGTGAGCCGGTCGACGACGTGCTGGCGCTCCTGCTGGCCAACAGCCGCACGCCCGCGCTGCGCCGCGGCGACTTCAGGGCACAGGTCGCGGCGAACCAGCGGGCGGCCACCCGGCTCGCCGAATTGGTCAGCCGGCGGGGGCGCGACACCGTCCTCGCCGCGTTCGATGCAGTGATCGGCCACGCGGAGCGGCGTGCCCGGGCTGTGCTCCGCACCCTCCCGGACGGGACGTACCGGGCCGCGGGTGAGCTCGAAGGCGACGGCGTGAGCGACCTGGACATCCCGATCCAGGTCGCAGTCACGATCGCCGGCGACGACCTGACGATCGACTTCACCGGGACCGCGGACGCTGTGCCCGGCAACGTCAACTGCCCGCTCGCCGTCACCCGCTCGGCGTGCGCCTTCGCCCTGCGGGTGCTGCTGCCCGCCGACGCAGCGGCCAACGCCGGCACCTACGCCCCGATAACCGTGCGCGCCCCCGAGGGCTGCCTGGTGAACGCGAAACGGCCGGCGGCGGTGGTCGCCGGCAACGTGGAGACCAGCCAGCGCATCGCGGACACGGTGCTGCTCGCCCTCGCCCAGGCATGCCCCGACCTGCCCGCGCAGGGACAGGGGACGATGAACAATGTCGTGCTGGGCGGGCGCGGCTGGACCTACTACGAGACTCTCGGCGGCGGCCAGGGCGCGTCCGCGACTGGCCCGGGGGCCAGCGGTGTCCACGTCGGGATGACCAACACACTCAACACGCCGATCGAGGCCCTGGAGCTGGAGCATCCGCTGCGCGTGGAGCGCTACGAACTGGACTACGACAGCTCCGGACCCGGCCGGCACCCGGGGGGCGCCGGCATCGTCCGCGCCATCCGGGTTCTCGAACCCGCGAGCCTGTCGCTGCTGACGGACCGGCGGCGGCATTCCCCGCAGGGCGCGATGGGCGGCGGCGCCGGGGCCGTCGGCAGCAACATCGTCCACCTGCCCGGCGTCCCCGAGCCTGTTGGCCTCCCCGCCAAGATCAGCCGTGATCTGCCCGCTGGGGCGGTGGTAGAGATCCATACGCCAGGGGGCGGAGGCTGGGGTGAGGCGCGTCCCGGGTCGGCGTGAGCGCAAGGCGTTCTCGGGCGGGCCCGCGTCCCGCACACTGGAGGTCAGGGGGCGCGACCGGGGCGGCGAAGGCTGGGCGGCAAGGGCTCGGCGCCGCGACCGGGGCGGCAAAGACTGGCGGCAAGGACTCGGCGGCAACGACTCGGCGGCAACGACTCGGCGGCAACGACTCGGCGGCAAGGACTCGGCGGC
>JADGOW010000174.1 GCA_017882765.1 Frankiaceae bacterium
TGGGACGGCGCGGTCGCCTGGCTCGGCGGGCTCGGCAGGCTCGGCAGGGACGGCGGGGTCGCCTGGCTCGGCGGGCTCGGCAGGCTCGCCGGGCCTGGCAGGCCCGGCGGATTTGACCCGCGCGCGGCGCAGCGCCGCTGTGGCCGCGCCCGCCAGCGTGACAACGCTGAGTAGCAGGGTCTGCGTGGTGCGTGTCAGCCCGGCCGGCAGCAAGTTGAGCAGCAGCCCGCCAAGGACGCTGACACTGATCGACAGTGTGACGGCGAGCAGCACCCGTTCGACCGGCCCGCGGTTCCGGCCGGGAAGCAGTGCTTCGGTCACGGTGTAGCCGGGGGCGGCGAACACCACAGGTATCGCGACGAGAAGCCGGACGGGCGTGGGAATGCCTGCGACGAGCGCGAGGAGTGCGGCGACTACGGCCAGCGCGGCTGCTGCCAACAAGTCCGCGTTGCGCTGTGCGGCCTGCCGGACGCCAGGCGGGCCAGTGCGCGGCAGGTCACTGGGCGGCAGGTCACTGGGCGGCATCGAGCACCTCCTGCACGTCGTAGATCACGATGTCACCGCCGTCGTAGATCCGGTCGATCCCCGGGACTGAGTTGAACTTGGTCAGATCCCGCCGCGGGATGGGTGTGGTGTGGCGGTCCTGTTGCGGGTCGTCCGGGAAGTAGCTGCCGCCTGCCGGTAGTTGCGTGCTCAGCCGCAGGTCCACGAGCAGGTACTGGACGCCGGCGTCGGCAAGCTGGGTGACTTGGGCGGGGCCGAACACCGGGGAGTAGTAGACGTCGGCCACATTGCGTACGACGTCCTGATCGCCGTAGGTGCCGAGCAACGTGTAGTTGGTGAAGTCGGCCGCGAACCGGTTGCCCGGCCCGAGATGGGCCAGCGTCCATTGCGCGGCGGCGATCCCCTCCGGCTCGACCGACCGCTCGAAGGCCGAAACCTTGTACGGCCCGGGCAGCCGCTCCCAGAAGGGCGGCCAGCCGCTCGTGATCCCGCCGACGAACACCACCGCCGTCAGCATCACGACGACCGCCGGCCGTCCCAGCACAGCGGCGGCCCACGCCCCGGTTCTGCGGGCGCGGCCGACAGCAACCCCCGCCGGCTCCCATTCTCCCAGGGCTGGCGCCGCCGGGCGTCCGCCGGAGCGGGCCAGCGCGGCCATGGCGCCGGCCGCGAGGACGTACGCAACGGGAAGGTAGACGTAAGTGAAGGCGCGGCCGGCCAGCTCGGGCCCGTCGGAGGAAGCGAGCCGGACACCGAGGACCAGGTAGTAGGACAGCGACGCCAGCGTGAGGACGACGGCTGCCGGGCGGTGCCGCTGCGCCCTCCAGACGTGCCACGCGGCGGGCGCCAGCAAGAGCGCGACGACCGCGACCGCCCCGTAGGACGTGAGCTGGTCGAACAGCGGCACAGGGGTCGCCGCCGCGCCCGCGGCGGGCTGGGCGCCGGCGCCGAACAGGTCCCGGAACGTGTCCAGCATCGGGGTGAGGTAGCCGACGGTGTCGGTTGCGACCAGGCCGTCCCAGAGGAGAAGAAACGCCGCGCAGGCACCCGCCAGCAGCATCGGGCGCCGATCCCGCGGCCAGTCTGGTGTCCGCCTCGCTCCGGCCCACTGGACGACTGCCCACAAGGCGAGGACCGCGAGCAAAGCGAAGCCCGTCACGTGGTGGGTGACGACGGCCGCGGCGGTCAGGACGAGGGCGATGCCCATCCGGGCGCGGTTCGCCCTCGGCGTGCCATCGGGGGCACGCGCCAGCAGCACGAGCACGACGACTGCCAGCGGGATCGCCAGCGCCTGGTAGATGAACATGGCGTCGAAGGACTGGAAATGCATCGAGGTCGCGTAGAGCAGCGCGGCGAACCCCGCGACCCGCTCCGGCCCCTGGCGGCCGTTAGCCGCCGCGGAGCCCTGGCGGCGCCGTCCGGTGCGCGCCTCCGGCCCCGCGACCCGGCGGAAGAGCTCGAACAACCCGAGCATGAGGAGCAGCCGCGCGAGGCCCGCGACGAGCAGCCCCACGGTAACGACAGACAGGCCGGTCAGCGAACTCAGCGCCGTCGTCAGCTCCTCGAGGCCGGGGAACTGGGGGCTGATGGGCAGGCTGGCGTTGGGCGTGAACAGGTGGTGGGTTGTGAGAATGTCGGTGGCGGAACGCCAGTGCTGGAGTTCGTCCGGGAACTTGAAGGCCAGCGGGCTGTACAGGTACTTCACCGCGTAGAGGGCGGCGGTGACCCCGAGGACCAGGCCGAGCCGCTCCCTGCGCCCGACCGCTGGCGACCGAGAGATCATCCGCCCGGTCGCGGGCAGGAAGATGAGCAGCTCGCCGACCCAGTAGAGGGCATCTCCGCCGGGCGACTGCTCCCAGCCCCGCCGATAGGCCAGTGCCACGAGCAACACCCCGGCCGCCATCACGAGCAGGAATTGCGGCAGCCGCCCCCACGTCGGCGCAACGTCGGTGCCCGCCCGCTTCCCTTGCTCGGTGCCCCCGCCACGCGGGGGCCGGCGCGGACGCCGGTGACCGCGACCGGGACCCGGACTGTGCTCCGTCACGACCCCCGTCGCAGCATCGGTGCTCGTCATCTCGCGCCGCCGGCGGGGTCCCCTCGACCGGTCCGAGCGTCCCGCAGGGCCCGGGCGGCTGCCATGACGGGCCCGCCGGCGCCGATACGCCGCACCTGCCGCCAGACCATGCGCTTCGCGTGGGCGCGGGCGATGTCCCGCCTGCTCGGGGCGCTGGTCAGGAGACGTTCGAGGGCGGGGACGCCGATGGTGTCGGCCACGGTCAGCCGAGTCAGGGCGAACAGGTCGTCGCCGGGGCCGCAGGCCAGGTCCAGCACGGTGCAGGCCGACGTGTACCCGGCGTTCTCGACGGCATCGCGCACCCGCCGGTTGTAGTACCCATACGGGTAGGCGAGGCTGCGGACGGGGACCCCGAGCCGCTGTTCCAGCATCAGCTTGGGCTTCGCGACCTCCGTCCGCAGCTGGGCCCGGCGGGTGCGGTCCAGTTCCGGGTGCGTCAGGGTGTGGGCGCCGATCTCGATACCCGCGCCCGCCGCCGCGGCCAGCTCGGTCCACCCGAGCATCGGGCGGTCGCCCTCCCCGTCGCCGGTCAGGAAGTGCGCGGTCGACCCGATACAGCCGGTTGTGACGAACAGCGTCGCGGTCATGCCCCGTTCGGTGAGCGCGGGCAGGCCCACCGTGGCGAAGTCGCGGAACCCGTCGTCCACTGTGATCACGACGGGCCGGCCGGGCAGTGTCGTCCCTGCGCGGAACGCGTTCACGAGCTGCGCGTAGGTGTGGGTCGTGTACCCGGCGGCGTCGAAATGGTCCAGGTGAGCCCGGAAGCGCTCGGGGGGCATCGCAAAGCGGCGGAATGCGGGCGCGGCCTCGGTCGAGAAGCTGTGATACATCAGCACCGGCACCCGCCCGCCGCGGGACTCAGCCGTGGCACGGTCGGCACGCTGACCGGCACCCCGGAGGGGGAGCGGCAGGGAGGCGCCGGGGTCGCACATCTAACGCGCCTCTGCGCCCGCGCTGCCGGCCGCACCGTGCCCGTGGGCGTGCCCGTCCCCGTGCACCTGCCCGCGCCGCTCCGCGTGGCGGCTGCGCACGTACGCAGCCGGGCCGCGTAGCATGCCTCGCCGCTGCTCGCGCAGCAGCTTGCGAGGGAAGTCGGGAGGGAGGTGGCCGGACCGTATCGAATCCTTGCCGAACGTGTCCCGCCAGGCTGTGGGGATGAGCCGGATCAGCTCGGGCAGCTGCTTCGGCGACCGGACCAGGAGGCGCGAGTAGTACGCGGTCAGCCCGAGGCCGTAGCCGTACAGCTGCGTGCGTAGCCCGGCCTCGGTTCGGTAATGGGTGTGCCGGACGAATGCGGAGGGCTGATAGACCAGCCGGAACCCGGCGAGCAGGACGTCGCTGAACGCGGCCGTGTCCTCGGCACCGCGGGCGGGGGTTCCCGCGCCCAGCGCCTCGTCGAAGCCGCCGATACGCCCCAGCGCCGCGCGGGTGAACGCCATGTTCCCGCCTGCCCCGAACGGGGGCAGCGGGTACAGGGGGCTCTGGCCTGACCTGTCCGCGGGGTCGATCACCGCCCGCCGGAAACCGCGCCCCTTGCTGTGCCCGCCGTATTCCTCGAACAACAGCTGCGGCTGCGTCTCCAGCTCCGCTGGAAGGATCATGCCGCTGACGCACCCGACACGATCGGAGGCGGCGAAGCCGCGGGCGATCTCGGCCAGCCAGTAGCCGTCCGCGCTTTCGTCGTCGTCGATGAAGGCGACGACGCCGTGCCGCGCGGCGGCCACGCCGGTGTTGCGGGCCCGGGACAACCCGGGACGCGGCTCGAGGGCGTATCGCACCCTGGGGTCGGCCATGTCGGTGACGAGGCGTCGCACGGCATTGGTAGTCGGGGCGTTGTCCACGACGACGATCTCGAAGTCGGGGTAGAACTGGCCGCGGAGCCGGTCCAGGCACGGGGTCAGCCGGTCGGCCCGGTCCCGCGTGCACAGGACAACGCTGATGGGTGGTGCCGCGGCCAGCACCTCGGCCCGTTGGGCGAGCCAGGGAACGGTCCCGGGTACCCGCACGCCCTCCGGGGGGAGCGCGTCGAGTGGGTCCCCGCCTGCCGCGGCCACGCGTTGATTGACGTTGTCGCCGAACGCTTCCCACACCACGCCGGCGATCTGCGCGGGCCCCGCCGGCACCGGCACCTCGACGAGGCCCAGGGGCTCGGTGAACAGGCGGACGAGCAGCAGCGACCGGTTCGCCACCCCGGACACGAGGGCGGGCAGCGTCTCGCTCAGTTCCACGTCGCGCAGCAGGAACGGGCCGCAACCGGGTTCGGCGGGTTCCCGAGGTGCCGGGACAGTGCCCGGCTGGGACGAGGTGTCGGGGGGACTCGTCACTAACTGTCTCCCTACGGGGTGGCTGGCGCGCGCGCCGACTCGACCGGGGCCCGGTACCCGCGTACCGGTCTCTTTCCCTATCGGTTCGAAATCCGTTCCCCCGCAGTTCCTGCGAAATAATCGTAGGCGTCGCGGCCGGCCTGCAGTTGGGCGCGAGCGGAGCGCCGTGCGGCCTCCCTGGCCTGCGCCCCCGCGTCCCAGGCGGCGACGAGTGCGGTGTCGAGGGCTGCCGGCAAGGCTGGGTCATCGAGGCTGACAGTCGAGCAGACCGACGGGAACAGGGCGGCCAGGCCGTCGAACTTGCCCGCGTAGTAGGCCGATTTGACCAGGCAAACAGCGGGTACACCTTGGGCCAGTGCGAACACCGCGGCGTGGTAGCTGCCGGTGAGCACCGCCCGGCACCTGCCGGCTGCCGCCACCAGATCGGCGGGCGTCTGCAGCGCGGTGGGTGCCTCCGCGAAGCCCGGCGGGGTGATCTCGGCGATTGCCTCCGGCTCCCCGTCCTCCGGGTACAGCGAGATCGGGAGCGGCACGACAGTGGCCTCGAAGGCGCCTGCGGCGCGGCGTACGGCCGCGCCCAGCACGGGCAGCAGGTCCGCCGCCACCCCCGCGTAGGCGGCGACCCGGACGTTGATCCCGAGTCCGCGCCCAGCGGGGGGTTCCGCCGCCGGCGCCCCATCCGCCGGCGGGTCGTTCACCGCCAGCTCAATAGCCTCGTCCCCGGTGACGCGCAGGACGGCGGGCGCCACGCCGAGCCGTTTCAGCAGCTCCGGGCCCCGCACCCGCTCGCGAAGCCCCACGACCTCGACGTTCGGGACGACGCGGCGGGTCATCCGAACGAGCCCCCGGTGCGTGAGCGGCCCGACACCCTGGCCGAACATGGCTGTCGGCTTGCCCTGCCGCTGCGCCATCTCCAGCACGCTCAAGACGCCGATCCCGTGCCACCAGAACGGGTCGGCAAGGTAGCCGCCGCCACCGGCGACGACGACATCGGCGGCGTCGATGGCCTGCAGCAGGGTCGGGTCGATCTCGACGCGGCGTTCCCGGGGCAGCAGCCGCCACAGCGGGGGGAGGGCCCGCAGATGCGGGACCGTCATCTTGTGCACCTGCTCCAGGCCGATCTGAATGCGCTTGGACCGGTGGGCGACGGGGAACTGCGCGGCCACGGCCAGGCGTACCGGCCGGGTGCCGGGGCAGAACAGCTGCAGCCGATCGGGCGTGTAGGTGACGACGTCGATGACGGCGTCCGGCCATTGCCGCCGGGTGCGGATGACCGCGGCCTGCAGCATCGACACGTCACCGAGGTTCAGCAGGTCGTAGCCGCTGTGGTCAAGCAGCACTCGCATGATCGGGGTTCTCCAGCGCCTCGGGTGGGACGAGTGTGGCCGGTGCCGGTCGCGAGGGCGTGTCCGGCTCCCCTCGATGGGCACGGCGCTCCGCGCTCTGGGCACGGCGCTCCGCGCTCTGGGCACGGCGCTCCGCGCTCTGGGCACGGCGCTCCACGCTCTGGGCACGGCGCACCGCCACTGCGCCGGCTACCCGG
>JADGOW010000175.1 GCA_017882765.1 Frankiaceae bacterium
GGGAAGGTCGGCGGCGTCGACGGCCGGCGCCAGTAGGCGCGCTTCGACGACTTCGGCGCCGGCCGTGCGCAGCAGACCCGCCAGCGCGGACGGCCCGGAGCGGCTGCGCGGCAGCAACACCCGCGCCCCGGCGAGCCCCGCGACCGGCTCGTTGGGTGATCCGGCGACCGACGCGCCGCCGTCCACTGCCCCGGCCAGCTCCAGACCGGCGACGTCGCCAATCACGATCACAGCCGGCGACCGCAGGCCTGCTCGAAGGGCAGCGGCCTCGATCTCGGCAAGGGTCGAGCGCAGTACCCGCTGTGCCGCCGTGGTCCCGCGCTCGATAACGGTGACCGGCGACGTGTCTGCCCAGCCGTGCTCCTGCAGGACGATCGCGATCTTGCCGAGGTGCGCGACGCCCATGAGGACGACCAGGGACGCGCCGCTGTGCGCAAGCGCCTCCCAGTTCACGGTCGAGCCCGGGTGGCCCGGCGCGAGATGCCCGCTCACCACCGTTACCGCCTGGCTGAGCCCACGGTGGGTGACCGGCACGCCCGCCGCGGCCGGCACCGCAAGAGCCGAGGAGACCCCTGCAACGACGGTGCAGGGCACGCCGGCCTCGGCGCAGGCGAGAGCCTCCTCACCGCCTCGGCCGAACAGGTACGGGTCACCGCCCTTGAGGCGGACGACCCGGTGGCCGGCGCGTGCTTCACGGACGAGCAGCGCCTCGATCTCGGCCTGGTCGGCGCTGTGCGCACCAGGGGCCTTCCCCACATACACGACGCGGGCGGCGGGGCGGCTCAGCGCGACGATTTCCGGTGCGACAAGCCGGTCGGTGACGACCACGTCCGCTGTCGACAGCTCTTCGCGGCCCCGCATGGTCAGCAGCCCGGGGTCTCCCGGCCCCGCACCCACCAACGTGACGGACCCGGTGGACTGACCCGCGGGGGAAGTCGGGGGACTCTGGGTTGCTACCGCGACCGGAACCTTCCCCAGGTCGCCAGGTGTGACCTCGGGTGTCGGCGCCCCCCCGGCGCGGCCCTCATCAGGCGTGCAGACCACATTCGATCTTCCCGGTGCCGGCCCATCGGCCGCTGCGCGGGTCTGCGCCCGGCGCGACGCGACGGGTGCAGGGAGCGCAGCCGATCGACGGGTAACCGTCGGAGAGTAGGGGGTTGACGAGCACGTCATGCTCGCGAATGTAGACGTCGACGTCGTCGTCGGACCAGGTGGCCAGCGGATTGACCTTTACGAGGCCCCGGGCGTCGTCCCACTCGATCACGCGCAGGCGCTTGCGCGACGCAGCTTCGTCGCGCCGCGCGCCGCTCGCCCAGGCGTCGAAGGGACGCAGGGCATCTTCGAGGGGCTGCACCTTGCGCATCCGGCAGCACGCATCCGGGTCACGATCATGCAGTCGCGGGCCGAACAGGTCATCCTGCTCCCGGACCGAGCTCTTCGGTGTGATGTTGAGCAGCTGGACGTCGTACCGCCAGGCGACGGCGTCACGGGTGCCCAGGGTCTCGGCGAAGTGGTACCCCGTGTCGAGGAAGATCACCGGGATGCCGGGTCGAAGGCTGGCCGCCATGTCGATGAGCACGGTGTCGGCCATCGAGGCGGTGAGCGCCATACGGGGATGCCAGCGGTCCAGCGCCCAGCGAAGGATCTCCTTGGCCGGCGCGCCCTCCAGTTCGAAGGCGGCCCGGCGCACCAGCGGCTCCTGGAACGCGGCGAGGTCATCGCGGCGCTGGGCGGTCAGCGTCGTCACGGCGCCACCTCAGTGCGCTCCGTGATCGCCGTTGCCGCCGGCGGCAGCGGTGTCGTCGGGATAGATGCCCCGGTCGGGTCCGTCGCCGGTTGCCTCACCCCCGAGCGCAAGGTGAAGTAGCGGACGCAGTCTTTGCAGTGCCACTCACCTCGCTCGCCCACCGGTTCCAGCGATTCCTCGCCGCAGTAGGGGCAGTAAAATGGCACGAGCCGTTCAGTCATCGCGTCCGCCTGTGATTGCGCCGCTCTGCAAGACGGATTCATCGGCCCGAAGCACCCAATCCGCGAAGGTCTCGCCCTCCTCGCGCTGGCTCTCGAAGGCTCGGATCAGACCCTCCACATAGCCAGGTAACGCCTCGGCGGTCACCTTGAGGCCGCGGAGTTTGCGCGCGAGCCGCGACTGCCGGCCGAGGTGGCCGCCCAGGTGAAGCTGGAAGCCTTCGCCGCCGCCGACGATCGAACCCTTCAGTCCGATGTCGGCGACCTGGAAGCGGGCGCACGAGTTGGGGCATCCGTTGAGGTGGATGCCGACCGTCTCGCTGAAGCCCGGCAGCCGACGCTCGAGCTCGGCCACCAGCTCGTTGGCGCGCGACTTCGTCTCGACGATCGCGAGCTTGCAGTACTCGATCCCCGTGCAGGCCATCGTGGAGCGCCGGAACGTGCTGGGCCGCACGGAGAAACCGTGCCGGTCCAGCTCGCTCACCAGGTTCTCGACCCGGTCGTCCGCGACGTCGAGCACGATCGCTTTCTGATGGGTCGTGGTGCGGACACGCCCGCTCCCGTACTCCTCGGCCAGGTCGGCGAGGCCGCGCAGCGACGTCCCCGACGTCCGCCCGGCCTGCAGGGCCATCCCGACCGAGAGCCGCCCGTCGCGCTGCCGCCCGATGCCCACGTGGTCGCGCGAATCCGTCTTGGGCGGCGCGGGCGCTGGACCGTCGGGCAAGCCCTCCTTGAGGTATTCCGCCTCGAGAACCTCCCGGAACCGCCGGGGACCCCAATCCCGGACGAGGAACTTCAGCCGCGCCCGGTTGCGGCTGCGCCGGTAGCCGTAGTCGCGGAACAGCGAGGTGACCCCGGCCCAGGTGTCGGCCACAAGATGCGCCTGCACGAACCCGCCCAGCCGCTGCCCCAGCAGCGGTGCCGTCGACAGGCCGCCGCCGACCCACAGGTCGTATCCGGCGCCGAGCTCGGGATGGTCGACGCCCACGAACGAGACATCGTTGATCTCGTGCAGGGTGCACTGGTCCGCGCAGCCCGACATCGCGGTCTTGAACTTGCGGGGCAGGTTCGAGAAGGCCGGGTTGCCGACGTAGCGCGCCACGGTCTCCTGCAGCACGGGGGTCGCATCGATGATCTCGTCGGCTGAGATGCCGGCCAGCGGGCACCCCAGGACGACCCGGGGCACGTCCCCGCAGGCTTCGGTGCTGGACAGGCCGACGGACTCGAGCCGACTCCAGATCTCGGGCACGTCCTCGACCCGGATCCAGTGCAGCTGGACGTTCTGCCGGTCGGTGATGTCGGCCACGTCCCGGCCGAAGGTCTGCGCGATCTCAGCGACTGTCCGCAGCTGCAGGCTGGTCAGCTGGCCACCGTCCATCCGCACTCGCAGCATGAAGAACGAGTCCTCAAGCTGCTCGGGCTCGAGGGTGGCGGTCTGACCACCCGGGATGCCGGGCCGGCGCTGGGTGTACAGGCCCCACCAGCGGAAGCGGTTGCGCAGGTCGACGGGGTCGATGGAAGCAAACCCGGTGTGGGCGTAGCGGGAGAGGATGCGCTCGCGCACGTTGAGGCCGTCATCGTCGCGCTTGGCGCGCTCGTTCGGGTTGAGCGGCTCACGATGCCCGAGGGCCCACTGGCCCTGACCGCCCTTGCTCGGGGGCATTGGCTTCTCCTGCAGCGGCTGCGGTCATCCGGGGACGCGCGGCACAGGCTGCCAGCACGTTCGCCTTCATCCGGACGACGGGTGGATGGATACCTGCGTCGAAAGGATCAGCGGCAGGGGCGACAGGCCGCGCTGGCAACGCGCTGCAGGTCGACGTGCAGGCGGGCGACCAGGAAGAGGCCCGGGCGACACGTCGTCATGCCCACGAGTCTGACACACTCACCGGCAGCCCTGCTAACGTCTGCGAGACAGATCGGGGCCGGAGCTTATTGCAGGACCGCGAGCCTCACCGGGGAGGTTCGCGACCGGCACTGAGCCGCCCGGCCGCAACCCACGACGACAGGCAGACCGCGACCAGGAAGAGATAGGGCACCCAGTCCCCCGCTGCCTCCGCCATCGCCCCGCTGCCGGCCGCCGCGACCGTCATCCCACCGGCCCAGGCGAAGTTCACCAAGGCGAAGGCGAGCCCCTGGTGCAGCCCAGCCGCCTGCGCTCCATCGGAGACCGCCGCCATCGTCGGCACCATGAGCGCGTCGAAGAACGGCAGCCCCAGGACGAAGATCACAGCGAGCGACCACAGGGGCGTGACGAACGCCGCGAGCACGCTCAGCCCGATGATCCCCGCCAGGGACAGCCGCGTCGGCCAGGCCGCCCCCCGCACATCGGACAGGCGCCCCACGAGCGGGGAGGCGACGGTGGCCAGCACGGCGGCCAGCAGGAACGTCGCACTGATGAACAGCGCCGTGGCGCCCGCGGCGTCAAGCTGCAGGGGCGCGAGCACCTCCACGACCCCGTACGCGACGCCGGACACGACGATGAGGAGCAGACCGAGCCGGACGCCGCGGGCACGCAGCGCCGGCAGGGCTTCCCGGAGTCGCTGCGGTTCCTGCTCGGAGCTGCCCACCAGCAGGCTCCAAGCCGCCAGGGCGGCGCCCAGCACCGCCGCCGCGCAGAACGTCCACGCAGTGCCGATCTGGTCGGCAACAGCGCCGACCACCGGCCCCAGCAGCGCGCCTGCCACCGCCGCGCCGAACGCCGTGCCCAGCAGCTCGCCCCGCCGTTCGGCGGGCGCGGCCGCGGCCAGCCATGCCAGGCCCGCCGCCCACGAGGCCGCACCGCCGATGCCTTGCACGAACCGGGCCGCGATGAGCAGCCATGCGATGCTGGAGGCGAAGCCGAACACCACACTCGACACGCTCATCAGCGCCAGCCCGACGAGCAGGCCTGGGCGCGCCCCTACCCGGGCAACCAGTGCTCCGCTCGGCAGGGCGCCCACCAGGGTGCCCGCGGCGTACGCGGCGACCAGAACCCCCGCGCCTGCTTCAGTCAGCCCCGCCGAGTGCTGGTAGTAGGGCAGCAGCGGCGCGAGCGCGGCGTAGAAGATCGTATCGACGCCGACGACAGCGGAAACCAGCAGGACCAGGCGCGCCACGTGTGGGGGCAGCCGGACGCGGCCGCCCCGTCCAGGGGGGCCCGCGTGCCGTCCGCCTGCCACGTCTCCATGGTCTCCAGCAAAGGTCGACGGGCTGCGCCCGGCCGCCAATGACGGTGCGGGTGGCCCGGCGGACCGGTCGGGCGCCGGTGGCGCCGGTGGCTCCGCTTGCTCCCGTGGCTCCGGTCGCGCCGGTAGCTCCGGTAGCTCCGGTGCCGGGACGGCGGGCCCGCGGGTCCCCTCCCACGAAAACCGCTCAGCCCCTGAGCTTCCCGGGCCCCGCTTACCCACTTGCCGGCGCGGGAAAACCCCCTCAGCCGCTGGGCTTCCCGGCCCCGCGGCCCAGCCCAGATTTCACGTCGGAGAAACAAAGGTGACGCTGAGGTGAAACAGGGCATCCCGATCGTAACGGGTAGTAACTGTCCGCGACGGGGGAGGACCCGTGCCTTTCGACCTATCTACTGTTGATGCTGGCGCCACCGCGTGGGTGCTCGCCAGCGCCGCCCTGGTTCTGCTCATGACGCCGGGCCTGGCGTTCTTCTACGGCGGCATGGTCCGCTCGAAGAACGTCCTCGGCATGCTGATGCAGAACTTCGCCACGATCGGCATCGTCAGCGTTGTCTGGGTGCTGGTCTCCTACAGCCTCGCGTTCGGCGGGGACAACGCCTATCTCGGCGGCTTCCACTTCGCCGGCCTGAAGAACATGGACCAGGTGGTCCCGGGGTACGAGGGCAGCTTCGCCCAGGTCATCCCGCCCATCGTGTTCGTCGGGTTCCAGCTGATGTTCGCGGTCATCACGCCCGCGCTCATCACGGGCGGCACTGCCGACCGGTGGAAGTTCCCGGCGTTCGTCACGTTCGTCATCATCTGGTCGATCGTCGTGTACGCCCCGGTCGCGCACTGGGTGTTCTCGCCGACCGGCTGGCTGTTCAAGCGCGGCGCCCTGGACTTCGCCGGCGGGACCGTCGTCCATGCCAACGCCGGTATAGCCGCCCTGGCTGTGGTGCTCGTATTGGGCAAGCGGCGTGGCTGGCCGAAGGAGCGCTTCCGGCCGCACAACGTCCCGTTCGTCATGCTCGGGTGTGGCCTGCTGTGGTTCGGCTGGTTCGGCTTCAACGCCGGCTCGGCGCTGGGCGCCAACAGCCTCGCCGGCTACGCGTTCGTCAACACGAACACGGCCACCGCCGCGGCACTGCTCGCCTGGATCCTCGTTGAGAAGATCCGTGACGGGAAGCCGACCACCCTGGGTGCCGCCTCCGGTGCGGTCGCCGGTTTGGTCGCCATCACGCCGGCGGCAGGCTTCGTCACCCCGATGGGGTCCATCGCCATCGGCCTCATCGCAGG
>JADGOW010000037.1 GCA_017882765.1 Frankiaceae bacterium
AGAAACCCCGTCTCATCGAAGATCAGCACGCCGTCGGGGCCGAGGTGCTCGACCACGTCGGCACGAACGCGGTCCCGGGCAGCCTCTGCGTCCCATTTCGCCGTCGTCAGCAGCCGCTGCATCGCATGCGGGCCGCCATCACCGACGTGCTCGGCAAGCCACCAGCTGTTCTTGCGTTCTACCGCGGACAACAGCCCGCGTACGTAGGCGCCCGCGGTACGCCGGGGCTCCGGCCGCACGAACAACGATCCCAACGCGGCCAGCATCACGCTCAACCGGCTTTCCCAGCCGGCAACGTCTACGCTCGTCACCGCGACCACCACGAGCCCTGCAGAGTCTTAATCACACCCGGCAGGATCTTGTGGTGGTCGTTTTCACGTCACGCCGACACGCCCACGTAGATCTTCCGTAGATCCGATCGGGTTCCGATCTTCCCGCCAAGATCCGCGAAGTGCGACTGCCGTACTACCTGATCCCGATCGTCGACCGGGTGCTGCGCGAGGGGAGCGGGACGGGCGTCAAGGCCGTCGTCGTCTATCCGATGAACGCGTTGGCGAACAGCCAGCTCGGCGAGCTGCGCAAGTTCCCGCACTACGGCTTCTCGAACGGGCAGTCACCGGTGACCTTCGCGCGGTACACGGGTCAGGAAAGGGACGAGGACCGTCAGCGCATCCTGGCGAACCCGCCCGACATCTTGCTCACCAACTACGTGATGTTGGAGCTGATGCTCACGCGCCCGCAGGAGCGCAAGCATCTGATCGCGGCGGCAAAGGGCCTGCAGTTCCTCGTCCTTGACGAGCTGCACATCTACCGGGGACGGCAGGGCGCGGACGTCGCGATGCTCGTCCGTCGGGTCCGCGACGCGTGCGCGTCCCCCGGACCTACAGATCGTCGGGATACGGGAACCGCATTGTTGAGATATGCCCGGAGTGGGACAGCTTCCGGTTTCTTCTGCCACAAGTACGAGAACGCGTCCGTGTCGACGACCACATAGTCCACGGCTGGGCCCGGACTCAGCGGGCTGTTCGCAACAGTTCGAGGAAGGCGTCGAAGTCCGCCACCGGCTCCCCGGCCAATTCGTCGGCCGAGGCAAGCGGCTCGATCCCTTGTTCCGCTCTCAGCTCGTCCAGCCCCTTGCCCTGAACACCCGGGATCCTCTTGATGTCCTCCAGTCGCAGCACCGTGATCGTGCGATTGTCCGGACGGAGTTCGGCGAGACCACGCACCAGGACCAGCTCGTCCATGTTCTCAAGGACCGAAGACCGTAAGTCCTCGTCGAAGTCACAGGGAACGCTTCCCGCGTACGTATCGATACGGCACCGGAGGGCCGCCGGCGCGAAGTCGGCCATGTGAAGGCGACCGGCCAGACTGACTTCCTCACTGGTGGTATGCCTTCTCGCCTCTCGTAGCGACGATCGCAGCCCCGCATTGAGGACGAAGTCCGTAAACTCGCCGCGACGAAACTCGATCGCGGTTATCGACGTGCCGATTCCGCCAACCAGCGACGACAGTCCCTCGATGATCTGCGTCGTGAACCCAGCGGGCACGGCCCCGGGATTGGTCCGCAGGCTGTGGACGCCATCAATGAGAGCGGCGTAAGCCGCTTCCAACAGACCGTCCAACAACGAGAGGCCGTCGCGACGCACGCGTAGCACCACTGACCCCTTGCCGAAGCCGACAACGTCAAGGCGCACGGCTTCGACGACGTCGACGGGCCGCCGGCCAAGCGCTTGCTCACGGCCACTGATGCTGAGGGCCAGACGCTCCATCGTGCCCTGCAGCCCCTCGGCAAGCCTGGCAACCTCGGCGAGCGGAAGACGTCCCCCTTCGGTGCCGGGCCCGGTCGCTCGTATCGACAGCTCAAACGGCTCGGTCACGACGGCCTCCCTCGCTTGGCTGACTCACATGGTGGTGCAGGGCCGGCAGCGGCGAAGGCCCTCGGCAACGGACGCAGACCACCCCCGTCCACCGCCCCCACCCGCGGTGGCTACATCGGTGGCTACACTCGCCCGACCAACCAAGATCGCCAAACAACAGACGCCCAGGTCAGGCCCAGAGCCGACGCCCGGACTCGAACCGGGAACCTGCCGATTACAAGTCGGCTGCGCTGCCTTTGCGCCACGCCGGCAGATGGAGCCACCCAGGCTCCGAAGCAACGATCAGCCTACCGCCCGGCCGCCGTCGGCGGCGGTGCGCTCCGTGGGACGCGGCCCGGCAGGGACGCGGCCCGGCAGGGACGCGGCGCGGCAGGGACGCGGCGCGGCAGGGACGCGGCCGAGATCCACCAAACAGGGGTATCTCCTTGGCCCCCGAGTCGGCCGACAACCGACTCGTGGGCACCCGTCCAGTCGCGCGCACGGTCGCGCCTGCCGTCGCAAGCCGAGCCTGAACATGGCCAGGCGATTCCCCGAAGACCCGGACTTCCCGCCGGGACGCGCCGCCGAAGCCGTGGTGTTCGAAACCCTTGCCGACAACCTGCCCGACGAGGCCGCCGTCTTCTGGTCGATCCCGTTCACCGACGATGACGGGGAAACCGAGGCCGACGTCATCGTCGCCTGGCCCGCCGTCGGCGTCGCCGTCATCGAGGTTAAGGGCGGGCACGTCAGTCTCCGGCACGGCGAGTGGATGCAGTCCGGCCACCGGTTGCGGCGCTCCCCCGTCCTGCAGGCGCAGGACGCTCGCCACGCCATGTTGCGCTACCTGAAGCGGCGGCCCGAGTGGCCGTGGCGCCGGCCACGCTCGGTGCACCTGGCCGCGTTCCCGTTCACCGGGCTGCCCGCAGACTTCAGCACGCCGGAAGCCGAGCGGCACCGCCTGCTCGACCGCGGCGACTGTCATGCGGCCCCCGACCGGGTGAGACTCGCCCTGGAGCGGGCGAACCAGAATCTCGCCCCACCCGATCTCAACCAGGTCAACCGCCTGATCGACATCCTGGAGGTGTCGCTGCCGAGCGGGAGCGATCTGCTCGGCGACATCGAAGAGCAAAACGCCTACGGCGACCTGCTCACGCACCAGCAATGGCGGCTGCTCGACGCCATGAAGGCGAACCCGCGCATCGAGGTGCGAGGTGGCGCCGGCACCGGCAAGACCTGGCTTGCGCTGGAGAAGGCCCGGCGGCTCAGCGCCGCCGGTGAGCGGGTGGCCCTGCTGTGCCACAGCCAGCCGCTGGCCCGGCACCTGGGGGCGAGACGAGCAAGTGGCGCCGCCGGGAGCGGCCCGACTTCGTCGGGACCGTTCGCGACCTCGCCGCCGCCTGGACCCGAAGCGGTGGCACGGACGATCACCTCGCCGACAGCCTCGCCGCCGCGGGCACATCACGCCCGCCCGGGACAAGGTTCGACTCGCTCGTCATCGACGAGGTGCAGGACATCGAATCACTGTGGTATCTGCCCCTTGCCTCGACGCTCAAGGACCGGGCAACGGGCGGCCTCTTCGTTTTCGTCGACCCCACCCGGCATCAGGACACACCCCCGCCGGCCCGGCCGCCGTTCAAGCTGGTGCTCCTCGACCTCCCGGACAACGTCCGCAACAGCCGGCAGATCGCCCAGGCGTTCGGCGGCCTGGCGTTGGCTCCGATGCACTACCGCGGGCCGGCGGGCGAGCCGGTCCGGTTTCAGCCGGCCCGGCCGCAGGACGTCATACCCACGGCGGACGCCGTCGTGCGCGCCCTCCTGAACGAGGGCTGGCCACCGCAGACCGTCGCGCTGCTCACGACGGGTGCGCCACATCCGGCCCAGGCCCGCCAGGTGCAGCAGTTGGGCCCGGACGGGTACTGGGACCAGCTGTGGACAGGCAAGAGCGTCTTCCACGCCCGCGCGATCGACTTCAAGGGGCTGGAGCGACCCGCAGTCGTCCTGGCCGTCAACGGCCTTTCCGGCCCGCAGGCGCTGGAGACCCTCTACGTGGGGTTGTCCCGGGCGCGCAGCCGCCTGGTGGTGGTCGGCGAACCTGCCCTCATCCAGGAGCTGGGCGGCCCCGCCATCGCCCACCCCCTCGACAACGCGCGCTGAGCGGACCGGGGGTCCAGCGCAGGTAGGTTCCCGGCATGGCAGACGACATCCTGACCGAGCTCTTCCGCATCGACGGCAAGGTTGCCCTGGCCACCGGTGGCACTCGCGGAAAGCGCCCTGCGCATTCTGTGCAACAACGCCGGCGCCAACTGGGGTGCGCCCTTGTCCGATGATCTCTCCGTCGCCTGGGACAAGGTGCTAGCGCTCACCTCAAGGCCGTCTTCCTGCTCACCCGTGCGCTCGTCCCGCTGCTGGAAGAAGGGCCCGACCCGGCGATCGGGCCCGCGTCATCAACACCGGCTCCATCGACGGAATCCAGCTGCCCGACATGGCGACCTTGGCGTATTCGGCCAGCAGGGCGGGCGTCCACCAGCACAGCCGGCACCTTGCGAAAGGCTTGCAGGGCAGGGCATCACGGTTAATGCGATCGCGCTTGGCCCGTTTCCGAGCAAGATGATGGCCGGCACGCACACTGGCGACCAAGGAGGTGTGATCTGTGACGATCGTCATCATCGTCATCGTGGCCCTAGTCGTACTGGTCCTGCTGGGCCTCGTCCTCGCGTACAACGGGCTGGTCCGAAAGCGCAACAGGACCCAGGAGGCCTGGTCCCAGATCGACGTCGAACTGAAACGGCGGCACGACCTGATTCCCAACCTGGTGGAGACGGTCAAGGGTTACGCCGCCCACGAGCGGGGCACCTTCCAGGCGGTGACCGAGGCGCGCGCTGCCGCGGTCAGTGCGGGCGCCACCGGGGATCCCGCCCGGATCGCACCCGCTGAAAACGCACTCAGCCAGTCGCTGCGCTCACTGTTCGCGGTCGCCGAGAACTACCCGCAACTGCGGGCGGTCGAAAGCTTCGTCCAGCTGCAGGAACAGCTCACCGCGACCGAGGACAAGCTGGAGTTCGCCCGGCGCTACTACAACACCAGCGCCCGCGACTACAACATTGCGCTCCAGACGTTCCCCCGCAACCTGGTGGCAGGCGCCTTCGGCGGATTTCACGCGGTCGGCTACTTCGAGGCGGACGTGGCCGACCGGGCCGTCCCGCAGGTCAGCTTCGGCGCTCAGGCCGGGCCCGCGGACCCTGCCGGCCCACGGGGGCAGGCAGCCGGTCCACCCCCACCGGGGCAGGCAGCCGGTCCACTCCCACCGGGGCAGGCCGGGCCACCGGCCGGGTGACGCCTACAGCGACCTGCCCTGCGCGATCTGCTCCAGGGTCGCGATCCGAGCCGCGATCGGCGGGTGCGTGTCGAACATGCGGTGGACCCAGCTCTCGTGGTGCTGCAGCGGGTCGTCAATGCACATCGCCGCGGTCGCGTGATTGAACTTCGCGAACGGCTTGTCGTTCTGCTCGAGCTTGCGCAGCGCGGAAATGAGCCCGGCCGGGTTCCGGGTGAGCTCAACGGCGCTCACGTCCGCCAGCGACTCACGGCTGCGTGACAACGCCAGGCGTATCAGCGGGCCAACTACGAACGCCACGACCGCCAGCAGCATGCCGGCAAGAAAGACAACTGCCATGACCTGCTGGGAGTCGCGACTGCCCGAACGGGCGTAGAAGGCGCTGCGCCAGACCAGACCAGCCAACAGGCCGGCCATGCCGATCAGGGTGCTGACGACAAGAAGCAGCCGCACGTCGAGGTTGCGGATGTGACTCATCTCGTGACCGAGAACACCTTCGAGCTCCTCCCGGTTCATGGTCTGGAGCAGGCCGGTCGTCACCGTCACCGCTGCCCGCTTCGGGCTCGTGCCCGTCGCGAAGGCGTTCGGTGAGGGGTCGTTGATCACGTAGACCTGCGGCTTCGGCAGGCCCTCCCCGATGGCCAGGGCCTCGACGATGTTGTGAAGCTGCAGGTATCCCACCGGATCGGCGGGACGCGCGCCCGACACCGCGAGAACGAGCCGTGCCCCCGAGGTCAGCGCAAGGACCACGAAGCCCAGAGCGAGCGCGGCCGCGATGACGGTGCCGGCGATCACGTCGCCTACCCAGTCGACGGGCGCCTGTCCGGACGGCGCCAGCAGCGCCGCCACCAACCAGCCGATCAATGCCCCGATTCCGGTCCACAGCACCAGGAAGAGCACGACGTAGGCGACCGAGCGGCGCTTGTTCCTGGCGATCTGTTCGTACACCAGCTCAACCTACTGTCGCTGTGATCCTCACCGGCGGGGCGGTCGGTCACCTCGCGGCGACAGGTTCCAGGCCATCCCGTCCCTGTACCGGAACCGCGGTACCGGAACCGCGGTACCGGAACCGCGCGAGACCTCTCCCAGGCGCGAAACCGAACCGTATTCTGCTTGCGTGACCGTGACCTCGGACCAGATCGCAGCCGGGCTGCGAGCCGCAGTCCCCTTCAACTCCACTATCGGCGTCGAATACGGCAGCATCACCGAAACCAGCGCGGTTTTGACCCTGCCCGACCGTCCTGAGCTGCACAACCACATCGGCGGCCCGCACGCCGGGGCGATGTTCAGCCTCGGTGAGGCGGCATCGGGCACCGTCGTCATCGCCGCCTTCGGCCACCTCCTGTCGCAAGCCACACCGCTCGCGGCGAAGGCCGAGATCCGCTATCGCCGGGTGGCGATGGGCGACGTCACCGCCGAGGCCCGCCTCGGTCGCGACCGCGACGAGGTGGCGGCCGAACTCGAAGCGGGCGGCACGCCGAAGTTCCCGGTCGAGGTGACGATCCGAGACGCCGACGGGGCCACCACCGGCGAGATGACCGTCTCTTGGGCGCTGCGGCCGAACCGCACTTAGGACATTGCTCGTCACGTTCGACGGGGCGTCGAAGTCGCACGGCACGACGACCCTGCTCGACGCAGTCTCCCTCGGCGTCGACGACCGCGACCGCATCGGGGTCGTCGGGCGCAACGGTGCAGGCAAGAGCACGCTCCTTCGCATCCTCACCGGAGCCATCCCCCCGGACACGGGGCGCGTCGCCGCGGCCTCCGGGCTGCGCGCCGGCCTGCTCGGCCAGGTCGACGAGCTACCGCCGGGCACCGTCCGAGACTTGGTTGTCGGTCCCCGGGACGAGCACGAGTGGGCGGGCGTGCCGAACGCTCGCGACGCAGTGACCGGGCTCGGCCTCGACAACCGCCTCGATACCGACACCGCGACCCTCAGTGGCGGCGAGCGGCGCCGTGTCGCCCTGGCCGCCCTGCTCGTGGCCGACAGCATCGACGGTCTCGACCTTCTCGCGCTCGACGAGCCGACCAACCATCTCGACGTCGCGGGTGTGGCCTGGCTCGCGGCCAGGCTGAAGGCCAGGCGGCGTGCGCTGGTCATCGTCACCCACGACCGCTGGTTCCTGGACGAAGTCTGCGACACGACCTGGGAGATCGCAGGCGGCCAGGTGCACAGCTACGACGGCGGCTACGCCGCCTACGTACTCGCCAAGGCCGAACGTGAACGGGTCGCGGCGGCGACCGAGGAACGCCGGCAGAACCTGCTGCGCAAGGAGCTGGCCTGGCTGCGGCGCGGGCCGCCGGCCCGCACCTCCAAGCCTCGCTTCCGCATCGAAGCAGCCAACGCCCTCATCGCCGGCCAGCCCCCGGCCCGCGAGGCGCTGCGGCTGCGCCGCGCCGCCGCTGTGCGCCTCGGCAGGCGCGTCCTTGATCTGGAGGACGTGCGGCTGACCCTGGGCGGTCGGCCGATTCTCAGCCAGGTGACGTGGCGACTCGGCCCGGGCGAGCGCGTCGGGGTGGTCGGCGTCAACGGGTCGGGCAAGACCAGCCTGCTCCGCCTCCTGACCGGCGACCTGCACCCAGACAGCGGGACAGTGCGGCAAGGCACGACGGTCCGGCTCGGATACCTGCCCCAGCAGGCCGTCGACATCGACCCGGGGCTGCGCCTGCTCGAAGCCGCGGAGGAGGTGGGGCGCGTCCTGCCGGTGGAAGGGGGCGGGGAGCTCACCGCCGGACAACTGCTGGAGTCCTTCGGCTTCCCGTCCGCCAAGCAGTGGACGCGGGTCGGTGAGCTGTCCGGAGGCGAGCGACGGCGGCTGCAGCTGCTCCGCCTGCTGCTCGCCGGGTCGAACGTGCTCCTGCTCGACGAGCCGACCAACGACCTCGACATCGACACGCTGCGCGCGCTGGAGGACGTGCTCGACGGCTGGCCAGGCACCCTCGTCGTCGTCACCCACGACCGGTACTTCCTGGAGCGGGTCTGCGACAGCGTCCTTGCGCTTGTCGGCGACGGGCAGCTTGCGGCGCTGCCCGGGGGCGTGGACGAGTACCTGGCTCGCCGGGACGCGCCGGACAGCCAAGATGTCCGGGGCACCACCCCGCAACGGCACAGAAGCGGCGACACTCGCGCCGAGGAACGGCGACTGCGCAGCGAGGTGTCCCGGCTGGAACGCCTGCTGGACCGGCTGTCACGCCGGGAAGGCGACCTGCACGCCGAGCTCGCGGCCCATGCCAGCGACCACGAGGTCGTCCTGCGGCTCGACACCGAGCTGCGCCGGCTCCAGGCCGACAAGGCCGCGGCTGAGGATGCCTGGCTCGCGGCCGCCGAGCACCTCGAAGCCCGCTGAGGCCAGCCATGCGGCGCCTCCGCTGACCGCGAAGGACGGTGGAGACCGGGACCGAGTTCCCCGCCGACGACTTACGGTGGCTGATGTGAGACGGGCTCGGTGCCGCCAACGGGGGCCGCATGGCCCGCGTTAATGCCGACGACGTCCGCAAATACCAGGGGCTGTGGCTCGTCAAGGCGTCCGAACTGGAGACGGTCGAGCAGAACCTGGCACTGGAGTTGCGGGTCGGGCGCCACCCCTGGTCGGCACACAGCGCCCAGAAATCGCTGCGGTTGCTCATCCTCGCGGGGCAGTTCTGCGGTGCGGTCGCGGACGGTTTCGCCGGCGTCGCCCTGCAGGGTCGGCGCCTGGACAGCGAAGTAGCCGAGACCGCGATCGCCTTCGACAGCGCCGCCGTCCACTACGCCGACGAAGTGGCACCCGCGGTGCGGACCAGCCGGGACATCCCCCTGCCGTTCGCCCCGCTGGGAATCCCCGAACCGCTGCCGCGAGTCAATATGTCCCTGAATCAGGATCTCGCGCTGTTCGCCGCGCTCGAAGCCGCTCAGACAAAGCTGTTCTGGGCGGCTCAGGGCCTCGGCCCGGTCGATCTCATCCCCCGCCACCTGGAGCGCCGGTACGAGGAGTTCACCGCGCGGGTGGACGCGCTGTCTTCGGAGATCCAGACGATTCGGCAGCTGCTCGTCGGGGACCGCCCCTCCGATCGCATTCGTCTCGACTGCCGCCAGCGCTCCCTCGCAGCTATCGACGAGTGCTTCGTTCTCATGCAGGCCGTGGCCGTCCCCGAGTGGCTCAGTGCCCCCACCGACGTGGTGCCGGTCCCCGAGGAGTACCTGTGGTCGCTGACGCTCGACCCGGCCGCACGCAGGCGGCACTCCAACCCGGCCGGTCATCGTGAGCTTCGGCAGCTGTGGGACAACAAGCTGCACACCAGTCCCGAGAAGACCTACCAGACGGCCACGGCGATCCGCGATGTGCTCAACCGCAAAGCCATCAGCCTCAAACCCGACAGCACGTCGGAGGAGTGCCCGTGGGGCTCCCGCTATGTCGCCGAGCAGCCGGTGACGATCGCAGGGGTCAACGTTCCTACGGGCACCGTCTTCCGCTTTGTCGTCGAGATCAGCACAGAAGAAGGGGTGTCACGGAAGGTCTTCCTGCTGGGATCGGATGAGGCGCGGCGGCACGGCCCCGGGGGATCAGGGACGCAGCCGTCCGACGCTGCTGCCGGGCCAGGCGCAGCCGCACCTCCGGCGCCGACTCGAGCTGGCGCCCCCTCGCGCTCCTCACCCGCCCGACCAACCGCACCCGCACCCGCGCCACCCGCCCGAACAACCGCACCCGCACCCGCGCCACCCGCCCCGCCCTTCGTCATCGCCGGCAAGCCCTACGTGCGGACCCAGCCCAAGCGCCCGAAGCCGGCGGCGCCGCCCCCCGCTGCGCGGCAGGCCCCTGCCACGCCGGCCGCCGACCTGCCACCCGACATCTGGTTCCTGACGCATCCGTCGAAACGGAGCGAATTCGAGGGGGACGTCGACGGGCGGCTGCGAGCCGAACGCGAACTGCGGGAGTTCTGGCTGAGGCTGGGTGACTGGCGCGACATCGCAGATGACCTGGCAGTGGTC
Organism: Frankiaceae bacterium; assembly: GCA_017882765.1. GTDB lineage: Bacteria > Actinomycetota > Actinomycetes > Frankiales > Frankiaceae > JADGOW01. Next base: position 10,160 of record JADGOW010000037.1, read on the forward strand.
AGTCACGCGTGTCACGCAGGCTTCCTGCGCCGCGCCCGGGAGTTCAATTCCCGCTGCCCTTGGGACGCGTTCTTCTACGTGCGCCGGCCGTTCGACATCGCCGGACGTCGCTTGCAAGTCGGGGCGCGCATCACGATGCGGCTGGTGGACCGGAGCCGAGACGAGCCCTGGATGATCCAACTGGGGTCTGCGACGCGCAGCCAGCTACTCGGCATCTGACCGGTCGCGTAACACCGGGCTGTCACCCCCCGCCCCCTTATGCCTGATGCTGATCGACATGCCCGCGTCACGCAGCACCAGTGGCACCGGAAGGGTCGGCACCGAAGGCCAGCCCTACCCGGCACAGAGCGTCAGATCCGACGGCGCCGCGCGACCTCAGCCAGCGCGATTCCCGCTGCCACCGAGGCATTGAGCGACTCCGCGCCGCCCGACATGGGGATGCGCGCGGTCAGGTCGCAGGCCTGCTCCGCGAGCCGGGACAGGCCGCGGCCCTCGGAGCCGACAACGAGCACCATCGGCCCGTCACCAACCTCCAGATCGTGCACGTCGACAGTCCCGTCGGCCGTCAGCCCCACGACGAACAGCCCCGCGGACTGGTAGTCGCGCAGCGCCCGCACCAGGTTCGTTGCCCGCGCGACCGGCACCCGGGCGAGCGCGCCCGCCGAGGCCTTCCACGCTGCGGCACTCACCCCCGCCGCCCGGCGCTCGGGCACCAGAACCCCGTGCGCGCCGAACGCCGCCGCGCACCTGATGACTGCGCCCAGGTTGTGGGGGTCGGTTATCCCGTCGAGGGCGACGAGCAGCGGCGGGTGGGCTCCGGTCCGCCCGATGAGGTCGGCGGGATGGACGTACTCGTAGGGCGACACCCGCAGGACGACGCCCTGGTGGGGGCTGCGCCCGGTTGCCCGGTCGAGGTCGGCGCGGGCCACCTCCCGGACGGGCACGTCCAGCCGGGCTGCCAGTTTGCGGGACTCGTCGATGCGCGGGTCTGGCTCGACCCCCAAGGCTATGAGCAGCCCGAGCGAGGGGACGCCCGCACGCAGCGCATCCAGCACCGCGTTGCGGCCGGCCACCACCTCGACCTCGGCGCCCCCGCCGCGAGAGCCGCCGCTCGTGCCGGCCTTGTGCTGTTCCCTGCTCGCGCGGCGCTGAGCGGGATGGCCCGGCCGCAGTTCGGCGGGCAGCGTGGGGCCGCGACCTGCCAGCGACCGCCGCCGCTGCCCCCCGGACCCGCCCGGCGCACCTTTGCGGGACGACCCCGGCTTCGCTGCGCGACCACCACCAGCCCCGCCTTGTGGCCCCCCAGCCCCGCCGCCGCCGGACCGGCCGCCCGTGCCCGCCATCAGGACAGCCGCCAGCGGGGGCCGTCCGGCGTGTCCTCGATCACGACGCCGGCCGCAGAAAAGGCATCGCGCAGCGCGTCCGACGTGGCGAAGTCGCGCCGCCGGCGCGCCTCCTCCCGCAGCCGCACGAGCGCGTCGAGCACAGTCGCGAGCCCACCGTCGGCACGTTCGACGGGCCATTGCGTCAGCGGATCGAGGCCGAGCACGCCGAGCATCCGTGCCACCACGCCGAGCCAGCCCGCCAGGTCCGCGGCAGTGTCGCGGCCGAGCACCGCGTTCCCGCGGGTGACCGCGCCGTAGACGGCGGCCAGGGCCCGGGGAACACCGATGTCATCGTCCATCGCTGCAGCGAAGCTCTCCCATGCGGAGTCCCACGGGCCCGCCGTCGCGTCCGCGCTGCCATCGCCCAGCACGTCAGCGGCATTGCGCACGAATGTCTCCAGCCGTTCGTAGGCCGCCGACGACTCGGCCAGACCCTCCTCGGAGTAGTCCAGTGACGACCTGTAGTGCGCCGCGGACAGGTGCAGGCGCAGCACCTGTGGGCGTACCAGGGCAAGTGCCTCATCTGCAGCGAAGACGTTGCCGGTCGACTTCGACATCTTTTCCCGGTTCAGCGTGACCAGCCCGTTGTGCAGCCACCAGCGCGCCATCTCGCCGTGCTGCTCGCCGAAGGCGCAGATCGACTGGGCGCGCTCGTTCTCGTTGTGGGGAAACACCAGGTCCACGCCGGCCCCGTGGATGTCGAACGGGTGGCCCAGGTATTTCGCGGCCATCGCCGAGCATTCGAGGTGCCAACCGGGCCGGCCCGGCCCCCATGGGGTGTTCCATGTCGGTTCCGCAGGCTTCGCCGCTTTCCACAGCGCGAAGTCCCGCGGGTCACGCTTGCCGGTTTCAGTCTCGGCGGAGGGCTGCATCGCGTCGGGGCGCTGGCCCGACAGCTCGCCGTACCCGCCGAACCGTCCCACGTCGAACCACACGGACCCGGCGGTGACATAGGCATGACCGCCGTCGAGAAGCAGGCGAATCATGTCGACGATCTCGGGGACGTGTCCTGTCGCCCGGGGTTCGATCGTCGGAGGCAGGACCCCCACGGCGTCGTAGGCAGCGTGGAAGAGGCGGGTGTTGCGCTCGGCCAGCGCCCAGGTCGAGGTCCCTTCGGCCCGGGCAGTCACGATGATCTTGTCGTCGATGTCGGTGACGTTGCGGACGAAGGTGACCTCGAATCCCCGCTCCGCGAGCCAGCGGCGGACGACGTCGAAGGCGACCGCGCTGCGGACGTGGCCGACATGCGGTGGGGACTGGACCGTGGGCCCGCACACGTACATCCCCACCTGCCCGGCGTGCAGCGGCTCGAAGGCACGCACAGTGCGAGTCCTGCTGTCATACAGCCGTAAGGAGGGGGCCAGCCCGCGCCGAGCAGGGCCGCGGGCGGGATCTGCGTCGGTCACACCGCCCGAGGGTAGAGGCTGCGCGGGAGCCGGGAGGGTCACACCCGGCGCAGGACGAGCGCTGTAGCCACAGCGGCCAGCCCGTCGCCCCGGCCGAGGAAGCCGAGCCCGTCGGTGGTGGTGGCCGTCAGCGAGACGGGAGCGCCCAACGCCCCCGACAGCACCTCCTGCGCCTCCTCGCGGCGGGCGGAAATCCTCGGCCGTTCACCGATCACCTGCACGGCGACGTTCCCGATGGACCAACCGTCCAACATCAGCCGGCGCGCAGTCTCAGTGAGCAGGGTGACGCCGGACGCACCGGCCCATTGCGGATCCCGCAGCCCGAAATGGGACCCCATATCACCGAGCCCCGATGCCGAAAACAGTGCGTCGCAGGCTGCATGGGCGACGACGTCGCCGTCGGAGTGGCCGACCAGACCGTCTACGCCCGTCCAGTGCAACCCCGCGACCCAACATGGCTGCCCTGACCGGAACGGATGGACATCCGCTCCGACGCCCACGCGGGGCATCTGCTCCAGGGCGGACGTGAACGGGACGACCTCGTGCTCAGCCATGCCCACCAGCCTCTCGCGGGCGCCAGCATCCGTCGGGCCCGAGCTTGAAACGATCTAGGAAAGCCTCCGCCCGGGCGAGGTCGCCGGGGCGGGTCACTTTGAACGCGGCGTCGTCGCCGGGAACCACCAGCACCGACTGGCCCAGCTGCTCGACCAGCCCGGCGTCGTCGGTCAGCTCTGACCGCGCACCGGCGTGTGCCCGTTGGAGCAACGCCCGTTCGAAGCCCTGGGGCGTCTGGATGGCCCGCAGCCCGGCGCGGTCCACGGTGCCGACGACCCGCCCGGCGGCGTCGACCTGCTTCACGGTGTCCGGGATCGGCAGGCCCGGCACGACCGCGCGCTCACCGCCCAGCACCGCCGAGGCCACGGACTCGATGAGGGACGGCGGGGTCAGCGGCCGAGCCGCATCGTGGACCAGGACCGCATCCACCTCAGAGGCCAGCACGGCCAGCGACCTGGCGACCGATTCCTGCCGGGTGGCTCCACCCGGCACCACGCAGACCCGCGGCCCGAGAAGGGCGCAAACCTCCTGCTGCTGCGATGGTGGCGCCGCCACGACGACCGCGGCGACCGAGGGCGCGGCCTGCAGGGCCCGGACCGCATGGACGAGCAGCGGCTCGCCCGCCAGCAGGTGCATCGCCTTCGGGACCGCGGCCCCGAGCCGCTCACCACGACCGGCAGCAGGGACCACAGCAGCAAGGCGTCGGCTCACTCCCCGATACTGCCCTGCGGGGCGGCTTGGTCGGGAGTCGGACGCGGCTTCTGGGCGGGGGCGGAAGAGGACCGGCCCAGACTCGCCGTCGCGCCCCCCGGCGCCGAGCGCGAACCAGAGGGTGGCCGGGGCACCGGGCGCGCCCGAGGCAGCGGCGGGGCGTCGAGCGTGCCCGTCCTGCGCTCGCCGGCGTCGGCCGGCTCGCCGCCGGCGAGATCGGCGAAGACCAGGCGCCCGTTCGCCGTGATCAGGACACTGGTGACACGTACCGCGAGGGTGGCCCCGATGTGCTCGCGGGCCCGCTCCACGACAACCATCGTCCCGTCATCGAGGTAGCCGACCGCCTGACCGGCTTCCTTGCCCGGCTTGAGCAGGAGAAGGTCGACCTGGTCGCCGGCGTTCACCGGCGGGCGGAGCGCAAGGCCCAAGGCGTGCAGGTTGAGCACGGCCACGCCGGCCAGGCCCGCCACCCGGGCAAGGTTGGTGTCCAGGGTGAGCAGGGCATACGAGCCCTCCAGGCAGAGCCGGACAAGCTTGGCGTCCACCTCGGCGGCCTCGGGCACGTCCCGGTCGAGCACCTCCACCTCCAGGCCGGGCTCCCGTTTGAGGGTCTCCAGGATCGTGAGCCCGCGGCGGCCGCGATGCCGGCGGGTGTCCTCCGACGAGTCGGACAGCAGCTGAAGCTCCCGCAGCACCGCCGTGGGCACGAGCAATGTGCCGTGCAGGAACCCCGCACGGACGACCTCGACGATCCGGCCGTCCACGGCGACGCTGGTGTCGAGGATGCGGGGCAGAGTGGAAGCCGCCGGCGGCCGTGGGGAGAGGCCGGCCCGGGGCCCCACCATGTGCACGACGCTGTCCCGGCGACCGACGGCGAGCCGCTGCCCGATCAGCCCGACCATGGCGACGAGGAAGCAGAAGAGCGGAACGGACACGAGCGGGTCCGGCAGCAGGAGCAATGGCCAGGAAACTGCCGCGCCGATGAGGACGCCCGCCGCAAGGCCGACGCCACCGGCCACGAGTGTCTCAGCGGACACGTCCGACAGCCGGGTCTCGACCTGATCGACCGCCACGACCGTGTGCCGGGCAAGTATGCCACCGAGGGAGTAGCCCAGCCCGCAGCCGATCACGACCCCGACGGCCACCCCGTTGAACGGCCCCAATACCGGCTCTGGGCCCGCGATGGCGCTGGCAACCTCGTACCCCACGCCCGCCGCGAAGAGGACGACAAGAAGTCGGAACACCTCGACCCAGCCAGACGACCGCCGCCCGCGCCGCACCACCATTGCCGACCTCCGAGAAAGCGGAACCGCTCATGACGCAGCCCCGCCCCCCTATCGACAGAAGGCGCTATGGGAATAGGCCAGTCAGCTCGCGAGAACCTCGTCGAGCATGGCCTCGGCCTTGTCTTCGTTGGTGCCTTCGGCCAGCGCCAATTCGCTCACGAGGATCTGCCGCGCCTTGTGCAGCATCCGCTTCTCGCCAGCGGACAGGCCCCGCTCTTCGTTGCGGCGCCACAGATCGCGAACAACCTCCGCCACCTTGTTCACGTCGCCGGAAGCGAGCTTCTCGAGATTGGCCTTGTATCGCCTGGACCAGTTGGTGGGCTCTTCGGTGTGCGGCGCCCTCAGCACCGCGAACACCTTGTCGAGACCTTCCTGACCGACCACGTCGCGCACACCGACGATCTCGGCGTTGTCGGCAGGGACGCGCACGGTCAGGTCACCCTGCGCTACCTTCAGGACGAGATACGCCCTTTCCCTCCCTTGCACAAGTCGGGTCTCGATGGCTTCGATGAGAGCGGCCCCATGATGGGGGTACACAACGGTCTCGCCGACGTTGAACGCCATGTGATGAGTGCCCCTTTCGCCTGTGACCAGGGTAACACGTCGGCATCCGTGCAGGTCAGAAGCTTGCGTGTGCAACCTTTTGTGAGGGGGGCCGGGAGGGTCCGCCGATCCGGCCATCGGCAAGAATGGAGCCGGCTCCGGGAGGAGGTGGCCCGTGTCGGACGAAGCCACGCCGCCCCGCGACGATCGCGACCCCGCGGAGCCAGAAGGCCCTGACCGGGCATCCCCCGCCAACCCGACACCGGGGAACCTCGGGAATCCCGCGAGCCACGGGGACCCGGCCAATCCCGTTGACCCGACCCCCGCGGGCGGCACCCCCGGCGGCCCGTCCCGGCGCATCCGCAACGGCTCCGCCGAGCTGCCGCCGCTGCCGCCGCTGCCAGCCGGTTTCCTCATCCCGGAGGATTTGTCCGAACTCGACGAAGAGGTCCGGGCATACCGCAAGGAGTGGCGGGCGGCGCACCCGGCCGGCTGGCGGCGGATGCTGTGGCCCGCATGGCTGCGCCGGCAGGGCCACAACCTGCCGCTGCTGCTCCTGGCGCTGCTGTCGGTGGCCGTTTTCGCCACGCTCGTGTCCGTGCCCGCCCCCACCCGTCCCGCCCTGCCGCCTCCGGTCACCCTGGCCCACCCCTCGGCCTCCCCAGGCAGCGTCGGCGGCCTTCTCCCGCAGGTGACCCTGCACAGCGGCCGGGCTCAGGTGTCCTCCCGCGACCTTCGGCCCGGTCTGCTGGTCCTGCTCCCCCCGCACTTGTCCACCGTGGCCGGCAGCCGCGACACAGTGAGCGAGATTGCGGCCCAGGCCGAGGAGTTCCAGCTGGCGACCTTCTTGATCGCCGGACCCGGGGGCACCGGCTCCGCGGAAGCCCTGGCCGGGACCGCCCGCCAGCGGGGCGTGGTCACCGCCCTCGAAGACCGCGGGGGGGTCCTGGCGAAGACCTACGGCAGCGGGCCGGACCCGCTGGTGCTCACCGTCGCCGGCGACGGGCGGCTCGTCCGAGCGCCCTTGCCGTTCCACCAGGGCGATCGGATCGAACCTCTGCTCGACGCGATCAGCCCGCTCCAATCCTCCTGACAGGCCGGCATGGTCGCGCTCGGCGGCGCCTGCACGCCCCGGAGCAAGGCAGACTGGCCGCATGACCGTGCGTCGGTTCGCGCCGCTGGCCCCCGTTCTGCCGGCACTCGTCCTGCCGGCACTCGCCCTGCTCGCCGCCGGATGCGGCACCGGCAACGCCGCGCAGGCACCGACGGGCACTGTAGGCACGGTGACAGCGTCCTCGACATCGCCTGGGTCCTCGACATGGCATGCCCGGGTGCCCGACAAGCCGATGACCAGGCCGGCATTCACGCTCACCGACACCGACGGCCGTCCCTATGACTTCGCGGCGGCCACCGGCGGGCGGGGCACTCTGCTGTTCTTCGGCTACGCCAACTGCCCGGATGTCTGCCCGACGACCATGGCCGACATCGCGAGCGCGCTGCGGCAGGTCCCGCCGGAGGTGCGCGCCGAGGTGAGCGTCGTGTTCATCACCACGGACCCGCTCCGGGACACCGGGCCGGCGCTGCGCCGCTGGCTGAACCGGTTCGACCCCGCCTTCGTCGGTCTCACCGGAACGCCTGCTCAGGTGGCCCACGTGGAGCGACTCGTCGGCGTGCCGTTGGCCGAGCAGGAGGAGGTGCCCGGCGGTGGTTACTCTGTCACCCACGCCGCCCAGGTGACGGCGTACGGTGCGGACGACCGTGCGCACGCGCTGTACCAGGCGGACGCCCAGGTGTCCGACTACAGAGCAGACCTTCCCCTGCTCGTCGAGGAGAGGCCGCCCGAGTGAGCCGCAACCGCCGTAAACAAGCCCGGACCTTCGTCGGCACCGTGGCAGCCGGCGTGCTCGCCGTCGCCGCGGTCAGCGGTTGCGGTGCGGGCTTCAGCGCCGAGACCAACCATGTGACGGGCGCGGTCGACGGCCTCGACGCCGTCGCGAACAACATCCTGGTCCGCAACGCCTACCTGCGGGGGCCGGCGAACACCGGCGAGCAGACCGAGCTCTACCTGTTCCTGCTCAACACGGGCGGCGATGTCGACAGGCTGACGGAGGTCAGGGCCGACTTCGCCACCAGTGTCGTCGCACAGGGCAACGTCCCCCTCGTGACGTTGCTGCCTGGACGTCCCGTCAGCTTCCTGCCCGACTCGCGGGACAAGCTCATCCTGCGCGGCCTGAAGACTCCGCTGGTATTGGGCGCCTTCGAGCACATAACGCTCGTCTTCGCCCGGGCCGGCGAAGTCGGGATGGACGTCCCGGTGCAGACCTTGCAACAGGCGCAGAACGAAGCGTAGCTGCCTGTCCAGCGCCCTGCGCCGGCCTCGGTCAGCCCACCCTCGACGTCCTGAGCCGGCCGCCCGCGATGTGCGGCCCGCCAGCCCCGGCTGCGGCGACGTCGCGACCCGCTGGCATCGACGGGCAAGTCCGAGGCCAGATGTCGTAGGTGCCCGCTAGCGTCCGCCCCATGAGACCAACCCCTGGGATGCGGCCGTGAGCCCAGCTCTTGCTACCGTGCGCCGCGCCTTCACCTGCACGTCGTGCTCTTCAGATGTGGTCAAGTGGGCGGGGCGCTGCCCCCACTGCCTGGCGTGGGGCAGCGTGACCGAGCGCCCTCCCCCGCCGCGATCCGCGTCCCAGCGGCGGGCTCCCACCCAGGGCGCGCTGCCCCTGGCCGATATCGACGCTCGCCCGGCCAGGGCGGTGCCGACCGGGCTGGCAGAGTTCGACCGGGTCCTGGGCGGCGGGCTCGTGCCGGGCAGCGTGATCCTGCTCGCCGGCGAGCCGGGCGCCGGGAAGTCGACGCTGCTCCTGGCGGCCGCTGCCGGGTGCGCCGGGGTCGGCCTTCGCGTGCTGCTCCTGACCGGGGAAGAGTCGGTGGCCCAGGTACGTCTGCGCGCCGA
>JADGOW010000176.1 GCA_017882765.1 Frankiaceae bacterium
ACGACCTGCCTGAACTGCCAGCGCCCCCGCCGCGCCCGAGCCACCACGCGCCGCAGCCCCAGCGGCGGTCGGACGGCAGCTTCGGCGGGGTCCCGGGCCGACACCGACAAGTCGGCCCAGCCCCGGCGCGGCACGCGGGGCCACGGCGACCCGGAGGTCCGCCGGGCTCGAGCCCGCCGCCGCGCCCAGCATGAGCTGGCGGAGGCGTACCCCGAAGACTTTTCCGCACTCGTCGCGGAAGGTACCGGCTCGGGGCGGGGCCGGGCAGCCGCGTGGGCTGCGCTCGCAGAGGCTCACCCGGAGGAGTACTCGAGACTCCTCGACGTGGCGGAGACCGACGAGGGCCTCAACGGGTTCCGCGCCTAACTGCTCCGTCACGATCGCGAGGAGCGCGCCGACCCCAACGCCAGGGACGAGGACAGTGAATGCTGTGGAAGGCGTCCGCCCGCGGGGGTACCCGAGCGAGTACGAAGTCGAGCTCGTCCTCCCCGACGGGCGTGAGGTCTCGGTGCGTCCGATCCTGCCCTCGGACGCCGCGGAGCTGGAGGTCGCTTTCCGCTTCGCCGACTCGGCAACCTTGTGGATGCGCTTTCTGGGCCCTCCCCCGGAACTGACGCCCGAGCTTCTGGAGTGGCTCACCGACGTCGACTACAAGACCAGGTTCGCCCTGGTGGCCCGCGACTCGCGCGGGCACGGCATCGGCGTCGCTCGGTGGGTGGCCCAACCCGACAGCGACTCCGCAGAGGTCGCTGTTGCGGTCGACCCTCTGTGGCGACGGCGGGGGTTGGCCAAGCGACTTCTTGTCCTGCTGACCAAAGCCGCTCAGGAGCGGGGAATTCGAACGTTCACAGCCACGTTCGCGGCGGCGAACGCGCCTGTCGCCGATCTGGTCAAGGCCGCCGGCGCCACGGTGGAGATCACGAGGGGCCTGGTCCGGATGCGCTCGGACCTCTCCGAGGTCGCCCTACTCACTTCGCTGCCGACGCTTGAGCCTGGGGCGTGGACGGCGCTCGATGAGTCGGTCGGCCAGGCGTTCGACGACACGGGCGCCGAAGCGGGCGTCCTGAAGGGGCACCGGGTCGCGCCAGAGACGCTGGAGGAGCCGGCTGCGGTAGATGCTCGGCCCGAACGCGCTTCCGGGCGCGACGACGACCAAAAGGCGTCAAAGGCCAGGAAGCCCGGAAGCTCGCCGGAGGCCGGACAGGCCGGCGAGAGACGCGGCCATTAGCCCGAGCCTGTCCCGGCGCGACCCTGCCGCTCGCCGTTCTGCCCGACCGCCTCGTGCCCGACCAGTTCTTGCCCGGCCGGTTCTTGCCCCACCAGTTCTTGCCGGCCCACGTCGGGCCGCACACCACCCTCGGCCCGCTCTTGGCTGCGCGCGGCCCGGGAAGTGCCGCTGACCGGTGTGATCGGCAGAAGCCGCAACGCCGCCGGCGCGTGCGGCGGCACCGCGGGCCGGCGCGGCGGCACGAGAGGAAGGCGCTGGTAGGCGGCGCCCATTGGGGGCCGACTGTCGGGCTCGCCCTTGTTCGGCCACAGGGCGAACGTCCGCTCTGCCTGAGCGGTGATCGTGAGCGACGGGTTGACGCCGAGGTTGGCCGAGATGGCGGCGCCGTCGACGACGTGCAGCCCCTCGTGGCCGTACAGCCGCTGGTAGGCGTCGATGACACCGGTCTCCGGCGAGTCCCCGATCGGGCACCCACCCACGAAGTGCGCGGTCATCGGGATGTTCGCGATCTCGCCCCAGCTTCCGAAGGCGTCGCCGTCGATGATCCTCGCCAGCTTGCGCGACGCCTCGTTGGCCGCGGGGATCCAGGTCGGGTTCGGCTCCCCGTACCCGGGCTTGCTGGACAGGCGCGCACCGAACCGGCCCTTCTTCCGGTACGTGGTGATCGAGTTGTCCACGGCCTGCATCACCAGCGCGATGATCGTGCGCTCCGACCACCGCCGCTTCGACAGCGACCTGCCGAACTGCACCGGGTGGGTAGCAGCCCGGCCGCCCCATTTCAGCCAGCGCGGCACCCGGCCGCCGCCATTGGTCATCAGCGTGCTGAGCAGGCCCATCGCATTGCTGCCCTTGCCGTATCGGACGGGCTCGATATGGGTGTGCTCGTCCGGGAAGAACGACGAAGTGATCGCCACGCCCTGGGTGAAGTCAATCTTGGGGGTCCTGGCCGTCGCGCCGACGATCGACTCGGAGTTGGTACGGGTGAGCTCGCCGAGTCGGGACGAGATCCGCGGCAGCACCCCATCGTCACGCATCGCATGCAGCAGGCGCTGGGTGCCGAGCGAGCCGGCGGCGAATACGACCTGCCGGGCGCGGAAGGTGCGACCGCCTTTCCGCCGTCGCCACTTCCCGCTGGGCACCGTCTCGACCGTGTACCCGCCGCGGGGCATCGGCCGTACCTCGGTGACAGTGGTCAGCGGATGCACTTCGGCGCCATTGCGCTCGGCGAGATACAGGTACGTCAGGTCCAGCCGGTTCTTGGCATTGTGCCGGCAGCCGATCATGCACTCGCCGCATTGCAGGCAGCCTGTCCGGCGCGGCCCGGCGCCGCCGAAGAACGGGTCGTCCGCCTCCTTGCCCGGCTCACCGAAATACACCCCGACCGGCGTCTTGCGGAACGTCGCGCCGACGCCCATTTCCTCGGCGACCAGGCGCATCGCATAGTCGGACGGGGTGAGCGACGGGTTCTCGACCACGCCGAGCATGCGTTTGGCCTGGTCGTAGAACGGCGCGAGCTCGGCACGCCAGTCGGTGATGTGCCCCCACTGCGTGTTCTTGTAGAAGGCGTCCAACGGCTCGTAGAGGGTGTTGGCGTAGACCAGCGACCCGCCGCCGACCCCGGCACCGGACAGGATGATCACGTCGTTGACCAGGGTGATCCGCTGGATTCCGCGCATCCCCAGCTGCGGCGCCCACAGGAAGTTCCTCAGGTCCCAGCTGGTCTTGGGCAGCGTCTCGTTGGTGAATCGCCGCCCCGCTTCGAGGACCCCGACCCGGTAGCCTTTCTCCGTGAGCCGCAGCGCGGCGACACTGCCGCCGAAGCCGCTGCCGATCACGAGCACGTCGTAGTCGAAGCTGTCCCGTGACATGGGCGGCGTCCCTTCGTCGACAGCTGCCGACTATGTAAACGTAGCGACCACGATGCGTGTTTCGTGCCGACGCCGACGGGATTGGTCAGCTGCCCTCCACGTGCTGCGCGAAGTACCGCCCCCAGTGCGGGCGGGCACCGTCCACATCCGTGAAGCCGAACTCTTCGGCCAGATCCCAACTGGTCAGCGTCTGCCCGGAGCGGGCAGCGATCTCTGGATCCGCGGCCAGCGCCACCACGGCCCTGCCGACGAATCGTGGTGTCTCGGATGCCGCGAAGTGCAGGTCCCGCGCGATTCCGTCCTGCCATGTCTGCGCTGTCACCCCGAAGTGGTCCAGCATGGCTTCCGACCGCAGAAAGCCCGGGGTCAGGCCGACCACAGTGACTCCGTGCGGGCGCAGATCCGCACCCTCGGCGAGCGCGAGCCGGATCACGCCGGCCTTCGCAAGGTCGTAGAACAGGTTCCCCCGGTACCCCGGACTGGCGCCGTCGGTGATCTCGACGATCAGCCCCGTGGCCCTGGCCGCCATCAGTGGAGCGGCGAACCAGCTCGTGATGAGGTGCGTGTGCACACCGAGGCGCTGCATGTGCAACCCCTCTTCCAGCGGGTGCTCCCAGAAGGTGACGCCCCAGCGGGTGAGCGCGTCGCCGCCCCAGATGTCGTTGACGAGCAGATCGAGCCGGCCGTCCTGCTCGGCGCCGAGCCTGTCGACGAGCGCGCGCACCTGAGCGGGGACGGTGTGGTCGACCCGCAGGGGAATGCCGCGACCGCCTTCCGCCGTGACGAGCTCCGCCGTCTCCTCGATCGTCTCCGGACGCCCCATCGAAGAAGGGCTCCCCCGGCTGCTGCGGCCCGTCACGTACACCGTGGCCCCCGCCGCGCCGAGCTCGACGGCGATGCCCCGGCCGGCCCCTCGCGTCCCGCCCGCCACCAGGGCAACGAAACCGTCGGCCAGCTTCATCGGCTCCCCCATTCCGCGAAGACCGTGTCGGAGAGCTCCGGCCAGGCCTGCTGCGCCCACGAGTCGAATTCCCGATCCGTAAGGCAGGCGCAGGCCAGGCGTACCGCGGGGTCCACCCACAGGAAGACCCCGCTGCGGCCGAAATGACCGAAGGTCGCGGGCGAGTTGTGCACGCCCGTCCAGTGCGGCGACTTCGCGTCCCGTAGCTCGAAGCCCAGCCCCCAGTCGTTGGGGTCCTGCGGACCGAAGCCGGGTACGACACCGGCCAGGCCCGGGAAGGCCACCGAAGTGGCGTCCCGCAGTGTTTCCGGGTGCAGAATGCGCGGAGCCAGCAACTCGGTCGCGAACACCATGAGATCACCCAGGGACGAGACGGCGCTGTGCGCCGGGGAGCCCGCCAGCCTCGTACGCGCCAGGCCCAACGGCTCCGTGACTGCTTCAACGAAGTAACGCCCGAACGCAATCTCGGTGGCCCGCTCGACCGCCTCCGCGAGCACCTCGAAACCGGCGTTCGAGTAGATGCGCCTCGTCGCGGGAGCGGTCAGGCAAGTGCGGCTGTCCATGGCGAGCCCGGAGGCGTGCGCGAGCAAGTGGCGTACGGTCGAGCCGGGCGGGCCCGCGGGGTCGTCGAGGCCCACCGCCCCCTCTTCCACGGCCACGAGAACCGCGTGGGTCGTCAAGAGCTTTGTCACCGACGCGATCGGCAGCACCTCGTCCACGGGTCCCCGGCTGGCGAGCACGCCCGCCGGTCCGGCGACGCCCACCGCGACCGTCGACACCGGCCAGGTTGCGACGCAGGCAAGCGGGTCCACGCCTGTGAACCTACGCGAGCCAGGTCTGCGGTCGCCGAGTCCGCATCCTGAACCGAGGGGGGACGGGTGTCGCAGCCGGGCGAGGCGGAGCACACTGACATCCGTCGGCCGGCACAGTGCAGACAGCTCTGGGCGGGCCGAATTCGCCCCTGAGGGGAGGCGCCGTGACGTCGGAGCGATACCGGCCGGTGCTGCGCGGCGACCTCTCGCAGTGGTGCGGGGAGCCGATGGCGGGCACCTACCACCAGTGCGCCGGAGAGAGTCCGGACGCGTCCGCCGGACGAGCACACGCCCTGGCCCGGGCAGTGCTGGAAAGAGGGCGCGCGAGCAGGCAGCAGGCCGAGCGGCTGGTGGGGCTGGCCGAGGAGGTCGGCCTCTCGCCTTTGGCGCAGGTGTGGGGTTCGGCCGAGCCTGACACGCTGCCCGGGGCGCTGTGGGCGCTCTACCTGCTGCGGACGTGGTGCCACCGGCAGGGCGCCGAGGTCGCCGATCTGTATCGCACGGGCCGGGCCGACGCCGAGGTGGCGGACGTGATCGCCGGAGTGGCGGAGCTGCCCGGTTGGGAGGATGTCCAGACGACGGCGGACGCGATCCTGCGCGCGGCCTTCGGCACCGACTTGGGGCTTGCGCTTCGCCGGGCGGCCGCCTTCCACCGTGTGGTCGCGGCCGGCCGGCGCGTCCTGGCAGCGGCTGGCGCGGAGCCGGGCCGGCAGGCCCGTCTCGCGGGCGGCAACGTCCACTGCGCCGAGCAGCTGGAGCGTGCCGCCGGCCTGGCCTGGGACTCCTGACCGGTGCGCCCGCGTGTTGAACAGCCTGCGCGGTCCGATGTTGGCCTGGACGGTGACGGGGGCCGCGCGGTGCCCCCGCTCAACGGTCGCCGTCGCGCAGGCCCTCTTTGCCACGATTTTTCCACCGCAGCGCTTGAAAGTACGCGGTTTCGGCGGTCATCGCTTCCTTCATCGCCTGAAGCTGCTCCTGCGTCAATCGCCAGTCCACATCAACCGCTTCCAGCGGCGGACGGATGTCCTCCCACCGGCGAAGTGCCCGCAACATCGCACTTCTTAGCTCGACGAGCTTCGGGTCGAAATACCAGTCATCCATGCTTGCCATCCCGAGAGTCATAGGTCTCGGGGTAATGAATCGGTTCGATCGCCGCACAGCTAAACCTCCCGTAACCACTCAGCTGATGTGTGGAAAGGCCCCGCCCCCCGGTGTGGGCAGCGGGGGCTGGTGGTCGCGGTGTCCGGGTGGTGGTCAGTCTGTCGTGACTTCGGTGACGGCGGCGCGGGCCGAGCCGCGCACCCAAAGATCCCGATTTGTGCACGCGGCCTCGTCGAGCCGAGGTGAGGACCCGGGTTCTTACGGATCTCATGGGCGATGGTGCGCCGCATGCGCGATGTTGCGCTGCATGCCGCCGAAGACGACTCCGTGGAACGGGTAGACCATCGCCCAGTAGGCGTGCCCGGCCAGGCCACGGGGGTGGAAGAGGGCCCGCTGCCGGAACAGCGTCCGGCCCAGGTCGTCGG
>JADGOW010000177.1 GCA_017882765.1 Frankiaceae bacterium
GCAAGCACCTCCTCGTCGCCGTACACCGGGACACCCATGCGCATCGCCAGCGCAATGGCGTCCGAGGGGCGGGCAGAAACCTCTGCGCCGTTGGCGAACACCAGATTCGCGTAAAACACGCCATCCTTGAGTTCGGTGATCAGAACTCGCGCGACCTCCACTCGCAGGGCAACGAGAATGTCGCGCATGAGGTCGTGGGTCATCGGCCGCGGGGTCGCCACCCCCTCGTGGGCCAAGGCGATCGCGGTTGCCTCGACCGCGCCGATCCAAATGGGCAGGTAGCGCTCGCCGCCCACCTCTTTCAGCAGCACGAGCGGCTGTTTCGAGGGAAGCTCGACGCGGACGCCCACGATGTCCAGCTTCTGCACGGTGAGCCTCCTCCCGCGCACCCTGCGCAGAAGAAATCTACCCCGGCAGCTGCCAAGATCGCCCCACCGCCGGGCAGCCCGTTGAGCCGCAACGGGAATCGACGGACGTGCCGCAAAAGGGGTCCCTCATCACTGGGGCGAATCTTGCCCCCGTGAGTGGGACAAGGAACGCAGCCCGGCCTTGACCAGGGCCACGTGTAGGCGCAGGGACAGCGAGACCAGCTCACGCACGTCCTCTGCCGACTTGGCGCGCGCCTCGGAATCGCGCTGCCGGGCCAGCGGAGCGGCGACCTGCTCGAGAAGGCCGACTTCGCGGTCGGCCGCCGCCTTGAACGCACGTAGATGACGGGCTTGCAGGCCGAAGCGACTCAGATCCGCGATGATCCCCGCGATCGGCAGGACCTCGGCGTCGAAGTACGCGCCCCCGGCGCCACCGCTGAGCAGGCCATACTGCTCCAGCTCGCGCAACTGCCTGTCTGAGAGCCCGGACTCGCGGCAGACGTCCGCCCGGCTGACGCGACCCCGGCCGACCTTAGCCTGGCCGGCGCCCGTGACCTGGCCGGCGCCCGTGACCTGGCCGCTCCGCCCGCCGCGCGCATCGGCCAACGCGTGGAGCCCAGCCGGCTCCGCCGGGCCCGGAGCACCAGCGGCTCCCCTGGCCGCCACGGCCGGCGCGCCCCCAGCATTCCCAGCAGCCCCGGCGTTCCCAGCGTTCCCAGCGCCCCGAGCAGCCCCGGCAATCGCCGACGGGGCACCGACCCCGGCGGCTCCGGCGGCCCCGGCTACCGCCGACGGGGCACCGGCCCCTGGGCCCCCAACGCCCTCCCCCGCCACCTGCCCGCCTGGGTAGGCCCAGCCGGGAAGCACGTTCTCGCCCCTGTCGACTTCCTCGAGATGCTCGCGGATCACCCGCAGGGGCAGGTAGCGGTCCCGCTGCGCGACAAGGACGTAACGAAGTCGCGCCACGTGCTCGCGCGAGAACTTACGGTAACCGGCGGCCGTTCGCTCCGGCCGCAGCAGCCCCTCCGCCTCCAGGAAGCGAATCTTGCTGATGGTCACGTCGGGGAAGTCGCGTCGAACCTGGGTGAGCACCTCGCCGATGCTCATGTAGGCGACCGGTCCCTGGGGTTCGTCTGCAGCCGCGGCAGTCACCCCCGCGCTACCCGGATCGAGGTCCGGTCAGGAATACCAGCCGGAACTTGCCGATCTGCACCTCGTCCCCGTTGGCCAGGTCGCTGGAGTCGATGCGCTCCCGGTTCAGATAGGTGCCGTTGAGGCTGCCGACATCGCGGATGCCGTATCCACGGGCATCGGGGGTACGCCGGAACTCCGCGTGCCGGCGCGAGACGGTCACGTCGTCGAGGAAGATGTCGCTTTCGGGGTGCCTGCCCGCGGTCACGACGTCCTTGTCGAGCAGGAAACGGCTGCCGGCGTTAGGGCCGCGCCTGACGACGAGCAGGGCCGACCCGGGGGGCAGGGCCTCGACTGCCCCGACATCGGTGTCCGGAGCCTCCTCGACCTCTTCGATGACCGATCCCAGGTTGAGGGTGGAGGTCTGGTCGACGCCGCGCTCCGGAACAGGGGCACCCGGGCGCATCAGCGGTGCCCCGCAGCGGGCACAGAAATGCGCATCCGCGGGGTTCTGCTGTCCGCATCTCGTGCAGAACACGTACTCGTCCGCCTTCTGGTGCGCAACCCCGGTCCTTTGAGAGGGCCGAGGCCGACGAACCGGTCGGGCCGGCAGAGATCTCTACCGGCGGTGTCTCGACAGAGTCAGCGGGTCGGCGGCACGATACGACCTCACGGGATGGGGGGTATCGACAGCCTGCCGCGTGGTCAATGTTCGGTCAACCGTCAGGCACGTCCATCCACTCCAGGGTTCTCGCCGGGCGAAACCGTCGAACCAGGGTGTCACGGCTGCGCCGCCACGTGGTCGGCATAGCCGCGCGCATCCAGCAGATCGTCCAGGGCCGACGGGTCGTTGATCTGGATTTCGACGAGCCACCCGTCCCCGTATGGATCGGAGTTGATCAGCTCCGGGGAGCCCTCGACGGTTTCGTTCCTGGCCACGATGGCTCCGCTCACCGGAGCGAAGACGTCCGAGACGCTCTTGGTCGACTCGACCTCGCCGAGCGGCTGCCCGGCCGTCACCTCCTCCCCAAGCTTGGGAAGCATCACGAAGACGATGTCGCCGAGGGTGTCCTGGGCATAGGACGTGATGCCGACGCGGACACGCTCCCCGGACAAGCGGGCCCACTCGTGCTCGCGGCTGTACCGCAGCCCCTCGGGAAACTCCACGTGACCCCCGCTCCTAACGAAACGCCGTGCGAATGCGGAGCGTAGCAATGCATCAGCCTTCGCGGGCCACTGCCTCCACAAGATCAGCCCAGGACTCCAGCAATCTGCTGGACTGGGCGGTGTCCCGGCCTTCGGCCCACAGGTGCGTCACGGCTTCGGAAGGGTCGGGAATGATCAGCACCCAGCCGCCGTCCGGGGAGACGATCCGCACGCCGTCGGTGGTGTCCACGTCATGGCCCGGCCGCGCCGTCGCCTTCTCGACCACGTTGCGCATCACTGCCCCCTTAAGCCCCCAGGGGGTCGGAATCGAGCGGCGCAGCACGTGGGTCTGGGGGATGCGGCCATCGATCTGACTCAAGGTGAGCTGAGTACGCGCGAAGAGCCCGAGCAGGCGCACGAAGGCCGCGATCCCATCCAGCGCCGGCGAGAACTCCGGGACGACGAAGCCACCGTGGCCATCTCCGGCGAACACCACCTCCGGTTGGGCGGCGGTGCGTGTGAGGTCGTCCGGTGACAGTGAGACGTGGATGACCTCGATGCCGTGGAAACGCGTCACCATCTCCGCCACCCGGGTCGTGGCTACCGGAAGAGCTACCCGTGCCCCGCGGTTCTCCGCGGCTACGAGGTCGAGGTAGACCAGCAGGGCACGTTCGTCGTTTATCAGCTCCCCCTGCTCGTTGACGATGTAAAGGCGCTCAGCGACGTGGTCGAAGCGGATGCCGAAGGCGGCTCGTGAGTTGTCCACGAGTTCGCCCAGCCGCTCCAGCTCGCGCATGTGCTCGGCCAGGGTCTCGGTCGTGGTCTGCTCGTCCAATCTGCCGTGCACCGTGAGCACGTCCACACTGAGCAGCCCGAGCAACCGGGGCAGGACGAGCGAGGCGGCGCCCCCGGCGGCGTCGACCACGATCTTCAGCCCCGCCTCTCTGACGCCGGTGGTGTCGATCGTGCGGAGCAGGTCCTGGACGTAGACGTCGGTGACCCGCGCCGGGAAGGTCAGCTCGGCGATCTCACCGGGGAAAGCGCGGCGGAACTCCTGCCGGCTGAAGATGCGTTCGAGCTTGCGCTGCGTGCCGCGGGACAGGTCCGCCCCCTCGGCGTCGAGAAAGGCGATGTCGATGCTGTGCGCGTCGCCAGGCTTGGTGCGCAGGACGACGCCGCCGACGGCATCCGACGTGCGGACGTCGAAGCGGGTGATGGGCGTCGGCACCACCTCCAGCTCGCGAACATTGATCGCGCTTGCGGTCAGGGCGCTGATGACCGCGCGCTCCAGGGCGCGGGCAGCCCTCGACCCGTCCCGCGAGGTACTGACCACGCTGCCCTTCTTCAGCAACGTCGCGTAGGCGCTGGCCAGCCGGACCACATGCTCCGGCGTGATCTCGACGTTGACCAGGCCGGAGACGCCTCGCGGCCCGAACAGGTTGCGCTGGCCCCGCGACTCCCAGATCACCGATTGGTTGACGACCGCGCCGGCCTCGATGGTCTTGAAGGGATAGACCGAGATGGCGTGACTGATGAACGCCTCTTCCTCGACGACGCATTCGTCGCCGATGACCGCCCCTTCCTCCACCCGCACGGAGCGCATCAGGTCGGTGTTCTTGCCCACCACGCAGCCGCGAAGCGTGACATAGGGCCCGAGGAAGGCGTTGTCGTGGACCACGGAGCGCTGTACCACGGCCCCGTTCTTCACGACCACGTTGTTGCCGACGACGGTGAGCTCACCGAGCTCGGCGCCTGCCTCGACCTTCGTGTAGTCACCCACGGCGACCGGGCTCTTGAGGACCGCGTCGGCGTCCACCTCGGCACCCTCGCCCACCCAGACGCCCGGCGACATTTCGAAGCCGCCGATCTCCACGTCCACGAGCCGGCTCAGGACGTCGGCGTTCGCCTGCAGGTAGCTCTCGTGCGTGCCCACGTCCTCCCAGTAGGCGTCCATGACGTAGCCGAACAGTGGGGCTCCCTCGCGGAGCAGGCGGGGGAAGACATCCCCCGACCAGTCCACGACCTCGTTCTCGTCGACGTATCCGAGCGCTTCTGGCTCCATCACGTAGATGCCGGTGTTGGCGGTGTCTGAAAAGACCTGGCCCCACGTGGGCTTCTCGAGGAAGCGGTTGATCCGGCCGTCCTCCTCGGTGATGACGATGCCGAACTCCAGCGGGTTGGGCACCGACTTGAGTGCCACTGTCACCAGCGCGCCCTTGCGCTTGTGGAACCGGACGAGGTCGGTCAGGTCGACGTCGGTCAGCGCGTCCCCGCTGATGACGAGGAACGCGTCGTCCCGCAGCGCGTCTTCGGCGTTCTTGACGCTGCCCGCCGTGCCGAGAGGGGTGACCTCGGTGGCGTAGGACAGGTGCATGCCGAGCTCGTCGCCGTCACCGAAGTAGGCCCGGACGAGCGCAGCAAGGAACTGGACCGTCACCACCGTCTCGGTGTAGCCGTGCCGTCGCAGCAGGCGCAGGACGTGCTCCATGATCGGCCGGTTGACCACGGGCAGCAGGGGCTTGGGGGAGTTCGCCGTCATGGGCCGGAGCCGGGTCCCCTCCCCGCCGGCCATCACGACAGCTCTCATGTACGCGCCTCCCGCTGCGTGCCCTGCAGGCCCTGCGGGTCCGCTGGGCCCAGGGGTTCCCTGACGCGGGCCCTCTGCTCCCGCCACAACAACCGCACTTGATAGACGTACAGCGCCCCCGCCCACCAGTACAGAGCCAGCCCCCAAATGGCGAACGCCCAACCCAACGGGCGGGCCACCGAGCCGACCCAGTTCTGCCACGTGGACAGCAGGAGCAACGGGAACGCGTACAGCAGCGTGAACGTCCCGGCCTTACCCAGGAAATGGACGGGAAGGGTCTTGTAGCCGAGGCGCTTGAGGACCGGGATGAAGCCGAGCAGGGCCACGTCCCGCAGGACGAGCACCGCGACGAACCACCATGGCACGATCCCCCGGATGCCGAACGCGATGATCGTCGAGACGATGTAGAGCCGGTCGGCCAGCGGATCGAGGACCGCTCCGGCCCGGGAGACCTGGTTGAGCGAGCGCGCCAGCTTCCCGTCGAGATAGTCGCTCACGCCGGAGAACGCCAGGATGAGGAAGGCCCAGCCGTCCGCGTGCGGGCCCAGCACCAGGTACAGGAAGACGGGCACGAGCAGCACTCGCAACACCGACAGCAGGTTCGGCACCGTCAGCAGCCGGTCGGTGGGCGGGACGGCGATGAGCTGGTCGACGTGCGGCGGGGGCGACCCGGCGGACGACCCCACGGGCGACCCTGCGGGCGACCCGGCGGACAACCCTGGGGCCGACCCCGCGGACCGGTCGGCCGCACTCTCTTGCGGAGTGCCGGGGGACTCGCCCATGAGGGCATCATGCCGTGCCGGCCCGTGCCCGTCGGCCGCCGGGCACGGTCGGGGCCGCGGACCGGCCGTGGCCGGGGCCTGCGCTCAGGGGGTGATGACCAGCTCCGTGAGGAAGCGTTCGGCCAGTTCACGGTCGCCCTCGATGCCCCCGCCGACCAGCGCCTCGGCAACGCCGAGCCGACCCCCGGCCCGCCGGGTGAACTCGCGAAAACCGAGGCGGACATGGGTGGCGCCCGCCTCGATCCCAGGGACGACGCTGGCCCGGCCGGAGGGCGTGTCGGCCGCCACGACCGTGACCGCGACGCCTGCCGGGCCGAAGGAGGCCGGGCTGGTAACGGCTGCGCGTGCGGCGGGCTCCGCGCCCGGCGGGCCG
>JADGOW010000178.1 GCA_017882765.1 Frankiaceae bacterium
TGCGTAGAGGCTTGCGGCAGCCCCACCGGCAGCCCCACCGGCGCCCCCGCGCGACCCGGGTTCTCCCACGGGCCGAATACTATAAACAAGCCGAAATACCACAAACAATCTGAATACCACACAGAAAGGGCCGGCCCCCGTTGCGGGGCCGGCCCTCTCGTTCAGGAGTATTCAGAGGGTCTTGACGACCACGAGACCGCCTGTGGCGGAGTTGCCCCAGCGGATGCCGATGACTCCGACCTTGTCGTTGACCTTGATGTTCGTCTCGTCCACCTTGGCGAGCTTGGCGGGGTTGCCGTTGTCCCTGAGGGCCAAGCTGTGCAGTGCGGAGTCGTCGTCAAAACTGAAGGTGAGGCCCGAGTTCCCGTTGACCGCGAGCTCAATTCCGGTCACGGTGACGGCGACGGTCTTCTTGTCCCCGGTCTTCTTCGGCACAACGACCACCTTGCTGACGGTGCCGATCCGGCCGAACTGTGCCCAGTTGGTCATGGGCGGCCTGGTGGTCGGCGGCGCCTTCGGCGGCTTCGGCGGGGGCGGCGGCGTCCGGTGAAGCTTCCTGAAGATGGGGAGCCACTTGTTGTAATTGGCGAGGTCGGCCTTGTACTTCGCGAGCGCCTTCTTGTAGGCAACTACCTGGCCTGGCCAGGCGTTATAGGCATTCTTGTTGATGGCATTGACCCAGTTGCCCAAATTTACGGCGTTCTGTATCGCGGCCTGGCCGCCGGGGTACGAGGCCGCGCTGTTCAGACGCACCAGGTCGGGATCTGTTGCGGCCGACGCCGGAAAGGCGCCCACTCCTACGACAACAGCTGTGGCTGCGCCCCCGATGACGAGCTTGCGTACGATGGACATGCGTCTCCTTCTCCGTCCGGGCGTTGTGAACGTCCAGTCACTGAATCGGCCATACGTCCTGACATCGTATAGGCCGGACGGGTGAAAGCCGCCCCCGCCCCCCCCCAACTGGACGGGCGGGAAGAGGCGGCGTGGCGTTAGGGTCCGTGGGCCCGATCCGGCACGCACCCGGTGCTACATTGGGCCGCGGCCGGTGCTGTCCGGTCTGGCAGGCTGCCCGGATGACCGGGCGCACGGACGTTTCAGGGAGCGTGTAGCGGGTGCCGCTGGCAACCGAGGTAAAGCAAGAGATCATGGCCGACTACGCGACGGTGGAGCGCGACACCGGCAGCCCCGAGGTACAGGTCGCGATGCTGACGCGGCGCATCAGCGACCTGACCGAGCACCTGAAGGTGCACAAGCACGACCACCACAGCCGGCGGGGGCTGCGCCTGATGGTCGGTCGTCGCAGGCGTCTGCTCAACTACCTGGCCAACACCGACATCAATCGCTACCGGTCGCTGATCGAGCGACTCGGTCTGCGCCGATAAGTCATGCAGGGAGCGGAACCCAGCGGGGCCGCTCCCCTCTGTCGTGCGGCCCCGATAGGCCGCGCGGCGCCAAATCCCACGAGAAAGGCCCCGGCGCCGCGAGCCGCCGGTCCTCGGTGGTGGCCTTCGGACGGGCCCTTCGGACGGGCAGGGTCCCGGTGCCGAAGACTTCCACTGAGCACCGGTACCGCACCAGGCGCCCGGGTCTGCCAGGCGGGCTCGCCTGGCGAATCAACAGGAGGACGACCCTATGGAGGGTCCACACATCGTCACATCCGAGGCGGTGCTCGACAACGGCACGTTCGGCACCCGCACTGTCCATTTCGAGACCGGGCGGCTCGCGCGGCAGGCGGCCGGCTCGGCGGTCGTGACGCTCGACGACGACACCATGGTGTTGTCGGCCACCACCGCCTCGAAGCACCCGCGCGAGCATCTCGACTTCTTCCCGCTCACCGTCGACGTCGAGGAGCGGATGTATGCGGCCGGCAAGATTCCCGGCGCGTTCTTCCGGCGTGAGGGCCGTCCCAGCGAGGACGCGATCCTGACCTGCCGGCTGACCGACCGTCCGCTGCGGCCCAGCTTCGGCAAGGGGCTGCGCAACGAGATCCAGGTCGTCGCGACCATCATGGCGCTGCATCCCGACCACCTCTACGACGTAGTCGCCATCAACGCGGCGAGCGCCAGCACTCAGCTCGCCGGCCTGCCGTTCAGCGGCCCGATCGGCGCGACTCGCGTCGCCCACATCGAGGGTCAGTGGGTGGCGTTCCCGACGCATTCCGAGCTGGCCCGCGCGACGTTCGACATGGTCGTGGCCGGGCGCGTCCTGCCCGACGACGACGTTGCGATCATGATGGTCGAGGCGGAGGCGACCAAGGGCGCCATCGGGCTGATCGACGCCGGGGCGGCCGCGCCCACGGAGGAGGTTGTCGCCGAGGGGCTGGAGGCGGCCAAGCCGTTCATCCGCGCGTTGTGCCAGGCCCAGGCCAGGCTGGCCGCGGGGGCGCAGGGGGAAGAGCCGCACGGGCGTGACTACCCCCGCTACGTCGACTACGAGGACGACGTCTACGGGCTGCTTGCCGAAGAGTTCTCGGCTCCGGTCGAGGCGGCGCTGCGTATCGCCGCGAAGCAGGAGCGGGAGGCCGAGCTCGACCGCGTCCGTGCCGAGGCCGTGGAGAAGCTGTCCGGGCGGATCGAGGGCCGGGAGAAGGAGATCGGGCCGGCGCTGCGGGCGCTGACGAAGAAGCTGGTGCGGCAGCGGATCGTGCGCGACGGCGTGCGCATCGACGGGCGGGGGCTCGCCGACATCCGCAGCCTGACGGCTGAGGTCGAGGTCGTCCCGCGGGTGCACGGTTCGGCCCTGTTCGAGCGGGGCGAGACCCAGATTCTGGGGGTTACCACGCTGAACATGCTCCGGATGGAGCAGATGATCGACACGCTGAGCCCGGATACCCGCAAGCGTTACCTGCACCATTACAACTTCCCGCCGTACTCGACGGGCGAGACGGGGCGGGTCGGCGCGCCGAAGCGGCGCGAGATCGGGCACGGCGCGCTCGCGGAGCGGGCGCTGATCCCGGTGCTGCCCAGCCGGGAGGAGTTCCCCTATGCCATCCGGCAGGTCAGCGAGGCGCTCGGGTCGAACGGGTCGACCTCGATGGGCTCGGTGTGCGCGTCCACGCTGTCGATGCTCAACGCGGGCGTCCCGCTGAAGGCGTCGGTGGCCGGGATCGCCATGGGACTCATCGCCGAGGGCGACGAGTACGTCACGCTGACCGACATCTTGGGCGCCGAGGATGCCTACGGCGACATGGATTTCAAGGTCGCCGGCACCAAAGACTTCGTCACTGCGCTGCAGTTGGACACCAAACTCGACGGCATCCCGGCCTCGGTGCTGGCCGCGGCGCTGCAGCAGGCGCGGACGGCGCGGTTGACCATCCTGGGCGTGATGGCCGAGGCCATCGACCGGCCGGACGAGCTCAGCGCGAACGCGCCGCGCGTCCTCACGCTGACGATCCCGGTGGACAAGATCGGCGAGGTGATCGGCCCGAAGGGCAAGGTCATCAACCAGATCCAGGAGGACACCGGGGCCGACATCACCATCGAGGACGACGGCACCATCTACGTCGGCGCGATGGACGGGCCCAGCGCCGAGGCGGCTCGTACCGCGATCAACGCGATCGCGAACCCGCAGATGCCGGAGATCGGGGAGCGCTATCTCGGCACGGTCGTGAAGACGACCAACTTCGGCGCCTTCATCTCCCTGACGCCGGGCAAGGACGGCCTGCTGCACGTGAGCAAGATGCGTGCGCTCGGCGGGGGCAAGCGGGTGAACAACGTCGAAGACGTCGTGTCGGTCGGCCAGAAGGTGCAGGTCGAGATCACCGAGATCGACAGCCGCGGCAAGATCAGTTTGAGCCCGGTCGAGACTGAGTCCTCGGGGGGCGAAGAGCCCGCCGGCGAGAAGTAGGCGAGCAGGGCGTGACGGAGACAGTCTGGGACGGGTCGGGCCCGATGGAGGGCCTGACCCGCCGGACTGTCCTGCCCTCGGGCCTGCGCATCGTCACCGAAGCCGTCCCGGGGGTCCGCTCGGTCGCCTTCGGCGCCTGGGTCGGCGTGGGCTCGCGCGACGAGTCGCGTCCGGAGGCCGCAGGCGCGTCGCATTTCCTGGAACATCTGCTGTTCAAAGGCACGGCACGCCGTTCCGCCCTCGACATTTCCGTGGGAATGGACGAGATCGGCGGCGAGTCGAATGCGTTCACGTCGAAGGAGTTCACCTGTTACTACGCGCGGGTTCTCGACGAAGACCTGCCGGTGGCCGCCGACAT
The DNA here is from genome assembly GCA_017882765.1 of Frankiaceae bacterium. GTDB lineage: Bacteria > Actinomycetota > Actinomycetes > Frankiales > Frankiaceae > JADGOW01. Next base: position 4,205 of record JADGOW010000178.1, read on the forward strand.
CGTCTGTGATCTCGTTACCGGTTCGCTGCTGCGGCAGGACGACATCGATGCGGAGCGCGGCGTCATCCTCGAAGAGATAGCCCAGCGCGACGACGATCCGGGGGACGCCGTCCACGATCTGTTCGCGGAGGCCGTGCTCGGCGACAGCCCGCTCGGCCGCCCCATCCTCGGCACGATCGACTCGATCGAGTCGATGACCCGTGGCGTGCTGCTCGACCACTACGGCGGGTACCGGATGCCGCAGGTGGTGGTCACGGCCGCCGGCCGGCTCGACCACGACTCGGTGGTGCGCCAGGTCGAGTCCTCGCTCGCGCCGGTGCTCGCCGCCGCTGCGGACGCGTCGCCGTCGGGCCTGCGGCCGGCCTCCGGGGCTGGGCCGTCGGTGCCGCCGCGACTGACCGTGCTTTCGCGCGGGACGGAGCAGGCCAATGTCGTGCTCGGCGGAGCCGGCTTGGCGCGGCGCGACGAGCGGCGTTTCGCTCTCGGTGTGCTCTCGGCGGCCGTGGGTGGCGGGATGAGCTCGCGGCTGTTCCAGGAGATCCGGGAGAAGCGCGGGCTGGCGTACTCGGTGTACTCGTTCTCGGCGCAGTTCGCGGAGACCGGGCTGTTCGGCGCGTACGCGGGCTGCGCGCCCGGGCGGGTCGAGGAGGTGCTCGACCTGACGCGGGGAATCTTGGACGCGGTGCGCCGCGACGGGATCACCCCCGAGGAGCTGGCCCGGGGGAAGGGGCAGCTCGCGCGGGGCATGGCGCTGGAGCTGGAGGACACGCCGTCGCGGATGAGCCGGCTCGGCAAGAGCGAGGTGTCCTACGGGGAGTACCTCGATCTGGACACGCTGGTGGCGCGGGTCGAGGCCGTGACGCAGGATTCGGTGGCCGAGTTGGCCGAGGAACTGCTCAGCCGCCCGCGGGCACTGGCAGTGATCGGCCCGTTTGAGGAGTGCGACTTCCTGGGGGCTGTGGCGTGACTATTCCGGTGGCTGTGCTCGGCGCCCGCGGGCGGATGGGTGAGGAGACCGTCCGGGCGGTGTCCCATGCGACCGATCTTCAGCTGGTGGCCGCTTTGGATGTGGGAGACGACCCGTCGGCCCTGTCCCAGGCGGCCGTGGTGGTCGACTTCACGACGCCGGACGCGGTGCTGGACAACGTGCGGTCCAACGTGGCGGAGGGCCGCCACGTCGTCGTCGGTACGACCGGCTGGACGCACGAGCGCTACGACCTGGTGCGGGACATGCTCGACGAGGCGCCGGGCATCGGCGTGCTGATCGCTCCGAACTTCGGGATCGGGGCGGTGCTCATGATGCACTTCGCGGCGCAGGCGGCGCGCTGGTTCGAGTCTGTTGAGATCGTCGAGCTGCACCACCCGCGCAAGGTCGACGCCCCGTCCGGGACCGCGCAGCGCACGGCTCACATGGTGGCGGAGGCGCGGGCGGCGGCCGATGTGCCGGTCACCGGCCCCGATGCGACGGAGACGGCGCTGGCCGGGGCACGTGGTGCGCACGTCGCCGGGGTGCCCGTCCACGCGGTCCGGCTGGCGGGGCTGGTGGCCCACCAGGAGGTCCTGCTGGGGTCGTGGGGGGAGACCCTCACGATTCGGCACGACTCGCTGGACCGCGCGTCCTTCATGCCAGGGGTGCTGCTCGCGGTGCGCAACGTCAGTGACCGGCCGGGGCTGACGGTCGGGCTGGACCCGTTGCTGGACCTGTAGGGGGACGGTGACTGACGCGACCCTGACCCTCACCCCCGGCTCCCCCGGCCCTGCGGTGCGGCCATGACCGCCCGGCGCGTCGTGGTGCTGCTCGTCTTCGCGTTCGGGGTGTACGTGCTGCTGCTGGGGGAGCGGGCGGTGGCATTGCTCCGCGATCCGCGGCTCGTGCTGAAGGTGCTGGGCGTCGGCGTGCTGTTGCTGCCCGTGGTCGGGGTGGTCATGGTCGTGAAAGAGCTGCGGTTCGGGCAGGAGGCGGAGCGACTGGCCCGGCGGCTGGCGGCTGAAGGGGTGGACGTCCGGGAGCCGTTGCCCCGCACCCCGGGCGGCCGGGTGGTGCGGGATGCTGCCGACGAGGCGTTCTCGCGGCGGCGGGCGGAGGTGGAAGCCGACCCGGGGAACTGGCGGAACTGGTACCGGCTGGGTGTGGCCTACGGCGACGCCCGGGACAAGC
>JADGOW010000179.1 GCA_017882765.1 Frankiaceae bacterium
CAGCAGGTGGTCAAGGCCGGAGCGGACGGGAACTTCGGGCCGCTCACCGAAACGGCGGTCAAGACCTTCCAGTCGGCGCACGGCCTTCCCGCCGACGGCGTTGTTGCCGGCACCACCTGGGCAGCCTTTGCCAAGAGCCTGTCGGGTTCGACCGCGAAGGCCCTGGTGCCGCGGGCGCTGACCCCGGCGCCGGCGGCACCTGCCGAGCGGGCCCCGGAGGGCGGCGCGGACCTGGGACGCCCGGCCCACGCCTGACACCCGCCAGATCCCCGGGTGGGGTGTCCGGCCCCACCCGGCCTGCGGGCCACGGCGGTTCAGCCCGCGTGAACCGCCGTCAGCCGTTAGCCCGCGTAGGCGTTCAGCCAGCGAAGCAAGGCCAGTATTGCCACGGGCATGAGCTCCTGGGCGTGCCGGGCGCCGGGAACTTGCACGGCGCTGACCGGCACGCCCGCCGCCCTGTCAGCGAGCACGAGTTGGGTGATCTGGCTCGCCGGGATGATCTCGGCGGTGCTCCCGACGAGCAGCATCGGGCATCCCCGGCAGTGACGTGGTCGATGGGGGCGGCATCCGCGTAGAGCCCGGGATTGTTCACCGGTGTCGCCCCGCTCGCCACATCGCTGAAGACCTTGGCCAAGCCCGCTGGCTCGCACGCGGGGTATGCCAGGCAACCGCCTGACACGGGGTAACGAAACAGGCCCGCCGGGTCGCTGATGCCGGAGAAGGTGGGCACGGCGGCCAGCCGGTCACGGCCCCGGCCGACCGTGGCGAGCAGCTGCGCAAGGTGCCCACCCGACCCTGTCCAAACCTGCGTCCGGACCATACGGGGAGCGTCGGGAGAAATACCGGACCCGAGCTTGCGTGTCACGGTTTGTTGTGAATTGGTGGGGGCTGCACGCTTCCAGGTATTGCTGTGGGATGCCCGGGCAGTCAGGCGCGCCCGTAGACGGGGATGTGCGCACCGCTGAGCGGGCGGGCACCCTCTCCGCACAGGAAGAGGATGAGCTCGGCAATCTCGGCCGGAGCGACCCAGCGGGAGGTGTCCGCGCCAGGCTGAGCAGCGCGGTTCCCGGGGGTGTCGATCACGCTCGGCAGGATCGCGTTGGCGCGGATGCCGTCGTCGCGGTACTCGACTGCGAGCGTGTCCACGAAGGCCAGCACCGCTGCCTTCGCAGTGACATAGCCGGCGGCCCCCTTGACGGGCCGGACGGCCGACCGGCTCGACATGCACACGATCGACCCGCCGCCTGCCTCGATCAGATGCGGCAGGGCCGCCTGGCAGACGAGGTAGGCCGGCCGCAGGTTCAGTCGCAACTGGGCGTCGAATTGCTCGACAGAGGTTTCGTGCACTCTGCCCCCACTGGCGAAGCCACCGACGAGGTTGACCACCGCCCGCAGCGGGGCACCGGGTTCGGCCGCCGCCGGCTCGACACAGGCCGCCGCTCCCGCGGGCTCGAACAGGTCGGCCTGGACGGCATGCAGGGCCTCGTGGGTCGGCAGCCGGTACAACTCGTGGGCCGCGACCCACGGCACGACCACGCGCCACCCGGCGTCGAGGAAGTGAGCGGTCACCGTGGCGCCAAGCCCGCCGGTCCCGCCGGTGATGACGACCGTTGCGTCCACCGGCCCACCGTAGCGGGAGGTCAGGAGGGACACACGTCGGCACAAGATCGGTCCCTTTCGTCCGCATCTGTCCCGCCGCTCAACACACGTCGGCACAAGATCGGTCCCATTCGTCCCAGTTATGGTGGTTCAGAAATGCCCACATATCGTCTTCGCGGTGCTCGTGTGTGTCGGGCGAGCCGATCACTGGGCCCAGGAGGGCAGCGGGCGAGTACCGAGTGCCTGGTCGGCGAGCCGCCAGGTGTGAACGGAGCTCCCTACTCCAGCAGGTTGACCAGCGCCGCGTACGCCGGCGGCAGGCGGCGCGCGGCCGGGACGATGAGCGGACGCACGAGCGGATGCCCGGCCGCCCCGACCAGCGCGCCGGTCAGCACCCGGTAACGCCTCGTCACCGCCCACCAGGCGCGCTCGTACTGCTGGGGGTCGCCCAGCCGCAGCGCGCCGACCAATGCCTGCGCTTGCGCGACCCCCACGCTGATCCCCTCGCCGGTCAGCGCGTCCACGTACCCGGCAGCGTCCCCGACGAGGAGCACCCTGCCGGCGACCCGACGGCGCGCGACCTGGCGCAGCGGCCCCGCCCCGCGCACCGGCCCCGCCCCGCGCACCGGCGCCGACGCAGCCGCGCCAAGCCGCTCGGCCAGCCGGGGGAAGGCGGCGAACCCCGCGTCCCACGACCCCGGCCGGCCGCGGCACAGCAGGGCCACGCCCACCAAGTCGTCAGCCACCGGAGTCACGTAGGCCTCGGCGTGGGGCGCCCAGTGCACCTCGACGAAATCCGTCCACGGCGACACGGCGACGTGGCGGCGCAAGCCGTAGCGGGCCCGGCGCGGCGCCGCACTGGCCAACCCCGAGGTGCGCCGGACCAGCGAGTGCAGCCCGTCCGCCCCGACAAGCCAGCGGGCGCGCACCACCGCCTCCCCGCCGTCCCCCCGCAGCCGGACCGCAACGGCCCGCTCGTCCTGCGCGAGCCCGACGACGGCGCCCCGAATCACCGCCACGCCGGCATCGGCAGCTCGCGCTGCGAGCGCCCCCTGCAGCACCGTGCGCCGAACACCCCGCCCCGGGCCGGCCCGGAACCGCGCGTCGGCCGTCGGCCCACCGGTCGCCCGCAGGTACCGGATGCCGGCCAGCGGCCGTCCCGGCGGGTCGACGCCGAGCCCACGAAGCCGGCGCAGCCCGAGGGGGAGAAGCCCTTCCCCGCAGGCCTTGTCGATGGGCTCGCCGCCCGCCTGGTCGACCCGCGGATCGGCAACCAGAACGTCGAACCCCGACGTCGCGGCGAGCACGGCGACCGCCAGGCCGACGGGCCCGGCACCGGCGACGAGCACGTCGGCGTCCACTCGCGTCAGCCCGCAGTCGCCGCGACCGCACCGGCGGGCTTGCGCGGCGCACGGCGGCCGAGCGCGACATCCTCGCAGCGGATGCGAACGGCGAGCAGCGGCGTGTTCAGCAGCGTGAACAGCGTCGCCGTGAGCCATGCGGTGTGCACCAGCGGCAGCGCCAGGCCTTCCACGACGACCGCGAGATAGTTGGGATGCGGCAGCCGCCGCCACCGGTACGGACCGCGCGCGACCAGGGGCATCCCCGGCACCACGATGACCCGGGTGTTCCACTGCGGACCGAGCGAGGCGATGCACCACCAGCGCAGCCCCTGCGCTGCCAGCACCACCGCGAGCGCGGGCCAGCCCAGCGCCGGAATGAACGGCCTGTCCAGCAGGGCGACCTCGGCCAGGCAGCCGCCGAGCAGGCCAATGTGCAGGGCAACCATGAGCGGGTAGTGGCCCCGGCCGAACTCGACGCCGCCGTTCGCGACCGCCCAGCGCGCATGTCGGACGCTCAGCCGCAGCTCAGCGAGCCGTTCGACGCCGACGGCGCCGACCAGCAACGCGTACCACCCCACGCCGACTGCCTACCAGCGCAGCAGGACGAGTTCGGAACAAAAGCCCGGCCCCATGGCGAGCATCAGCCCCGGAGTGCCCGCCGGCGGCGGCACGTCGCGCAACGTGTCGTGCAGGACGAACAGCACCGACGCGGACGACAGGTTCCCGATGCGCTCCAGGGAACGCCAGGTGACCGCCAACGCATCGGCGGGGACGCCCAGGGCGGCCTGCACGGCCTCGAGCACCTTCGGGCCGCCGGGGTGGCTGACCCAGGCCGAGATGTCGGACATCCCCAAGTCATGGTCGTGCAGGAACCCCTTCACGTCGTCGCCGATGTGCGACTCGACCACCTCCGGGACACTCGGCGACAGGACAAGGCGGAAGCCGTCGCTGCCCACGTCCCAGCCCATGACCCGCTCGCTGTCCGGGTAGAGCCGGCTGCGGGTGGCCAGCACCGTCGGGCCGGCCAGCCCCATCGCCGCCGCGCGGCGCTCACCGACGAGGACGACGGCCGCCGCGCCGTCACCGAAGAGCCCCGTCGCCACCATGTAGGGCAACGACGAGTCGGCCTTGACGGACAAGGAGCACAGCTCGACCGACAACAGCACGGCGACGTCGTCGGGGTGCCCGGCCAGGTAGTCGTGCAGCCGGGCTACGCCGCCTGCCCCCGCCACGCAGCCGAGACCGAAGACCGGGATGCGCTTGACGTCGGGACGCAGGCCGACCCGCTTGTGAATCAGCGCGTCGAGGCTCGGGGCCGACACACCGGTGACGGTGACGGTCATGAGCACGTCGACATCAGTCGGGGCAAGGCCGCACCGCCCCAGCGCGTCCGACACGGCCCGCTCGCCGAGCACCATGCCCTGCTCGATGAAGGCGTTGTTGGCGTCGGTGAACCCGGTCAGCTGTGGATACCGCCAGATGGGCAGGGCGAGGTGGCGGGTCTTGACGCGGGATGCCGCGTGGAAATGGCGTAGCAGCCTCCGGGCCTGCGGCCCACCGCCGGGCAAGCCGTCGGGGAGCACCACCTGGGCGAACGTCTCGGTGATCTCGGCCTGTTCGTAGCAGTGCTCGGGGAGGGCACCGGCCACGGACGCGATGATGCTGTGCGCGCTCATGCCGCACATGCTTCCCACCGGCGGTGCGCCCACACAAGGCGGGGGCGCGCCTGGTCGAACGCGGGACAGACTCTCAGGCCACCGGCACTGCGGCGGAGCCCATCCGCACGTCGGGAGCACCCAGCCTGGCCGCGTCGGCGGTCAGGTCGTCCTGCTGGTCCTGCGACTCCCGCTCCGCCTTGACCCGCAGCGTGTAGTACTCCACTTCCCGGTCGATATCGGCCGGCTTCCACCCCAGCACCGGCGCGACCAACCGGGCGATCACGGGAGCGGCGGCGAGCCCCCGGTCCCAGGTCTCCATGTAGATCCGCGTGCGCCTCGTGAGGATGTCGTCGAGATGCAGCGCGCCCTCGTGCGAGGCGGCGTAGCGCGCCTCCACCTTCAGGTAGTCGTCGGCGCCCTCGATCGGCTCGGCCAGCTCCGGCTCCGCCTTGATCAGCTCGATCAGCTCGTAGATCAGCGAACCGTACCGGTGGAGCAGGTGCTCGACTCGGGCGACGTGCAGCCCGCTCTCCCTGGCGATGTTCTCCCGGTTGTTGAAGCAGGCCTCGTACCCTTCGGCGCCGAGCAGCGGGACGTTCTCCGTGCACGATGGTGGGACGCCTTCGAGCGCGTTCGTCGCGACGTCCACCGCGTCCTTGCCCATGACGCGGTAGGTCGTGAACTTGCCCCCGGCGATGACCGTGAGACCGGCGACCGGCTGGGCGACAGCGTGTTCGCGGCTGAGCTGGCTCGTCGCCTCGTTCTCGCCGGCGAGCAGCGGGCGCAGGCCCGCGTAGGTGCCCTCGACGTCCTCCCGGGTCAGCGGGATGCGCAGGATCGAGTTCACGTGGTCGAGCAGGTAGTCGATGTCGGCGGCGCTGGCTGCCGGATGCGCCTTGTCGAGGTTCCAGTCGGTGTCGGTAGTGCCGATCAGCCAGTGCCGTCCCCACGGGATGATGAACAGCACGCTCTTCTCGGTGCGCAGGATGATGCCCGTGTCGGAGTGGATCCGGTCCTTCGGCACGACCAGGTGGATGCCCTTGGACGCCCGCACCTGGAACCGTCCGCGCCCGCCGACGAGTTCCTGGATGTCGTCGGTCCACACGCCCGTCGCGTTGATGACCTGCCGGCCGGCGACCTCGATCTCGTTGCCACCCTCCAGGTCCCGCACGCGGACGCCGGCAACGCGCTCACCCTCCCGCAGCAGGCCGACGACCCGCGCGCTGCTGGCGACCGCGGCGCCGTAGTACGAGGCGGTGCGCACGAGTGTGGACACGAGCCGGGAGTCGTCGACCTGCGCGTCGTAGTACTGCAGCGCGCCGATCAGCGCTTCCTTCTTCAGCGCGGGCGCGAGCCGGAGCGCGCCGGTGCGCGTCAGGTGGCGGTGGTGCGGCACGGCCCCGGCGCCGCCGATCGAGTCGTACATCATCAGGCCGCAGCCGATATAGAAGCGCTCCCAGACGTGATGACTGAACGGGAACAGGAACGGCACCTTCCTCACCAGGTGTGGCGCGAGCCGTTGCAGCAGCAGCGACCGCTCCTTGAGGGCCTCGCGCACCAGGGTGAAGTTCATCTGCTCGAGGTAGCGCACGCCGCCGTGGATGAGCTTGCTCGACCGGCTCGACGTCCCGGACGAGTAGTCGCGCGCCTCGACGAGCGCCACCGACAGCCCGCGGGTCACGGCGTCCAGAGCAGCGCCGGCGCCGGTGACGCCGCC
>JADGOW010000180.1 GCA_017882765.1 Frankiaceae bacterium
GGACCTGTCACGGATCGGGACGCAGGTCCACCGCCTCGATATCGTCCTCCGCCGCGATGAAGGGCTCGACGAGCACCTCGTCGAGGTCAGTGTCGGATGCCTCCGCCGCATCGGCCTCCTCCGCCGCATCGGCCTCCACAGCCGCACCGGCCTCCACAGCCGCACCGGCCTCCACAGCCGCACCGGCCTCCACAGCCGCCTCAACGGTGACCTCAGCATCGTCGTCGTAGCCGGCACCGCCGCCGGCACCCGACGCATTCGGCGTAGCGCCTTCGGGGGGCTGCAACGCCTGCGGGATCAGCCCCGACGGGAGGGGCTTGGGCTGACGGGGCTTCTGCGGGACGGCCGAATACAAGGAGATGAGCAGCCCCCGACCGCCGCAGGCGGGGCACGTCTCGCTGAAGGCCTCGATGAGCCCCTGACCGACCCGCTTGCGGGTCATCTGCACCAGCCCGAGAGAGGTCATCTCTGCCACCTGGTGCTTCGTCCGGTCGCGTCCGAGGCACTCGGTCAGACGGCGAAGTACCAGTTCGCGGTTACTCTCCAGCACCATGTCCACGAAGTCGATCACGATAATGCCGCCGATGTCGCGCAGCCGGAGCTGACGCACCACCTCCTCGGCCGCCTCGAGGTTGTTGCGGGTGACGGTTTCCTCCAGGTTGCCGCCCTTGCCGGTATACCGGCCCGTGTTGACGTCGATAACGGACATGGCCTCGGTGCGGTCGAGGACCAGCGACCCACCGCTAGGCAACCAGACCTTGCGGTCCAGTGCCTTCAACAGCTGCTCGTCCACCCGATGGGCTGCGAAGACGTCCTGCTCGCCTTCGTAGCGCACCACCCGATCGGCAAGGTCGGGCGCCACGGCCCCGACGTAGGAGTCGATCGTCTCCCACTCCCCGGCGCCCTGGACGACTACTGACGTGAAGTCCTCGTTGAAGATGTCTCGCACGACCCGGACGACGAGATCCGGCTCGGCGTACAGCAACGCCGGCGCCGTGGCCCGGCCGGCTTTGCGCTGGATTTCCTTCCACTGACCTTGCAGACGCTCGACGTCGCGGGTCAGCTCCTCCTCGCTGGCGCCCTCCGCCGCCGTCCGCACGATCACTCCGGCATCCTCCGGCGTGATTCGGCGCAGGATCGCCTTGAGCCGGTTGCGCTCGGTGTCGGGCAGCTTGCGGCTGATCCCCGCGCTCGTGCCGCCGGGCACGTACACCATGTAACGGCCAGGCAGACTGATCTGGCTGGTAAGACGAGCCCCCTTGTGCCCGATCGGATCCTTCGTCACCTGGACCAAAACCGACTGGCCGGACTTCAGAGCCTGCTCGATCTTCTGAGGCTTACCGCCGAGAGCGCTTGCGTCGTAGTTGACCTCGCCGGCGTACAGGACCGCGTTACGGCCCTTGCCGACGTCGACGAACGCCGCCTCCATCGACGGAAGGACGTTCTGCACCCGGCCCAGATAGACATTGCCGGCGTAGGACGTGGCGGTCGCCCGCGTGACGTAGTGCTCTACGAGGATCCCGTCCTCCAGCACCGCGATCTGGGTCCGCTCCCCCGCGTTGCGCACGACCATCACGCGCTCCACAGCCTCGCGACGGGCGAGGAATTCGGCCTCCGTCACGATCGGAGCGCGCCGCCGGCCCTGGTCGCGCACGTCGCGACGGCGTTGCCGCTTGGCCTCCAACCTGGTCGAGCCGGTGAATCCGCGCACCTGGTCATCGTCTCGAGACCGGGGCTCGCGCACCCTGACGACGGTGGGCGGTTCGTCCGGACCGGCGTCCTCGACTGCCGGACCGCCCGCCCCCGCGCGTCGGCGACGCCGCCGGCGCCGGTGGCTTCCGGCCGTCGAGTCCCCCGCCTCCTCGTCCGCTTCCCCTGCCGCGGTGGGCGCCGGAGCCGTGGCCTCGGCGGACGTGTCGGACGCCGCACCCGCCGCTGCCGGGGGCTCGGCCGACGCAGCTTGGCGGGAACGCGCCCGCGGGGTGCTCGCCGCCTCTCCCGTCTCGGCTGTCTCGTCGCCCTCCTCGGCACGGGCGCGCCCGCGGCCCCGGCGACCCCGCCGGCGCCGGCGGCTTCCCGGCTCGTCCTCCTCGCTCGCTGGTGTCTCCTCCACCTCATCGGCGGCCGTTGGCTCTGGCTCGACGCCAGCCTCGACAACAAGGTCGACCTCGGCGGGCGGTGCCTGGAAGGTCACGAGAGCTGGCGCCATCCAATGTCCTGGATCAGGCTCCAGGGTCACCTGCTGCTCCGCCTCGTCCGCGCCCGCGAAAAGGAAATCGGCGGCAGTCGCCGCACCCGCGGGCCGGCTGGCACGCCGGCGCCGGGCGCGCCGAGGGGCTGCCTCGGCCCCGTCCTCAGCGGGCTCTGGGACCCCGTCCTCAGCGAACTCGGGCACCTCGGCCTCGTCGGCGGTTTCCGACTCCTCCACCTCGTCCGCGGGCTGCGGCACCTCTATCTCCTCGTCAGGTTCGAGCGCCTCAACCTCGACTTCAGGGTAGGTCGCCCCGGCCAGGACGGGCTCCGCCTCGACCTCGGCTTGGGTGGTGGGCTCGCCGCCCTGACCCAGCTCGCCACCTGGCGCGTTGGCCTGCGGCGGGCCCGCCGGTCGGCCCGCCGCCCGGCGGCGCGGCCTGCCCGGCGTCGAGTCGTCTTCAGCTGTGGTGATGTCGTCGGCCACTGTTTTGAAAGCCTTTCACGCCCCCGGGCGCACCAGGTCATGGTGGCGTCCGCACAGGGACCGTCTGTCTGGGCCACTGATGGGCGCCCAGGCAGCCCGGCGAAGCACCGGCCCGCCTGCTCACACACCGAGCAGCAAGCTGTCTCGCCTCACACACCGACCGTCGCCGTGCCGCACCCCGCTACCGCGGAAGGGCCCCATCCGGCCGCAAAGACGTCGGGCGCCAGGGGGTCCGCGATCACATCGCCCCCCTCCCATCGGCCCTGAGCCACCCGCGTCGCCAGGGACGCGGCCACCTCAAAGCCAGCGGCAACTCGGAGAGCAGCCAGAACATCGTCGGATCGCACGGCCGGCGTGGTATGCCGCACGACACAGGTCAGTATCGCACAGTCGCGCTCCGCGCCTGCCCCCGGTGAGCCGCCGATCCGCGCCCCCGGGCTCGCCGAGCCCGCCGGGGTCACCAGGGCGTGCACCACTGCTGACCGGGCGTCGAGTTGCCTTCGCCCGTCCTTGGTCCGGCGCTCGACCTCACAGCGATCGAGGTCGAGAAAACGCGCGAGCGCCGCCGCCGCCCCTACTCCCGACCCGGCGGGCAGACGGATCTCCCACAGCGAGGCGTCCACCCTGTCAGCGAGGGACCCACCCGACGCGGGCGCGCATTCGAGCACGTCAAGGCCCGGCGGTAGCGAGGCGTCCAGGTCGGCGCGGACCTGGCCGGGGTCCCGGGGCTCCGCCAGCCCGATCTCCACGTACTCGGCCAGGCTGGCGGCGCCGGTCGGGGCAGCACCGAGCCAGCTCACCTTCGGATGCGGGGTGAAGCCCGCGGAGAAGGCGATCGGCAGGCCAGCACGCCGGATCGCACGCTCGAACGCGCGGGCGACGTCGCGGTGGGAAAGGAAGCGCAGCCGGCCCCGCTTGGCGAACCGGACGCGCAGCCGCTGGGCGACTGGCGCCGGCGGCGGCCCGTCAGGCGTGCGCGCCGGCATGCGGGGACGGCTCAGGCGCGTGCCGAGCAGCGCCGTCAGTAGGCGCAGCGGTGAGAGGCAGGAGCGTGCGGCCCGTCGGTCCGACCTGAATCTCGGTGCTCATTGCAGGGCAGACGCCACAGTCGTAGCACGGCGACCACCGGCAGTCATCCACCTCCTGCTCGGCGACGGCGTCCTGCCAGTCCGCCCACAGCCACTCCTTGTCCAGGCCGGCATCGAGGTGGTCCCACGGCAGCACTTCGGTCTCGTCGCGGACCCTCGTGGTGTACCAGTCGATGTCGACGCCGGCCCTTTCCGCCGCATCCTGCCAGCGCTCGAACGAGAAGTGCTCACTCCAGCCGTCGAAACGTCCCCCGGCCCGGACAACTTCCTCGATCACTGCACCGACCCTGCGGTCCCCCCGGCTGAGCAGTCCTTCGACGATACCCGGCTTGCCGTCGTGGTAGCGGTAGCCGATCGAGCGGTCGCGCCCGATCGCGTCGCGCAGCAGCCGCAGGCGCCGGTCGGTTTCCTCGTGCGGAAGTTGCCCCGCCCACTGGAACGGCGTGTGTGGCTTTGGGATGAAGCCGCCGATGCTCACCGTGCAGCGGATGTCGCGGGTGCCGGTCACTTCTCGCCCGGCCCGCACGACGGCCCGGGCCAGGCCGGCGATCCCCAGGACGTCCTCGTCGGTCTCGGTCGGCAGGCCACACATGAAGTAGAGCTTGACGTGGCGCCAGCCCCCCGCGTAGGCGGTCGTGACCGTGCGGATCAAGTCCTCCTCGGTGACCGTCTTGTTGATGACCCGCCGGAGCCGCTCGCTGCCGCCTTCGGGCGCGAAGGTGAGGCCGGAGCGGCGGCCGTTGCGCGCCAGCTCGTCGGCCAGGCTCACATTGAAGGCGTCGACCCGGGTGGACGGCAGGGACAGCGACACTTGGTCGCCCTCGTAGCGGTCGGCCAGGCCCTTTGCGATGTCTGCGATCTCCGAGTGGTCCGCACTGGACAGGCTGAGCAGCCCCACTTCCTGGAACCCGGTATTGCGCAGCCCACGGTCGACCATGTCGCCGATCCCGGTGATGCTGCGTTCGCGCACCGGGCGGGTGATCATGCCGGCCTGGCAGAACCGGCACCCGCGGGTGCACCCCCGGAAGATCTCGACGCTCATCCGCTCGTGGATGGTCTCGGCGAGCGGGACGAGCGGCTGCTTGGGATACGGCCACTCGTCCAAGTTCATGACCGTGTGCTTGGCCACCCGGTGGGGGACGCCCGGCCGGTTGGGCACAACCCGGTGGATCCGCCCGTCCGGCAGGTAGGTGACGTCGTAGAAGCGCGGGACGTACGCCACGCCGGCGGTGGCCATGCGGCCGAGCAGCGCCTCGCGGCCCCCAGGCGAACCCCGCGCCTTGTGCTCGCGCACGAGATCGGTGATCGTCAGTGCGGCCTGCTCGCCGTCGCCGAGGACGGCCGCGTCGAGGAAGTCGGCAAGGGGCTCCGGGTTGAACGCCGCGTGCCCGCCGGCCACGACGATCGGGTGGTCGTCTGTCCGTTCGGCGCTGCGCAGCGGAATGCCGGCGAGATCGAGCGCGACGAGAAGGTTGGTATGGCCGAGCTCGGTGGCCAGGGACACCCCGAGGACGTCGAAGGCGGCCACCGGCCGGTGCCCGTCGACGGTGAACTGCGAGAGGCCGTGCCTTCGCATCAACGCCTCGAGATCGGGCCACACGGAGTACGTGCGCTCGGCCAGCACATCGGGCTGCTCATTCAGCAGCTCATAGAGGATCATCAGACCCTGGTTGGGCTGCCCCACCTCGTACGCGTCCGGGTACATCAGGCACCACCGGACGGCTGCGGCGTCCCAGTCACCGACTTGGGCATTCAGTTCGCCGCCGACGTACTGGACGGGCTTGCGCACCTGCGGGAGAAGCGGCTCCAGGCGCTCATAGAGCGACTCGACCGGCATGAATTCGAGCCTACCCACCGGGTTGGGGAGGACCTGGCGGCCATCGAGAATCTCCCGTCCGGATGGTCGTCCGCTGGGGCTGCCGCCCCGTCAGGCCGGGTAGGGGTCGTCGTCGCGGGACCGCGCGTAGACGTTCTGCAGCAGACCGATGGCGACCAGGTTCGCGAACATCGCGCTGCCGCCGTAGGACACGAACGGCAACGGCAGCCCGGTGACCGGCATGATGCCCAGGGTCATCCCGATATTGACGAAACACTGGAAGGAGAACCAGCAGACCACCCCGACCGCCACGAGGCGCCCGAACGAGTCATGGGACCGCGCGGCGATGGACAGCCCCCGCCACAGGATGATCCCGAACAATCCGATGATCGCGGCACCGCCGGCGAACCCCAGCTCCTCGCCGGCGACGGTGAAGACGAAGTCGGTCTGCTGCTCGGGGACGAACTCGCCGTGTGTGAGAGGGCCGTGGAACAGCCCCTTGCCGAGCACGCCCCCGGAGGCGATCGCCGTCTTCGCCTGGTCGACGTTGTAGCCGCTGGAGCTGACGTTGCTGTCGGACTTGGCGAACGAGGTGAGCCGGTCGAGCTGGTAGGGCTTGAGCAGCCCGAACTG
>JADGOW010000181.1 GCA_017882765.1 Frankiaceae bacterium
CGGGCCCACCCCGGGCCCGGGGTAGGCCAGGCGCCCCCAGCCGGTCGCCCGCCCGGCTGCCGCGACGCGGACGTGCGCTGCGGCCGATCGCGCGCTCAGCCGCCGGCGAACCTGAGCCAGAACGTCAGACCAAGCTCGCCGTCGCGGTGCGCGCGCAGGTTCACCGGCGGGCCGTCCTCGACGAAGCTGACCGCCAGCACCTCATCGGCGATCGTGTCCGAGTACTCCCGGAGGGCGGCTGCCACGGCACCGTCCTCGGCGCGCCACCAAACCTCGACGCGGTCGCTGATGTCGAGCCCGGTGCCCTTCCGCCCGGACTGCATCAGCCGGATTGCGTCGCGGGCGAGCCCGGCCCGCCGCAGCTCGGGGGTGATGGTCAGGTCGAGCGCGACGGTCGTGCCGGCCTCTGAGGCGACTGCCCATCCGGTCTGCGGCGTCTCGGTCACGAGGAGCTCGTCGGGGCCGAGGACGATGCGTTCCCCGTCGACCTCGACCGTCAGGGTGCCGTCGCTGCCCGGCCGGCCCGCCGTCGCGACGGCCTGCGCCACCTGCGGCGTCCGCTTGCCGAAACGCTTGCCGAGTGCGCGGAAGTTGGGCTTGACGGTCACGTCAACGGGCTCGCTCGCGAGCGGTTCGATCGACTCGACGTTGAGCTCGTCGGCGATCTGCGCCCGCAGCTCGGGGCCGATGCTGGCATAGCGCGGGCTGCTGATGAGCACACGGGCCAGCGGCTGGCGCGTCTTGACTCCGCTCGCCGCCCGCGCCGCCCGCCCCAGCTCGATGATGCGCCGTCCCAGCTGGATGCGGGCGACGTTTTCCGGGTCGATCAGTGATTCGTCGGCCTGCGGCCACGGCTGCAGGTGCACCGATTCCTCGTGGCCGAGAGCGTGCCAGACGTGCTCGGTGAGGAACGGGATGAAGGGGGCGAGTAGCCGGGTCAGCACATCCAGGCACTCGTGCAGCGTCTCAAGGGCGGCCGGGTCGCCGTTCCAGAACCTGCGGCGGGACCGGCGCACGTACCAGTTCGACAACCCCTCGATGAAGTCGCCCATCCGGCGGCCGGCGGTCAAGGTGTCGAAGTTCTCCAGCGCGGTGTCCACGTCCGCGGCGAGCCGGTGCAGCTCGGAGATGGCCCCCCGGTCCAGCACGGACCGCTCGGCCGGTGGCGGCACCGGCTCCTTGCCCGGCCACCAGCCCGTGGCGTTGGCGTAAAGGGTGAGGAACGACGCTGTGTTGTAGTAGGTCAACAGGACCTTGCGGACGATCTCCTCCATGCCCTCGTGCCCGACCCGCCGGTCGGCCCACGGCGACCCGGCGGCGAGCATCAGCCAGCGGACCGCGTCGGCGCCGTGCCGCTCGAACAGGTCGAACGGGTCCAGCACGTTCCCGAAGTGCTTGCTCATCTTGCGGCCCTCGGCGTCGAGGAGCAGGCCGAGGCACAGCACGTTCTCATACGAGGAGCGGTCGAACACGAGCGTGCCCACGGCCATGAGCGTGTAGAACCAGCCACGCGTCTGGTCGATCCCCTCGCAGATGAACTGCGCCGGGTAGCTGTCCGCGAATTGGTCCTCGTTGCGGAAGGGCGCCCCCCACTGCGCGAAGGGCATCGCCCCGCTGTCGTACCAGCCGTCGATGACCTCCGGGACGCGCCGGGCCTCGGCGCCGCATTCCCGGCACGGCACGCTCACCTGGTCGATGAACGGCCGGTGCGGGTCGAGGTCGGTCACATCGCGCCCCGCGAGTTCCGACAGCTCGGTGAGGCTGCCCACGCACGTCAGGTGGGCACGGTCGGCGCCGCACCGCCACACCGGCAGCGGCGTCCCCCAGAAGCGGTTGCGCGACAGCGCCCAGTCGACGTTGTTGGCCAGCCAGTCGCCGTAGCGCCCGTCCTTGATCCGCGGCGGGTACCAGTTGGTGCGCTGGTTCTCCGCCAGGAGCCGCTCCCGGATCGCGGTCGTGCGGATGTACCAGCTGGGAAGCGCGTAGTACAGCAACGGGGTGTCGCAGCGCCAGCAGAGGGGGTAGCTGTGCTCATGGGGCTCGTAGTGCCAGAGGATGCCCCGCTCGCGCAGGTCCTCGACAAGGGCCTTGTCCGCGGTCTTGAAGAACTGCCCCCCGACGAGCGGCACGTCGGCGCCGAACCGGCCGTCGGTGCCCACCGGGTTGACGACTGGCAGCCCGTAGATGCGGGCGACGCCGAGGTCCTCGGCGCCGAACGCGGGGGCCTGGTGGACCAGCCCCGTGCCGTCCTCAATGGTGACGTAGTCGGCCAGCACCACATAGTGCGCCCGGCCGGCCTCGCTGCCCGGCACGTCGACGAGCTCGAACGGGCGCTGGTAGGCGGTGCCCTCCAGGGCTCGTCCTGGCAGCGAGGACAACACCTCCGCCTCCTCGCCGAGCGTGGCCCGCAGCAGGGGTTCGGCCACCACGAGCACGTGCCCGCCGGCCCGCGCCACGACGTAGGTCACGTCGGGATGGACGGCCACGGCAGTGTTGCTCACCAGCGTCCACGGTGTCGTCGTCCAGACGAGCAGGTCGGCGTTTTGCTCGGCGAGCGGACCGCTGGTGATGGGGAAGCGGACGAAGACGGACGGGTCGACCACGGTGCTGTACCCCTGGGCCACCTCGTGGTCGGACAGGCCGGTCTCGCACCGCGGGCAGTAGGGCGTCACCCGGTGGTCCTCGACGAGCAGGCCGCTGTCGAAGATTCGTTGCAGGGACCACCAGACGCTTTCGATGTAGTCGGGGTCCATCGTCCGGTACGCCGCGCCGAGGTCGACCCAGTAGCCCATCCGCTCGGTGAGCCGCTCGAACTCGTCGACGTGACGCAGGACAGACTCCCGGCACCGGGCGTTGAACTCGGCGATCCCGAAGGCCTCGATGTCCTGCTTGGTGGAAAACCCCAGCTCCTTCTCCACAGCGAGCTCCACGGGAAGCCCGTGGCAGTCCCAGCCGGCGCGGCGCTCGACGTGGAATCCCTTCATCGTCTTGAAGCGGGGGAAGACGTCTTTGAAGACCCGCGCTTCGACGTGGTGCGTGCCGGGGTGTCCGTTCGCGGTGGGCGGGCCCTCGTAGAAGATCCATGTCGGGCCGTCGGCCGTGCGCTCGAGGGTGGCGCGGAACACGTCCTCGTGCCGCCACCGCTCGAGCACAACCGCCTCGATCGCGGGCAGGTCAACGGCTGCCGGCAAGGAGGCGAACGGCAGCGCGGCGCGGGACGGGTGGGCAGAAGGCATCGGGTGCAGGCTCCGTCACGGGTCGTCAGTCAGGGTCACGGTCAGGGTCACGGTCATGGGCACGATCGGGCACCGGGCGGCTCGCTCGCCAGTGGCCAGCGGTCACCCGACGCGACCGATTGTCCCCGACCGGTGTGAGGACGGCGCAGTCCTCGTCGGACGGTGCGACCGGGTTGGCCATCGGGTAGCCACGTCCGGCGAGGCCTAGCCCGGCCAACCATGGTGGGGGCGGGGTCGAATTGCCCCAACCGTCTGGCGATGTGGCCTCGTCGGGTAGGCCGTGGGGTGGCCCGCAGACATGGCCTCCGGGCCACCCGCGGTGTGGCCCAGCGTTGTGTGGCCCCACCGCCGCAGCGCGCCCATACGCTGGACACGTGCACGAGGACGCGAACCGCGCAGTCGACGCGGCGGCGCCCCGAAGACTGGGGATCTTCCTCGTCACCACCACAGCCGTCTTCGCAGCCGATGTCATCAGCAAGATCCTCGCTGTCTCCGAGCTGTCGGACCGGTCCGTCGAGCTCGTCCCGGGCGTCCTCGACCTGGAACTGACCCGCAACCGGGGTGCGGCGTTCGGCGTCGCCGGCGGGGCGACGATCCTGTTCACGCTGGTGGCCGTCGCCGTCATCGTGGTCATCGCCCGCGTCGCCCGCCGGCTGCGGTCGACCGCGTGGGCGATCACCTTGGGCCTGCTACTCGGCGGTGCTCTGGGCAACCTGCTCGACCGCCTCGTGCGCTCCCCTGGGCTGCTACGCGGGGAGGTCGTGGACTGGATCCACCTGCATCACTGGCCCGTGTTCAACATCGCGGACAGCGCGATCGTCGTGGGCGGCCTGCTGGCAGTGCTGCTCACCGCGCGAAACATCCCCATCGACGGGAGGCGGGAGCCGGCCGGCTCGGCCGGCTCGGCCGGCTCGGCCGGCCCCGTGGGGCAGGGGCCAGCCGCCGACCCGCGTGGCGACCTGGATCAGGGTGACTGAGCGCCGCCGCGTGCCCGTCCCGGAGGGCCTCGACGGGCTGCGCCTCGATGCTGCCCTGGCCCGGCTGTTCGGATTGTCGCGCACCAGTGCCGCCGACCTCGTGGAAGCGGGGGACGTCCTGGTTGACGGCGTCGCCCGTTCCAAGTCCGTGCGGGTGGTGGCGGGGACCTGGCTCGACGTGGTGATCCCGCCGCCGCGCCGCGACCTCGCCGGGGGCGCAGGAGTGCCCGCGGGCCGGCAGCCGGGGGACGGGCAGCCGGGGGACGGGCAGCCGGAGGAGGCGGAGCCGGTCCCGGGGCTGCAGGTCGTGTTTTCCGACGACGACATCGTGGTGGTGGACAAGCCACCAGGGGTGGCCGCACATCCCAGCCCCGGCTGGGACGGGCCGACCGTCATCGGCGGGCTTGCGGCGGCCGGGCACCGGATCGCGTCCAGTGGTGCAGCCGAGCGGCAAGGGGTGGTGCACCGGCTCGACGCCGGTACCTCCGGCCTCATGGTGGTGGCCAAGAGCGAGGTGGCCTACCGCACCCTCAAAGCCGCGTTCCGTGGTCGAGCGGTGGACAAGGACTATCGGGCGCTCGTCCAAGGCCACCCCGACCCCCTGCGCGGCACTATCGACGCCCCGATCGACCGGCACCCCACCCATCCCTACAAGTTCGCGGTGGTTGCCGGCGGGCGGCCCAGCATCACCCACTACGAGACCGTCGAGGCATTCCGGGCGGCGAGTCTGCTCGAGATCCGGCTCGCGACCGGCCGGACGCACCAGATCCGCGTCCACATGGCCGCGGTGCGCCATCCGTGCGTGGGTGACCTCCAGTACGGCGCGGACCCCGTGCTGGCCGTGCGCCTGGGGATGACCCGGCAGTGGCTGCACGCCTGGCGGCTCGCCTTCGCCCACCCGGCCGACAGCCGGTGGATGTGCTTCGAAAGCCCGGACGCGCCCGACCTCGCTGCCGCTTTCGCGCTGATCGAGGACCGGTGACCGGAGGTGGGCACAGATCCGTTGCCCGGGCTGCGGCCTGGCCGCGACGACGATGCGGACGCGGTCGTTGAGCTCATCGGCGCGACGTGGGCCGAATACCCCGGTGTCGTCCTCGACGTGGATGCCGAGGAACCGTGGATGCTGGCCCCGGCGACCTCCTTCGACGCTTGGGGCGGCGCGTTCTGGGTGCTGCCACGACCCGGCAGCCGGTACCTCGACGCTTGCGTAGGGGTCCGACCGACCCGGCAGGGGAGGGCGGCCGAGCTCAAGTCGCTGTACGTGGCGGCCGGGGCCCGGCGCCGGGGCTACGGGGCCCGCCTTGTCCGCCGCGTCGAGCAGTGGGTACGCGAACGCGGCATGGATCACGTCGTGCTGTGGAGCGACGCGCGGTTCGCCGACGCGCACCGCCTCTACGAGCGATTGGGCTATGCCCGAAGCGGGCGCAGCCGGGAGCTGCACGATCTGTCGGATACGACCGAACTGGAGTTCGTCGCCACGCTGGACGGGGCGCACAACGCGTACTCTCGGCAGTAGGAACCCGGCAGTGGCAAGCCGGCAGTGGCAACCCGGTGGCAGGAAAGCTATTCGGGATTCGGCCACTTGCGCCGGACACGCGTGGATAGCGGGGGAAACAGGCGGTTGCGAGGATAGGGTCCACCGAGATCCTCGCCCACCGGATCCTCGCTCGTCGGCACCGCCGGGCGTCGGGCCTGTCCCAAAATGGGTTCGGCCCGTCCCGGTTCGGGGCGCGAGGCCTCCGAAGTGCCAGCCAACCGGAGGGACGCGTGCGGGATTACGGGCCTGGTGACGAGCGCCGGCAGAGCGCGATCGGCCCGGCGTCGGGCGACCCGTCCGACACGGGGCTGCGCGTGGTGGGTCGTTCCGCCGGGGCGGCCGCCGCGCCGGGGGGGCGTTCCGGCATGCCTCGGCAGGGTCCGCGAACGTCGGTCCCCACCAGCCGCTACGCGCAAGGCGATGCCGGCTGGACAGCTTCCGAACGTCCGG
>JADGOW010000182.1 GCA_017882765.1 Frankiaceae bacterium
CTCCCGCCTGGGCCCCGAGGACCTGACGGGCTACCGCGCGCTCGGCCGGGCGGCCGCGGAGTCCGGCGCGGCGCTGCCGTCGCTCGTCGACCTCTACCTGGGGGTCACCTGGCGGGTGTGGGACGAGCTGCCCGACGCACCGGGGTCGCTGGGCGTCTCCGGTCAGCACGACGGCCGGGCCGCGCTTCGCAGTGCGGCGCTCGCGGTCATGCGCGCCGCTGACGACGCGGTCGCGGCTCTCTGCGCCGGCTACCAGGAGGCTCGCCAGGCGGCCGCCCGCGCGGAGGAGTCACTGCGCCGCGAGTTCGTGGACGACCTCCTCACCGGGGGTTCCGTCGCGGGGCAGCTGCTCACCCGGGCCACGGCGCTGGGCCTGCAGCTGGAGGCTCCGCACGCCGTCCTCGTGGTGCGCGGGGCCGCTGCTTTCCGCGAGGGGCGCGGGATCGCCCGCGCGGTGGAAGCTCGGATGCGTGAGTTCATGGCGCCGGGTTCCGGCGCACTCGGCGGCGGCTTCCTGGTGACCACGCGGCTCGGCCTGCTGGTGACGGTGGTGCCCGTGCCCGATCTCGGGGACGGGAGTGACGGCCGCGACAGGGTGGATGCGGCCGTGGCTGCCGTCCGCGTTCAGCTGGGCACGCCAACCCCGGAGCGGCCGTGGCGGATGGCGGTCAGCCGGGTGCGATCGGGGCCGGGAGGCGTTCGCGCCGGGTTCGAAGAGGGGCGCCGCCTGATCGAGCTGGCGGACCGGCTCGACGAGGTGTCGCCGGTCGTGCGCGTCGGTGACCTGCTCGCGTACGAGGTGCTGCTGCAAGACGTGGAGGGGATGCGCGAACTCGTCCGCGCGACCCTCGGCCCGCTGCGCGGGGCGCGCAACGGCGGCCAGCACCTCTTGGACGCCTTGCAGGCCTGGTTCGCCTCCGCCACGACCGCGGTCGTCGCGGCGCGGCGGCTGCACCTTTCCGTCCGCGCGTTCACGTACCGGCTCGCCCGGGTCAAGGAGCTGACAGGGCTTGATCCCGCCGACCCGCACGCGCGGTTCACGCTTCAGACGGCGGTGCTGGCGCAGCGCGTCCTCGGGTGGCCCGACGAACCGGCGGCGCGTCGCGCCGAGGCTTAACCCGACTGGGGTTGCTCAGCCCGTGGGCCGGTGGTGGCGTGGACACAGGGGGCGTGCACCCCATCGCGACGGGTCCTTGTACCCGGGCCGGAAGCGGACTGCCGCCGGGCCGCTCGGGCCTTCCGGTCCCTGGGCGCGCAGCCGAGACGGCATTAGCCTGCGGCCGGTCGGGGCTCTGCATGCCGGCATCAAACGGTGGACGGGGGAGTCCGGAGGCGACGACGGGCGGCGAGGAGAGGGCATGACAGACATGACCGAGATCGAGATGAGCGCTGCGTGCTATACGCCGTTGACGCCGCTGGCCTTCCTGGCCCGCAGCGCCGAGGTGTTCGCCGACAAGGACGCCATCGTCTATGGCGAGCGGCACCTCACCTACCGCGAGATGGCCGCGCAGGCCACCCGCGTGGCGCGTGCGCTGCAGGCAAGCGGCGTACTGCCTGGGGACAGGGTGGCGTATCTGCTGCCGAACATCCCCGAGATGCTGGTGGCCCACTTCGCTGTGCCACTGGCCGGGGCGGTGCTGGTCGCCATCAACACCCGGCTCGCGCCCGCCGAGGTGCTCCAGATCTGCGAGCACTCGGGCGCCCGAATGCTCGTGGTCGACGCCGGGCTGCACCCGATGGTCGCCCCCATCGCCGACGGGTTGACCACGGTCAAGGAGATCGTGACGGTGACCGACCCCGCGGCGGGCACGGTCCCCAACCCGGACATCGGCGGCCCGTCCTACGAGGAGCTGCTCGCGCG
This sequence comes from Frankiaceae bacterium, assembly GCA_017882765.1. Lineage (GTDB taxonomy): Bacteria > Actinomycetota > Actinomycetes > Frankiales > Frankiaceae > JADGOW01. The sequence continues at coordinate 1,862 of JADGOW010000182.1, forward strand.
CGGCAGTGACGAGCCCCTGCCGTGGACGGTCGACGACGAGAGCGCGACCATCACGATCAACTACACGTCCGGGACGACCGGGCAGCCGAAGGGCGTGATGTACCACCACCGCGGCGCGTACCTCAACTCTCTTGCCGAGGTGATCCACTCCCGGCACTCCGCGGAGTCCCGCTACCTGTGGACCCTGCCGATGTTCCACTGCAACGGCTGGTGCACGACGTGGGCGCTCATCGCGATCGGGGGGACGCACGTCTGCCTGCGGGCCGTCGATGCCGACCGGATCTGGGACCTGCTCGACGGCGCCGGCGTCACCCACCTCAACGGTGCGCCGACGGTCCTGACCCTGATGGCCAACTCGACCCGGGCGCATCCGCTGGATCGCGAGCTGGTCATCACGACCGCGGGCGCGCCTCCCACGCCGACGATCATCAAGGCGATGGAGGGTCTCGGTGCGAAGATCATCCACGTCTACGGGCTGACCGAGACTTACGGGCCGTACACGGTGTGCGAGTGGCAGCCTGGCTGGCCTGGGCTGGACGCCGACGACCGAAGCCGGATGCTCGCCCGGCAGGGGGTAGGCATGGTCGTCACTGACGGCGTCCGCGTCGTGGACCCGGACATGAACGACGTCCCGAAGGACGGCGCCACGCTCGGCGAAGTCGTGATGCGGGGCAACAATGTGATGACCGGCTATTTCCACGACCCGGACGCCACCGAGGCGGCATTCAGGGGCGGCTGGTTCCACAGCGGCGACCTGGGCGTCTGGCATCCCGGCGGATACATTGAGCTGCGCGACAGGGCCAAGGACATCATTGTTTCTGGCGGGGAGAACATCTCCACGATCGAAGTGGAGGCTGCCATCGCTTCCCACCCCGCCGTCCTCGAAGTCGCCGTCGTCGGCGTGCCGGACGACCGGTGGGGGGAGCGCCCCAAGGCCATCGTCGTGCTGCGGGAAGGGCAGCACCCCACGGAGCGGGACATTATCGAGCACGTCCACGGACGGCTTGCCCGGTACAAGGCACCCGACCACATCCGCTTTGCGGAAGGGCTGCCGAAGACCTCAACCGGGAAGATCAAGAAGTTCGAACTGCGCGAAGCAGAGTGGCAGGGACGGGCATCACGTATTCAAGGGTGACCTGCGACCGGGCCGACGCGGGCCGGCGGGCCCAGCCCCAAGTCGGCCTGCCGGTAACCCGCCACCGTCCGGTCAGCAAGATGGTGCTGGCGGATGGCTGACCGCGGCTCGTCCCTGCGACTGTGGCGCTCGCCGGCCTGGCCAGCGCCAGGTTGCGCGGCGGCGTCCGGGGGCGGATGGCCCCCGGGGCGCTGCGTCGTTTCACCCCGGCCGGACTGCGCGCGACCATCTGCGCACCCTGCCGTTGGCTGCTCGGCTCCCCCGGGAGGCGCCCGTATGCGTCCTCGCCGAGGCTTCCGGCCCGCGGCGGTCATCGGCGCGCTCGCGGCACCCTGCGCAATCCGCCAAGATCTAGCGTAGGAGGCTCCTTGGAGTACCCGCGCTGAGTTGGCGGATCATGGTGAGGTCGTCTCGGACGGCCCACCGCTCGGCGATGCGGCCCTCGACGAGGCGGTACATGAAGGCGGCGTCGCGGCTGTACGTGCCGGCTGGGAGGTCGAACCCGAGCAGGTTGCCGCCGCGCCAATGCCCACCGCGCACGCCGTACTGGACCACAAGGTCACCCTCTGCGACGACGAACAGGCTGGACCAGCCGGAGTCGCCGAACCCGCGTCCCGTGCTGGCCAAGAACTGGCGCGTGCCCTCCAGCCCAGCCGGGCGGTCGGGGGCCAGAGAGTGGTTGACCATGTCGGGTGTGCACAGCTCATCGAGTGGGCTCAGGTCGTCGCTGCCCATCAGCGCGTCGAAACGCTTCACGATCACCCGGTTTGCCTCCGCGGTCATCGAGGCCTCCTGATCAGATTGGTGAGAGCAGTACTCTCAGTTGAGAGTGCTACCCTCACCAATGTGTCCGAGGCTGTCAAGACCCCCACCGACCCGCGCTCCGACCCGCGCCCTTATGACAATTCGCGGCGCGCCGCCCGAGTCCGCGCCACCAAGTCCCGGGTGGTGCAGGTCGCCCGGGCTCTCTTCGTCGAGCGGGGGTACGCGGCCACCAGCATCGAAGCGATCAGCGTCGCCGCCGACACGCCGCCGGCGACGCTGTACCGGCTGTTCGCCACCAAGCGGGGCATCCTGTCGGCTGTCCTCAACGTGTCGTTCGTCGGAGACGACGAACCGATCGCCCTGCACGACCGCGCTTCGGTTCAAGCCCTGCGCGCCGAACCCGACCCCCGACCGTTCCTCGAAGGGTTCGCCCACGTGGCCCGGGAGGTCAGCGACCGCTCCGCGCCCCTTCAGCATGTGCTTCGCAGCGCCGCCTCGGTCGACCCCGAAATCGCCGACCTGCTCGCCACCATCAATGCCCAGCGCTACGAAGGGCAGGCCAACGTCGCACGTGGCCTGGCCACGCGACGAGCTTTGCCTGACGGCATCACGGAAAGGGACGCGAACGACATCATCTACGCCTTGATGTCGCCTGAAGTCCGCCGCATTCTCACCGTTGAGCGCGGTTGGGGCGCCGACCGCTACGAGCAGTGGCTGGCCCGAACCCTCTGCGCCACCCTGCTGCGACCGGAGCGTGAAGGAGAGCCGGCAGCAGGGTCGTGAAACCCTGACGGCCTTGGGATGAGACGGTCGGCACTCCTACGGAAATGACGAGATGCCCCTTCCCACGCTTTGTTGCCTACCGCTCCGCTCGATCTGACCCGCGCTGGCGAGTGGATGTTCGCGTCGTGGCGCGGGCATCAAGACCGACGCGCCATCGACGCCCGCGGCCGGCATCCCGACGGACCGACAACCCGCGCCGACACCCTTGCCTTGTCGCCCCCGCCCGCCACGCCCAAGTGAGCGCCGCCGGTTCGGTCAGAAGTAGCCACGTTCATCAGCGGGCGGGGGACCAGCAGGTTCTCGGTCTGCTGGCAGTGCTTGCCCGGGGTCTGCACGACGTCGGAGGAGCGACAGGTCCGGGGGGAGGGTCTTTCCCGTCGCTCCCCCGACGTTCTCCGCATTCTGCCACGATAGGTCTCATTTGGCCGACTCTTTGTTAGGAGAGTTACCCTAAGCAGTTAGACGTACCCATAACGTGATCAGCCGTAGGGTCTGCGACGGGCGGCACGCGGCAGTCTCCGGCCCCAGTCGCGGCGCCTTCGGAACCTGCAGACGGGCGGCCGCAGGTCGGAACCGAGCCAGGGCCTCTTCAGATCTGTGCTGGTCGTTCCAGCAAGTCTTCCAGCTCGGTACAGGTGCGGGCGATGCCGTCCAGTTTCTGCGTGACGTCGTGAGTGGGATCGAGGTCGCTGGCCAGGCGCTGCGCCTCGTCGCGCGTCTCGGCGGCCCAGCGGAGCAGGAGCAGCCGCCGCCGTAGCAATCGCTCCCGGGTGGGTGTCATTTCTGCCTTCCGTTGTAGTGCCGACGTTGCCGTGCTGGCGTTGCGGAGCGGGACGGGATGTCACCGTTGCCCCCGCTTCTTTAACGGCTTTGATACGGGCGATAGCCACGGCCCGAATGGCCGCATTTACGGGCACCGGCAATACGCCGACGGGCCTACTCCCCGATGCTCCGGTTGCGCCGCGATCGGTGCGTCCGGACCGGCGTCCCGTCGTCAGCAGGGACGCAGCACGCAACAACAAGATCCGTTTTGAATCGCCTCTGGCTACACTCACGCCAGATGCGTTCGGTGGCCGGGTCGTCCTCGCGCGACTGAGCCAGGGTCGAAGTCACCGTGAGGTCGAGGGTGCCGCCGCACGCGTCCGTGTCCTCGGGCCCGCGGGGTTTGAGCGGCTGCTCGCTGAGGCGGACCCGTCGATGCTGCACCGCGTTCAGGCCGGCAGTCGGGACGGACGGGTCCGCACCGTCGTCGCCTCGCCCGCATACCTGCGCCGGGCATACGGCGACGGCTGGGCACGAGGCGATGTCGTCGATCACGACGAACCTGCTAGTGGAGCTCGCCTCCGCAATGACCGCCGAAGTGGAGGCGATCGTCGCTTTCGAACACGGGGACACGGGCACTCTCGCCGCCTGGACCCGGGAAGGGTGTCCGGCAGTCCATCACCTCTTGCTGGCTATGTGGTGGCTGATGCTGGGATGGGTGTCACCCGCGCGGTAGAGGCGGCGGCGGGCGGCGAGCGCGACGTAGACCAGTCCGACGAGGACGGGCACTTCGATGAGGGGGCCGACAACGCCGGCCAGCGCCTCGCCGCTCGTGACGCCGAAGACGCCGATGGCC
>JADGOW010000183.1 GCA_017882765.1 Frankiaceae bacterium
GGGCGCCGGGCCCGTACCGAGCAGGGCCCCAGGGGGCGCCGAGAGCGCGACCGCGCGAGTCAGGCGGGCGCGACGCATCGTCCGGGTGCTCGCAGACCTGCACCCGGACGCCCGCTGCGGGCTCGACTTCTCCTCGCCGCTCGAGCTGCTCGTGGCAACCGTCCTGTCCGCGCAGTGCACGGACGCACGTGTCAACGCGGTAACGCCTTCCCTTTTCGCCACCTATCGGAGCGCCGCGGACTACGCCTCGGCCGATCGCGAGGAGCTTGCGGCCGCGATCCGTTCCACCGGGTTCTTCCGGGCCAAGTCGGCGGCGCTGCAAGGCATCGGTGCCGCGTTGGTGGAGCGCCACGGCGGCGCCGTACCCGGTCGGCTCGATGACCTTGTCCGGCTGCCCGGTATCGGGCGCAAGACCGCGAACGTCGTGCTCGGCCACGCGTTCGGCATTCCCGGCATCACCGTGGACACGCACGTGGGCCGGCTGTCCCGCCGCTTCGGCTGGACCTGCCACACCGACCCGGAGAAAGTCGAGGCCGACATCGCCGCGCTCCTGCCCCGGCGCGACTGGACTGTTGCCTCCGATCGCCTGATCTTTCACGGCCGGCGGGTGTGCCATTCCCGGCGTCCCGCGTGCGGAGCCTGCGGCGTCAGCCGGCTGTGCCCGTCGTTCGGCACCGGGCCCGCCGATCCGGTCGAGGCCGCCCGCCTCGTGAAGCCGTGACCACCGGCCCGCCGACCTGGTTGCAGCCGCTTGTGGACGCGGCGCGCACCGTTGTACCCGAGATGGGCAACCGGTTCCGGCCACCGCCGGAGGGCGGCAGGCAGTCTGCCGTGCTCGTGCTGTTCGCGGATGGCCCCGCCGGCCCGGATCTGCTGTTCATCGAGCGGGCGTCGACCTTGCGCAGCCACGCGGGCCAGCCCGCCTTCCCCGGCGGCGCCCTCGATCCGGAGGACGAAGGACCCGTCGCCGCCGCGCTGCGGGAGGCCCGCGAGGAGGTGGGGCTCGACCCCGATGACGTGCAGGTGCTGGCGACGCTGCCGGCTCTGTGGTTGCCACCGTCGGGATTCGTGGTGACCCCGGTGCTGGCCTGGTGGCGCCGGCCCGGCCCAGTGGCGCCAGTGGATCCGGCCGAGGTGGCCGCGGTGGAACGGGTGCCGGTCAGCGAGCTCGCCGACCCGGGCAACCGCCTCCTCGTCCGTCACCCTTCGGGCTGGATCGGGCCGGCGTTCGACGTGCACGGGCTGCTGGTCTGGGGCTTCACTGCCGGGCTCGTCGACGCGGTGCTGCGCTACGGCGGGTTCGAGCGCCCGTGGGGGCCGGGGCCCGTGCGGGAGCTGCCAGGCCTGCCGTCGGCTTCTTCCCCCGCCGCGCCAGCCGAGCGGGCTCTGCCCCCCGAAGTCAGCGGGAGGTAGCGTCCCTCCTGGGGAGGGCGGTGACGGCTTGTTTGACCTGCTGGACGTCATCCTCGTGCTCGCCGTCGCCCTGTTCATCTACACCGGGTACCGCCAGGGTTTCGTGGTCGGCCTGCTCTCCTTCGGGGGGTTCCTCGGCGGTGGCATCCTCGCTGCCCGGCTCGCTCCTTCGATCAGTTCGGCGGTCGGCGCCGGCGGGAACACACCACTGCTCGCCTTGCTCCTCGTTCTCGCGGGCGCCTGTCTCGGCCAGCTCGTCTGCACCGCCGGCGGTCTCGCGCTGCGCCGCCGCCTCACCTGGCATCCGGCGCGGGTTCTCGACAGCTTCACCGGCGCGGTGCTTTCGGGCGTGTCGGTGCTTCTGGTGGCCTGGCTGCTTGCCACCGCGGTAGACCGCTCGCCCTTTACGGGGCTTGCACAGCAGGTGCGCGGCTCGCGCGTTCTGATCGGCATCGACTCGGTCATGCCTGCCTTCGTCCGCGACTGGTTCGCCGGTTTCCGTAACCTGGTGGACTCCAGCGGCTTCCCTGAGGTCTTCGCCGCTCTGGGCGGCGGCCGGATCGTGCAGGTCGCTCCCCCCGACCCGGCGGTCGCGCAGTCGCAGGGTGTTGTGGCCAGCCGCGGGTCGATCATCAAGATCCGTGGGATCGCGCCCACCTGCTCCAGGCAGGTCGAAGGCAGCGGGTTCGTCTACGGGCCGCAGCGGGTCATGACCAACGCGCACGTGGTTGCCGGGGTGGAAAGCCCTCGGGTGGTGCTGGGCGCCGGCCAGCTCCCGGCGCGGGTGGTGCTCTTCGACCCCGCCCGCGATGTGGCGGTTCTTGCTGTTCCCGGGCTCGACCGTCCCGCGCTGGCCTTCTCGGCACCGGCGGCGCCCGGCGCGAGTGCGATCGTCGCCGGCTACCCCGAGGACGGGCCGTTCAGCGCCGTGGCCGCACGGGTGCGCAACCGCCAGTTCGCCCGCGGGCCGGATATCTATTCGCAGGGTACGGTCACCCGCGACATCTACGCCGTGCGGGCGAAGGTGCTGCCCGGCAACTCGGGGGGGCCGTTGCTGACCACCGACGGCCGGGTCTACGGAGTCGTCTTCGCAGCTGCGACCGACAATCCCGACACCGGGTACGCGCTCACGGCCGACGAGGTGGCCGCAGACGCGTCCTCCGGCCTGCAGGCCCGGGCGGAGGTCAGCACGGGCGGCTGCGACTGAGAGGCCGGCTGCGACTGTGAGGCCCGCAAGTTCAATGGCTCAATGGTTCGTCAGCGCGGCGCGCGCAGGTCGAGCCGCGTTCCCTCAGGCGGGACGGGGCGGCCGGCCGTGACGTCGTCGGCCAGCATCGCCGCCTCGGCCAGCAGCGCCGCCCCGGCGACCCCGAACGGCCAGGGAGCGTGCGCCTGCTGTCCGCGGCGGAAAGCGCCGAGCCGGTCGGCGCCGCGCCGCAGCAGCGTGGCTGCGGCAGCGTGGTTGCCGCGCTGAATGTGGGTGAGGCCGACGGCGAGCTGGGCGAGGCCTCGCCACAGATCCCGCTGCTCAGCGGGGCAGGATTTCCACATCGCTTCGAGCACTTCGTGGGCCGCGAAGGGCCGGCCCGAGTCGATGAGCTGCTGGGCGAGTTCGAGCGCCTGCTCGGGGGTCTCGGGGACCTGCTCAGCCCCTTCTTCCGGGTCCTGCTCTCCGCCGTGTTCCGGGTCCTGCTCTCCGCCGTGTTCGGGGCCCCGTGCGCCCCGCGGCAGGGGACGCCCGGTGGCGTCTCGCGCCCGGGCGCTTCGCGGCCGGCCCCGTTCGTCCCGGTCCCGGTCGCCAGCGGCTCCCGCTGCTCCCGACGCCGGCACGGCCATCAGCTCCCCTCGGCCAGCCACCGCAGGATCTCGGCGGTGACCGCGTCCGGATCCTCCTCGTGCGGGAAGTGGCCGAGGCCTTCGAACAGCCGCCATTCGTACTTCCCGCGCACGTAGCGGCCGCTTCCCATCGCCGTGGCCGGCAAGGTGGCCGGATCCAGGCTGCCGTGCAGCTGGAGCGTCGGCGGCTTGATCGGGCGTTCCAGCGCGCGAACCATGCGCCGGCCGTCGGAGCGCACCACGGAGCGGATCGTCCAGCGGTAATACTCAAGCGCGCAATGCGCGACGCCGGGGATCCTGATCGCGTCGCGGAGCCGGCGTTCGGTCTCCTGGTCGGGAAAGGCCGGGCCGCCCCACTCGTGCAGCAGCTGGCCCGTCAGGGCGGCATCGTCGGCTACGAGCCGCCGCTCGGGGCGCCACGGCAGCTGAAAACTCATCATGTACCTGCTCGCGGAGAGCTGGCCGCGCGGCTGCGTCAGCATCGCATGCCGCTGGCGCAGCGGGTGGGGGCACGACACGACCACGAGCTGGCGCACGGCGCCCGGGTGCACGGCCGCGGACGTCCAGGACAGAAAGCCGCCCCAGTCATGGCCCACGAGCGCTGCATCCTGCGCGCCCAGGGCCCGGATGAGGCCCGCGACGTCAGCGGAGAGCGTGAAGGCGTCGTAGCCGCGTGGCGGCTTGTCGCTTGCCCCGTAGCCGCGCAGGTCGGTGGCGACGGCACGGTAGCCCGCGTCGGCCAGGGCTACCAGCTGGTGCCGCCAGGACCACCAGAACTCGGGGAACCCGTGCAGCAACAGGACAAGCGGCGCTTCGCTGTCGCCGGCCTCCGCGACGTGGAAGCGGGTGCCGTTCGCCGAGATGTCCCGGTGCCGCCATGGGCCGGGAATCAGAACCGAAGACGGATCTGGCCCCGGCGTCGGCGCGGGCACGCGGACTACCGGCCGCGGGGACGGGGAACCAGCGTCGGCGCCAGCCTGTCAGTGTCCACGCGACGCTTCGTTGCCGGTAACGGAGGCGACGGTCGGGCGCTTCAGCCAGGCGATGTTGTCCTTGACCGTGCGCATGGTGCGCTCGGGCGGGCGCAGCCGCCGCATCCTCGACGCCCCGAACGCGGCCAGGAACGCCGCCATGAGCAGGTAGAACCCGGCCACGATCAGGTAGGACCAAAAGCGTTCGATGCCTGCATAGGTGATCGCTTCGGCTATCGCGATAGTTATCGCCAGGAGGGCGAAGAAGCCAAGCGCGCCGGCGACCCCGAAGAACGCGCCGCCGAGCGCACCGCTGATCGCACTCTGCTTGAGCTCGAGCTTGGCGAGCTCCACCTCTTGGTGCACCAGCAGGGACATGTCGCGGCTGGCAGTCGCGACCAGCTCACCCAGTGTCGGCTCGTCCAGCGCGCGTGCCTCTCGCGGTTGTGTCACCGTTCGGGCCTCCCGTCTCTACGTTGCGTGCCGACACTTTCGCCCATGCTCGCAGATTCCGATCGCGCGTGCGTGCAAGCCGTCTCGCGCGATGGCGGCGTCCGGTACGTGCAGAGGTCCCTGGTGTCCGGCCGTTACGCTGCGCCGCAATGGATCCCCTGGCCCCGCTTCAGGACCTGCCCGGTGTCGACGACGCTGTCGGCGCCGCGCGGGCTGCAGTGGACCGCCTGCTGAGCCACCGAGTTCTGCGCAGGCGCAGCGCCGAGGTGACCGCGGAGAGCGCGCTGCGTGGTGCGCGAGCGTCGGCCGTCCTCGCCGGGGCCCGCATAACCCTCCCCGAGCTGCGCCGGCAGCTGGAATCGGGCGGGGTGGGCAGCGTTGCGTCCGGCGCGGGCGGCCCTGCAGCGGGCGGCCCTGTAGCGGGCGGCCCTCCTGGCCAGAGCAGTCTGGTCGGCGGTGCGGTGCGGCTCTACGCCGATCTGGGAACGCTGCTCGGCCCGTGGGAGCACGCCCCGCGCCAAGTGCTCGCGCGGATGCACGTGCTCGCCGTGAAGGGGCGGCTTGACGACGGCCTGCTCGGCCGGCCGCGCGACGCCGGCTCGGCCGCGGGCACCGACCCCGACGACCGGCTCGACCTGGGGCCGCTGCCGGCCCCCGCAGTGCTCACATCCCGCCTTGCCGACCTGTCGCGGCTGCTCTTGGCGCCGACCCGGACCTCGGCGATCGTCACTGCCGCGGTCGTCCACGGGGAGTTGCTGGCGTTGCGCCCGTTCCCACAGGCGAGCGGTCTCATCGCCCGCGCTGCTGCCCGGCTTGTGCTGGTGTCGCGCGGTCTTGACCCGAAGTCGGTCAGCGTCCCCGAAGTGGGCCACCTCGAACTTGAGGCGGACTACGCCGGTTCCGCCCGCGCCTACATCAGCGGGACGGCGGAAGGTGTGGCGCGGTGGCTCGGGCACTGTGCCCGTGCGGTGGAACTGGGCGCGCAAGAAAGCGTCGCGGTATGCGAGGCCCTGAGGCGGGGAGCGGAGATACGAGCCGGCGCGGAGGACGGGTGACCAAGCGTGCACTCAAATTCGTCGCTTCGGGTGTGGTTACCCGATCGACGCGCCATCGCGTGGCTGGTCGCGCGTGTGTTCCCGTCCTCCGAGCCGTGAGCCTGGCGCTTCGGCCAAACCCCTCAGTGCATTTTGTACTCTCGTTCCGCTTGTAGAGCTAGGGACTCTTGACTCTGTTATGCGATCATCCGATGCCCGACAATCAGCCGCTTCTCCGTGTGCGGAAGGAACTATCGGGCGTTCCTAGTGCAGCGGTCAGCGCCGCGGGTGCCCGCCTTCCCGTGCGCCACAAGATCGCGGCCACGCCGGTGCTCAGCGCGAGAACCGCGCCAAGCGAGGCAACCGCACGCCCGCGGGGCGGCGCCGGCAATCTCGGGCGGACGCGAATCGTGGGGCGGACGCGAATCG
>JADGOW010000184.1 GCA_017882765.1 Frankiaceae bacterium
GCGGACGCTCGACGTGGATGTCATCAGCTACGGCGACCTGGTCGTCGCCGACGAGACGCTCACCTTGCCGCACCCGCGGGCGGCCGAGCGCGCCTTCGTATTGGCCCCCTGGCACGACCTCGATCCCGACGCGGTGCTGCCGGGCCAGGGGCTGGTAGCAGACCTGCTCCGGTGGCTGGGTCCCGGCGGGATCCGCCGTACCGAGGAGCGGCTGTGAAACCCACCCGGGCCCGCGACCTTGTCATCGCGGCGGTCACCTGCGGCGTCTTCTGCTACCTCGTCTTCACCCGCGTCTACCTGGACCTGCCCACGTTGCCGCGGACCGCGCCCCTGTCGGTGCTGCTCATCGGTCTGGTCGAGTTGCAGGTGGCAGCCCTCGTCCGCAACCGGCTGGACGGCCGCCCGGGCACACGGCCGATCTCACCCATCGTGGTCGCGCGGTTTGCGGCCCTGGCGAAGGCGAGCAGTCTCGCCGGCGCTGCCATCGCCGGCTGCTGGGCCGGTGTGCTCGCCTACACGGTGCCGCGGGCAGGGGAGCTCGCGGCCGCGGGTGCGGATGCGATCACGGCAGGCCTGGGCTTGACGGCAGCGCTGATACTCGTGGCGGGGGCACTGCTGCTGGAGCGGGCGTGCCGGGCCCGGCAGCCACCCGATGAGAAGGATGGCGACCCACGCAATCCTCGGCGTCCGTCGGGGCGCGCCTGAGCGCACATCGGGCGCGTGCTCGCCTGCGGGTCGTCCGCCGACTTCTGCCGGGGGCCGGCGCTGGGGCGGGGCTCACCTGTCCAGGTCACCGGCGACGAAGAAGACGGAGGCGAGCACCGAGGCGACGTCGTCGAGCGCGGTCCCGGGAAGGATCGCGGTGAGGGCGGCCACGTTACTGAAGGACGGGGTGCGCAGTTTGAGCCGCCAGGGCGTCGGCTTGCCGCGGGAGACGAGGTAGACGCCGGAAATGCCCAGCGGGCTTTCCGTCCACACGTAGCAGGCGCCCTCGGGCGCCCGGACGACCTTGGCGGTGCGGGCCGCCACGGCCCCGGCCGGCAGCCGCGTCAGACACTGCTCGGCCAGCCGCACCGATTCGGTGACCTGGTCGTAGAGGCAAACCCAGCGGGCCGCGCAGTCACCAGCCGCGCGAATCACGACGCGCACGCCGAGGTCGGCGTAGGCCAGGTAGGGGTCGTCGCGGCGCAGGTCGAGGTCAAGCCCGCTCGCGCGGGCGACGGGCCCGCTCACCCCGAAGGCCAGCGCGTCGGCGCGGGTGAGGGTCCCGATGCCGCGGGTCGCGGCGCGGACGGCCTCGCCACCCAGGAAGTCCGCGACTGCGGGGAGGGCATCGCGCACCGCCGCCAGGGCCCATCGACAAGACGCCGTCCAGCCCGGCGGGATGTCTTCGCGCAGGCCGCCCACCTTCGTGAGCATGTGGTGGACGCGGCCGCCGGAGAACTCCTCCAGCGCGGACTGGACGGCGTCGCGGGCGCCCAGTGCCGGCGCGAGGTACCCGGCCGCCAGCGGGGCGGCGCCGAGGTAGGCGAGGTGGCTCGTGATGCGGGTCAGCTCCGCGCACAGGGTGCGCAGCCAGACCGCCCGGGGCGGGACGTCCAGCCCGAGCATGCGCTCCACGGCCAGGGCGACGCCCAGTTCCCCCGCGAACGCGGCCTGCCAGTCGTGCCTGTTGGCGAGCATGAGGATCTGGCGGTAGTCGCGCGCTTCGAACAGTTTCTCCGCCCCGCGGTGCATGAACCCGATTCCCGGGTCGGCGCTGACCACGTGACCGTCATCGACGGTGAGCGCCAATTCGATCGAGCCGTGGGCGGCGGGGTGCTCGTGCCCCAGGTCGAGGACGACGGTGTCGGGGCCGCCGGTCAGGGCCACCGGACCCGCCGCGGCCCGCACGTGCCGCCGGACCGAGGATTCTCCGGACCGGGGAGAGTCAGCGGGGCTATGGCGCCCGTGAGTCTCCCCACTTCGACCGGTGGGGCGCGGCGTACCGGGGGACTCGGACGTGTTCAGCTCCGGTGCGGTTCCCAGCGGAACTTCGTGATCGCCAGGTAGAGCCCGACGGCCGTCCAGATGACCAGTGTCAGCAGGTCGCCGCCGTCGAGCCCGTTCGCGTAGTGGACGACGCGGCCGCCGTCCACGGTCACCGACGAGGGCATGAACAGCTGCGTCGTCTGGCTGACCAGCGGCCGGACCGGCAACCAGGACGCCACGTGGGCGATCGTCGAATCGTTGTCGATCGGGTAGAAGACACCGGAGATGAACAGGACCGGCAGGATGACGAAGTTGATGATCGCTGGGGCGGCCTCGGCGTTGGGGATGAGATTGCCGACCGCGATGCCCAGTGCGCAGAAGCAGAACGCGCCCAGCGCCAGCACGAGGATCAGTTGCAGCACCTGCGAGGTCATGGTGACGCCGTAGAACAGGACCCCCACGGCGATGGTGACGGCGAAGATGATCAGTGCCAGGAAGAACGCCAGCACCACCATTCCGCTGATGAGGGCGAAGCTGGGCAGCGGGGTTCCTTGCAGGCGTTTGAAGATGCCCGCGTCCCGCTTGATGGCCGTGTTGATGCCGAGGTTGGCGTAGCAGGCCATGACGATGCCGTACGTGCCGATGGCGGGGACGAAGTACTGGTTGTAGTTCACCCCCGGCAGGAACGAGATCTTCGACGTGTTCTGCAACGACGCGAAGATCACGAGGAACATGAGTGGGAAGGCGACCGTGAACACGGCTGCCCGGGGATTGCGCCAGTAGGCCTTGTTCTCGTACTTGACCTGATGGGCGATCAGCGCTGCCGAGTTCACGCTGCCCCCTCCCTCGTGGTCCCCGCGCGCTCCGACGCCGGCGCGTCGGCCCTGGCCGCTGCCCCCGTCAGCTCGAGGTAGACGTCTTCCAGGGTGGGTCGGTCCACTTCGAGGCCGGGAAGCTCCAGGCCGCGGTCGAGCGCCCAGCCGGTCAGGCTGTGCAGCACGGTCGTCGGCTCGTCCGTCTGGATCTCTACCCACTCGCCATTTCGCTGGACGGGCAGTGGCAGCTGTTCCAACCGCGTCCCCGCCGGGGGCAGGAAGCGGATCCGGACGGCGGCCTGCTGGCGGCCGCCGATGGTGTCGGGGGTGCCGGCGGCGACGATCTCCCCTGCCGCGATGACCGCGACGTGGTCGGCCAGCGCCTGTGCCTCGTCCATGTAATGGGTGGTCAGCAGGATGGTGGTCCCGCCTTCCCGGAGCCCGCGGATGACGTCCCAGGCACCCCGGCGGGCATTGGGGTCGAAGCCGGTCGTCGGCTCGTCGAGGAAGAGGAGGTCGGGGTTGCCGATGATGCCCATCGCGAGGTCGAGCCGACGCTGCTGGCCACCGGAGAGCTTGTTGATGCGGGAGTTCGCCTTCTCCTTGAGCCCGACCAAGTCGATGGTCTCATCGACGTTGCGCGGGTCCGGGTAGTAGCCCGCGTTGCGGGCGACGATCTCGCGCACGGTCAGGTAGGCGTCGACGGCGATGTCTTGCAGGACGATCCCCACCCGTTCCCGGAACCGCCGGTCCCGGGACTGGGGATCCATGCCGAGCACCCAGGCCTCGCCCGAGGTGCGCTCGCGGTAGCCCTCGAGCATCTCCATCGTCGTGGTCTTGCCGGCCCCGTTGGGTCCCAGCAGCGAGAAGACCTCCCCGCGCTGCACGGCGAAGTCGACCCCGCGTACCGCCTCGAAGTGGCCGTATGACTTGCGCAGCCCTCGGACCACCACCGCACCGTCTGTCACGGCCTCCATGAGATCAGGACTCTACTCAGCCGATCAGAGCGGACGGCATCCCCATGCCCACCGCCTGCACGAGCCAGAGGTGACTGCCCAGCCCTTGCGGATCGAGCAGGCGGGCGCGCAGGGAAGCGTCCCGCAGCGCTTGGAGGGACTGCGGGGCCGTCCCGTCCGCTGCTGTCGGCGCGGGCGGGGCAGTCAAGGCCGGCAGCGCAGTCAAGGCCGGCGGCGCAGTCAAGGCCGGCAGCGCATCGGCCTGGCGCAGCAGAGCGGTCGGCAAGCCCGGCACGGCGACGGAGTCCATCGCCACGTGGGCCGTGAGATCGCGGGTCCCGTCGGGCACCGGAGGCACGGGCCGGCCTCGCCGGTACCCCGTGAGAGTGGGCAGCCCAGGACGCGCCTCTCGCGTGTGCCCGTAGTCCACGGCCACGGCGAGGCCGGCGCTCAGGCTGCGCACCGCCGCCGCCCAGGCGTGGTCCCGCGCGGAGCCGACCTCCGCCCACCCCTGCGTCCACCCCGGCCACCAGCGGTCGAGCCAGGACGTATCAACTGCGCTCGGTGGCGGCCCCTCGACCATTCCGGTTGCCGCTGGTAGCAGGCGCCCGTCCACCACGATGTCGAGCGGGACGACGTCGAGCCACTCGAAGGCGACCACGACCCCCGTAATCTCTGGCGGCGGCGAGGCCTGCCAGCGGACCCGGGCGGGCAGGCCCGCCGGGCGCGGGGCCACCTCCACGCCGCAGAGCCGAAGCTGCGGTGGCGCCAGGTCGGCCAGCGCGGCGAGCAGGTGCCCGCCGCCGGCTCCGATCTCTACCAGGTCGGCCGCCCCACTGCCCAGCGCGTCGTGGACGCGGGCGAACAGCCCCAGCAGCGCTCGCGCGAGCAGGGCCGGCGCCACCGTCGACGATGTGCGGAAGTCATGCCCAGGCCCCCGGCCGGCGCGGTAGTAGCCACCCCGGCCGTACAGCGCGCGGGACATGGCCGCCCGGAAGCTCGGCGTCGCGGGCGCATGCGCCCGATCGGGTGATCCGCGCGGCAGCAAGGGTGCTCCGACAAAGACGATGAACAAGGAGACGGTCAGCAAGGACGGCCCGGAACAGACGGGGCGAACGACTCTAGAGACGGCGACAGACGGGCACCATGCTCCCGTGCGGGGCGCTCGGATCGAGTTTCGCCTAGGTGGAAGGCGTGACCTGAGCTGGGCGTTATGATCGAAGGCAGATCGTCCGGTACCCCTGACAAGGACTGGAACGGCACATGTCACTCTCGTTCGCTCCTTCGTGGGGTGCGCCGGGGGACGGGAACCCCGAGAACGGGTCCCGAGGCCCCGAATTCGTTGGCGCCCCCGATTCCCCGCCGCACCGTCGGCCGCGCCTTGCGGCCACCTCACCCGGTGCTTGGCGTCCCCACGTAGGGGTCATCGGCGCGGGCCGGGCCGGCTCCGCGCTCGGTGGCGCGTTGCGCCGCGCCGGGTTCCCCGTGACGGCGGTGTCCGCCCGATCCGAAGCGTCGCGCGCCCGGGCAGCATCTCTGCTCCCCGGGGTGCCGGTTGCCGACCCCGCGGCGGTCGCGCAGGCCGCGGAGCTGCTCGTGCTCGCCGTTTCCGACGACGCCCTCGGCTGGGTCGTCGCCGAGCTGGCGGCGGCGGAGGCGGTGGGTGCGGGCACGACTGTCCTGCACGTCAGCGGCTGCTCGGGCCTCGACGTGCTGGAGCCGGCGACCAGGCAGGGCGCCACCGGGATTGCGCTGCACCCGGCGATGACCTTTTCCGGCACGCCCGCCGACCTCGACCGCATCCCCGGCACGTACTTCGGGGTCACGGCGGCTGACGGTGCCCTGCACCGCGGCGAGGAGATCGTCCGTGCTCTGGGTGGCATCGCGGTCCGCATCGACGAGCCGTCGCGGCCGCTGTGGCACGCGGGGCTCGCGCACGGTGCCAACCACCTCGTGACCCTGGTGTCCTCGGCGGCGGACGTGCTGCGCGCGGCGGGCGTCCCCGATCCCGGCGCCGTGCTGCGCCCACTGCTGACAGCCGCGCTGGACAACGCACTCGAAAGGGGGGATGCGGCGCTGACAGGCCCGGTCGCAAGGGGCGACGCTGGCACCGTCGCGCGGCACCTGGCCGTGCTGGCCGGCCGATCTCCGGCCGAGCGTGGTACCTACCTCGCCCTGGCTCGCGCCACCGCCGCCCGGCTGCCGGAGCTGACGAATCCCGCGCTGGTCGACGTGCTGGCTGACACGGCTGTGCTGGCTGACACGGCTGTGCTGGCTGACACGGCTGTGCTGGCTGACACGGCTGTGCTGGCTGACA
>JADGOW010000038.1 GCA_017882765.1 Frankiaceae bacterium
CCCGCTCGCCCCGCCACCGCTCGCCCGCCACCGGTCCCGCCCCGCGACGATCCGCCACGTCCCAGACGCGTCCGCCACGTCCGGCACGATCCGCCACGTCGCATGACGCGTCCGCCCGTGCCCCAAGATCAACACACGTCCCTTTTGTCCGCCGGATATGTCCGTCGAAACCGGACAGTGGCGGGCGCCGTGTGTTGATCTCTGGGGTGGGACGGCCCGGACGGGGCCCGGAGTCCACCCGGATCCAAGCGCGGGCCCACTCAAAGACCAGCTCGGGGCCGGCGCAGGGCGCTCAGGCGCGGTCCACGGCCGAGCCCACACCCTCCCCATCCACAAGCGCGGACGGGACCCTCCCCCGTCCAGCTCGCTCCTGCTGCGATGACCGTGTGTCACCTGACCCGCTACTCGCTCTCGGCCGGGTCCTCACGCGGTTGGGACCCAAGGCGCTCGCGAGTCACACCACGGCCGCCGCCCTGCACGCATTCGACCTGCTGGAACCCCCCGATTGCATACAGATCACCGTGCCCCGCACGTGTACCGCGCCACACGTCGAGGGAGTCCGCGTCTGGCGCTCTGATGTCCGGGCCGCGGATGTGGGGCTCGCTGACTCGGGCCTACCCGTCACCTCCCCGGCCCGCACGGCGGCCGACCTCGCGCTCACCCTTCCGCTGGACCAGGCCGTCCTGGCGATTGACAGCGCCCTGCGCTCCGGACGGTGCTCCGTGGCGCAAATCCGCAGCCGCTACCGCGCGAGGCCAGGCGCTCGACACGCGGGCGAGGTGCTGGCGCTCGCTGACCCCAGGGCCGGTTCCCGCATCGAGAGCTGCCTACGGGTGCGACTGCATGAGGCGGGCATCCCACCGCCGGAGACGCAGTTCCCGATCCTCGACACCGCGGGAGAGCTCATCCTGGTTGCCGACTTCGCGTGGCCCGCGCTCCGTCTTGTCGTCGAAACCGACGGTCACGCGTATCACAGTGGACGGCGTCGGCTGCTCGTGGACCGGTACCGAGCGAACGCCCTCCTGCGCGCCGGCTGGCACCTCATGCGGTTCGGGTACGAGGACGTGGTGGGCCGCGGCCGGCACTGCGCCCGGCTGGTGCTGATGACCATGCGCAAGCTCGCCTCGGGTGAGCTGTGGGTGCCTCTGGCGCGGACGGGGGTCGGTGGGCCGCTGCCGGGGCCGGGGCCGTAGCCGGCCTGAGCGGACGGCGTGAGGGCCTGCTCGCCGGCGGACGTGCGCGCGGGGCCGGTCGACCCCCCAGATCAACACACGACACCGCCATCCGTCCGATTTCGAGGGACATATCCGACGGGTAAAAGGGACGTGTGTTGATCTTGGGGCGGGGCACCGGGGGCAGCTCGCCCCGCCACCGGGCCGGTCAGCGGCGCCGCGCCCGCCGCCCCCGCCCCGACCCCCCGCCGTCCCGCCTCTTCTCGATGCCGCACGCCCCCTCGGCGACGTCGAGAGCCTCGGCGAACAACCCGTTTGTCGGCACCGTGACGGCGGTCGGCCACGGGTCCTGGGACGCCGCCAGCGCGGCATACGCCGGCGAGCCGGCTTCCGATGCGTCCGCTGCCTCCGGGGCGTCCGCCGCTTCCGCGGCCCGGCGCGCAATGCGCTCGGCGGCGACCGTGGGAGGCACCTGGCAGTGCAACTCGACAAGGTCCGCCGTAGTCTCGGCGGCAAGGCGAACCGCCTCCCCGCGCTGCACGGCCGACGTCCAGGACGCGTCGATCACCACCGACGTCCCCTGGAAGAGCAGGCTGCGGGCGCGCCGGTACATCCCCCGGTACACGGCCGCACGGGCCTTCGGCGTGTAGGGACCCTTGTCGACGGGGTGTTCGCGGTGCGGCCCCGGCGGCTCGGCGAGGAGCTCGCGTCGCACGACGTCCGAACGCAGCAGCGCCCAGTCGGGCACCGAGGCCACCAGTGCCTGCGCGAGGGTGGATTTGCCCGACCCCGGGAGTCCGCCGATCAGCACCAGCCGCACGGACGCCCGCCTGAGATGGCGCCCCGCCAGCGCGCACAGCTCCCGCGCCTCGACGGCCGCACCCTCGTCGCCCTGCTTCCAGCGCAGGCACGCGACTTTGCACCGGACGAAGGCCCGATACGCGATGTAGTAGTGCTCCAGGGACTGCGGCCAGGACACACCCGAGAACTCCTGGTACCAGTCCAGGAAACGGCGGGCGAGGTCGGGCCGCCCGAGCCGTTCGAGGTCCATCGCGAGGAAGGCGACGTCGGCCAGCACGTCGCCGTAGCGCAGCAGGGGGTCGAACTCCAGGCAGTCCAGGACGCGGGGGCCGTCGTCGAGGCAGAAGATGTCCTCGGCGAGCAGGTCGCCGTGACCGTCGCGGACGTACCCGCGGTCCTGGCGCTGCCGGAACAGATCCTCGCGGCCGGCCAGGTACCGGAATGCGTCGCGTTCCAGATCGGCGATGTCCTGACCGCTCAGGACGGTGGGGGCGAAGCGGTGCAGAGCCGCCAGCCCACTGCGCCACAGGCCCCGAAGCGCCGTAGTCTCACCGGCGGCCGCCGTCGCGGCGGTGGGCTGGCACGACGTGTGGAACGCGGCGATCTTGCGGGCCAGCTGGCGCAGGTGGTCGTCCACGGGCTGCCCGCGCCGGACCAACCGGGCCAGCCGGCGGTTGTCCGGCAGCCGTCGCATGGCCACCATGGCGTCGCAGGGCTGCCCATCCGGGCCGGTGACCTCGCACACGCCCAGGTAGACGTCAGGGGCGAGGCGCTGGTTGAGCTCGACCTCTTCGTGGCAGGCGGCCCGCCGCGCCTCCAACGAACGAAAGTCGGCGAAGCCCAGGTCCTGCGCCTTCTTCATCTTGTAGACGTGGTCGGCGAGGAAGACCAGGACGGAGGCGTGGGTCTCCACGAGTCGGGCGGGTCGTTCCGCCCCGCTGCGGCCTTCGGCGGACCGGCCCCTACCGCGGGCGTCACTGGCGCGGGCGTCACGACACCCCTGCGCAGGCACGGAAACGCCTCGTGGGCCCGACGAGGACATGCCCCCACCGTCCCCCCGTCCCCACCTCGGCGCAAAGTGCCGAAGGTCCCTGCACGCGTGTGCCTGCGCGGCCCCCGCCGGGACCAATGCCTCTGCACTGCATTTGGGCACCGCCGTACGGTTCCCCCACCAGGAGGTACGCCGATGTCCAGCCGCAGCCACGGTGGCGAGGTCGTCGTGGGGACGGACGGCTCGCCGCACGGTGACGCCGCTGTCGACTGGGCTGCCGCCGAGGCCTACCGCCGTGGCGCGCGGCTGCATGTCGTCCATGCGTGGCGGGCGTCGCCACCCCCGATCCCGCCGCTGGCGCCGCCGCCCGCCGTCAGCGGTCCGGACACGGACAAAGCGAAGGCGCGCTGTGTCCTCGACCGCGCCGTCGCCCGGATCCTCGACGCCTGCAGCGAGGAACCGCCGGAGGTCTGCCGGCACCTGGTCGAAGGGTCCCCGCGGACGGTCCTGATCGACATGAGTGGCGACGCGAACCTGCTCGTGGTCGGAAGCCGCGGCCGCAGCAGGATCGCGGGCCTCCTCTTAGGCTCGGTGAGCCGGGCAGTCGTGGGCCACGCGGCCTGCCCGGTGGTGGTCGTACCGCCGCCGATGCCCCGCCTGCCAAGCCAGCCGACCGCGCGGGATGCCGGCTGGCAGGTCATGGCCGCCCGGCAGGGGTGACCTGAGGTGGGCGATCGCGGTCTAACCTGAGGCTGTGACGCGCCGGAGCAGCGAAACCGGCGGGCCTTCCTTCGACTCAGGCTCGGAAACCAACACGACGGAAGGCGATACCGACGTGCCCGAGCATTCGGGGTCTGGTAAATCGGCCCGGTCGGGGCGCCCAGGCCGTCCGGCTCGAGGGGCGCGCTCCGGTCGCCCGGGGCACGGAGGCGCGCAGGCCCAACCCACCAAAGCCCAGCCCGACCAGGCACCCGAGCCACCCCAGCCACCCGAAGCCGCGGGCCTCGAAACCCAGCCGGCCGCCGAAACTCAGTTGCCTGCCCGGTTGCGTCTCGACGAGCTGCTGGGCGAGCTGCTGAACCGGGCGGACGAGGTCATGTCCGCCCACGCGAAGCTGCGCGGTCTGCTCGACGCGGTGATCGTCGTCGCCAGCAACCTGGACCTGCACATCACCCTGCGCCGCATCGCGGAAGCGGCATGTGACCTTGCCGATGCCCGCTACGGAGCCCTCGGGGTCGTCGGCCCCGACCGGCAACTCAACGACTTCATCCACGTCGGCCTCGACGACGACGACGCCAAGCGCATCGGGCAGCTTCCGAGCGGCCGCGGCGTTCTGGGGCTGCTCATCGACGACCCGAAGCCGCTGCGACTGCGCGATATCGGCAGTCATCCGGCCAGTTACGGCTTCCCCCCTAACCATCCGCCGATGAGCAGCTTCCTGGGCGTGCCCATCCGGGTGCGCGGCGAGGTCTTCGGCAACCTGTACCTGACCGAGAAGCAGAGCGACGACGGCGGCTTCACCGAAGGCGACGAGGAACTCGTCACGGCTCTCGCCGCGGCCGCAGCCGTGGCCATCGAGAACGCCCGGCTCTACGCGGAGACGCAACGGCGGGAGCGCTGGCTGCAGGCCTCCGCCGAGGTCACGGCCGCGCTGCTGGGCCTGACCGACCCGACGACCTCGCTCGCGCTGGTCGCCCGGCGGGTGCGGCAAGTGGCCGAGGCCGAGCTGGGGGCCGTCGTCCTGCCCGTGCCCGACACCGCCTCGCTCGTTATCGAGGTCGTGGACGGGCTGGGGGCCGACCAGGTGACCGGGATGCTGCTGCCGGTGAGCACGTCGCTGTCGGCGGAAGTGATCCGCACCGGCGAGAGCGCGTACGTGGCCGACGCCCAGGAAGAACCGCGACTGTCGATCCGCGACCGGCTGCCCTGGCTGGGTGCGATCGCCATCGTGCCTCTGATCGCCGGGGGCCGGCCACTCGGGGCGCTGCTGCTGGCCCACTCGCGGGAGCGCGGCAGGCAGTTCAGCCCGCTCGACCGGGAAATGGCCGCGGCTTTCGCCGGGCACGCGTCGCTGGCGCTGGAGTTCGCCCGCGCCCAGCGCGACCGGGAGCGGCTCGCGGTCTACGAGGACCGCGACCGCATCGCCCGCGATCTGCACGACCTGGTCATCCAGCGGCTGTTCGCCACGGGTCTGACGCTGCAGGGCCTGAGCAAGTACGTGGACACATCAGAGCGGCCCCGGCTGGAGTCCGCGGTCGACGACCTCGACGGGACGATCCGTGAGATCCGGCGCACGATCTTCAGCCTTCGCGCCGCGGAAGGCCCCACGACGAGCCTGCGCGGGGAAATCCTCGACTTGGCGGGCAACGCCGCCGCGAGCCTGGGCTTCGAGCCCCACGTGCGCCTGGAGGGGCCGATCGACAGCGCCGTCCCCACCGAGGTGCAACCGCACCTGCTCGCCGTACTGCGGGAGGCTCTCTCGAACGTCACCCGGCATTCGGACGCCCGGACGGTGCACGTCAACGTCAAGGCGAGCGGCAGCGAGCTCACTCTGACGGTCATCGACGACGGGCGGGGCCTGGGGGCCAGCGCCCGGCGCAGCGGCCTGGACAACATGCTGCGCCGCGCCGAGGGGCTGGGCGGGACGTTCCACCTCGGCACGTCACCCGACGCCGAGGATCAGGACGCGGCAAAGGGGGGGCGGCCGGGCACGCGGCTCGTGTGGCGCGTCCCCCTCGAGGACTGACGGGGCGGGCCCTACCCCTCGTGCAGTTTGGTGGCGAAGACCGCCGCCTGCGTGCGGCTCTCCAGGCCCAGCTTCGCGAGCATGCTCGACACGTAGTTCTTCACTGTCTTTTCCGCGAGATACATCTTCGCGGCGATCTGGCGGTTGGTCATCCCCTCGCTGATCAGAGCGAGAATCTTGCGCTCTTGCTCGGTCAGGGCGGCCAGCCGCTCGTCTTCATGCGGGCCCTCGCGCAGGCGCTCCATGACACGCCTGGTGACCGCCGGGTCGAGCAGCGATTGGCCCGCGGCGACCCGGCGCACCGCGTCAAGTAGATCCCCGCCGCGGATCTGCTTGAGGACGTACCCCGCCGCGCCCGCCATGATCGCGGCGAACAGCGCCTCGTCGTCGTCGTAGGAGGTCAGGATGAGGCAGGCGATGTCCTGATCGCGGGAACGCACCTCACGGCACACGTCAATCCCGCTGCCGTCAGGCAGTCTGCCGTCGAGCACGGCGACATCCGGACGCAACGCGGGGATGCGCCGCGCCGCCTCGTCGGCGAGCCCGGACTCGCCGATGACCTCGATGTCTCCCTCGCCTTCGAGCAGGTCGCGCAGGCCGCGCCGGACCAGCTCGTGGTCGTCGAGGAGGTAGACCCGCAACCGGCGACCCGCCGGCGCCGGCCCAGGCCCGGCCGCCGGCAAGGGGGAGTCGGCTGCCGCGGCAGCATTGCCCGCCGGCTTACCGGCGTCCCCGCCGGACTGGCTCTCGGTCGTCACCCCTCCGTTGTACCGGACGCTGCGCCCGCCAGTCACGTTCGGGCGCCCGGCGCGCGGGCGCCGCCCGCCTCTCCCCCCCCGCCGGGGGGTGACGGGCGGGGGGGAGAGGATGGCCGCGCACGGGTCACCGGGACCAGTCGCGGAAGGAGCCCGCCCCATGACGACCGGGTCCGCTGCCCTGCTGACGGCCGAGCGGGCACGCGACATCGTCGGCGTCGCCATCCTCGCCGCCTCCATCCACAACACGCAGCCGTGGCGGTGGCAGTACGCAGACGGCGCGCTCGAACTGCACGCGGACAGGTCGCGCCAACTCACGGTCGCCGACCCGTACGGCCGTCAACTCGTTGTCAGCTGCGGCGGCGCCCTTTACCACGCCCAGATAGGCGCTCGGATGCAGGGACTCGTTCCCGAGATCCGCCGGTTCCCCGACGGGGAGGAATCCGACCTGCTGGCCCGCATGACGGTCACGGGCGAGCGCCCGCCGACGCAGCAGGAGCGCGACATCTTCGCCGCGATCGGCGAGCGGCACACCGACCGCCGCCCCTTCGGGAGCGACTCACTGCCGCTCGCGGTCGTGGACGAGGTGCGGGCGGCGGTGGAGGCGCAGGGCGCGTTTCTGCACAGCTTCGATCATCGGGACGACCGGATCGAGCTGGCAGCGATGATCTCCCGATCGGACACCCAGGAGGACGACAGCCCCGAGTACCAGGCGGAGCTGCGCCGCTGGTCCCGCACAGACCCCGACGCCGTGGACGGGGTGCCCCGCTACGCCGTCGCCGCCGACGAGGATTCGCGGCAGTCGGAGTTCGCCGTCCGCAACTTCGACGTGGCGAAGGAGGCCGCCGAGATCAGCGTGGAGAGCCAGCACGTGGAGCGCCCCGCCGTACTGCTCATCGGTACCGACACCGATTCGCGCACGGCGCACCTCGAGGCGGGCGCCGGCCTCGCGGCAACCATGCTGCTGCTGACCGTGCGGAAGTGGGCGGCCTCCCCGTTGGGGCAGGTCGTGGACCTGATCTCCAGCCGCGAACGGCTACGGGCCATGATCGGTGGCGGGTACCCGCAGATGCTGCTGCGGGTGGGCCGCCCGCACGTCACCGAGCGCGCCAAGGCGACCCCGCGCCGGCCGATCGACGACGTCTTGACCCTCGCGTAGCAGCGGCTGGGCGGCCCGCGGCCCTAGCATCGCAGGCCATGAGCGTTCGAAGGGGCAGGGCCGCGACGGATGCCCGCAGCAGGGCGGGGCGGGTCGCCGCGACGCTGACCGCGGCAGGCACCGTCCCGCTCGGCACGGTGCCGCTGCTGGCCGGTTGTGGTTCGGCGCCGGCTCACCCGCAAACCACGCCGGGCGCCCCGACCGGGACGATCACGGTGCTCGCCGCCGCGTCGCTCACCGAGGCCTTCACCGAGCTCGGCCACCGGTTCGAGAGCACCTACCCGGGCACCAAGGTCCGCTTCAGCTTCGCGGCCAGCTCCACCCTCGCGAGCCAGGTTGCCGCCGGCGCACCCGCCGACGTGTTCGCCCCGGCGAGCGACGCGACGATGGGTGTGGCGGAGCGGGCGTCAGCGGTGGCCGGCAAGCCGGTGGAGGTGGCGACCAACGAACTGGAGATCGCGGTCCCCCCGGGCAACCCGGGCCACGTCGGCTCCCTGAGCGACTTCGCCGACGCCGGCCTGCGGCTTGCGGTGTGCGACCCGACGGTGCCGTGCGGGGCGACGGCGCAGACCCTGTTCCGCATCGCCGGCGTCACCGCCCACCCGGACACCTACGAGCCCGACGTGAAGGCCGTGCTGACGAAGGTGCGGCTCGGCGAGGTCGACGCCGGTCTCGTCTACCGCACGGACGTGCACTCGGCGGGTACGGCTGTCGAGGGCATCGACGTGCCGCAAGCGACGCAGGCCCCGACGTCGTACCCGGTCGCCGTGATCCGGCAGAGCCAGAATGCGACGACAGCGGTCGCGTTCGTCACGTTCGTCTCGGGGCCGTCCGGCCGCGCTGTCCTGGCGGAGGCCGGGTTCGGCCCGCCATGACGGCCCCCGCGACAGCCTCGGTGCTGGCCCCGCGGACCCGCGCCCGGCTCGCTCGGATGCCGCCCGTCCTCTTGCTCGCCCCGGCGCTGATCGCGGTCACCTTCCTGCTGCTCCCGCTGCTCGGCCTGCTCGTGCGCACGCCCTGGCGGGACGTGGGCGCGATCATGACCGATCCCGCGGTGCTCGAGGCGCTGCGGCTGTCACTGGTGACGGCCACGCTCGCAACCGGCCTTTCGCTCGTGCTGGGTGTCCCGCTGGCCTGGGTGCTCGCCCGGCCGCGCTTCCGCGGCAGGGCCCTGCTCCGCGCGCTGGTCACTGTCCCCTTGGTGCTGCCGCCGGTCGTGGGCGGGGTCGCTTTGCTGCTCGTCTTCGGGCGCCGGGGCGTGGTCGGCGGGCCGGTGTTCGACGCGACCGGATGGAGCCTGCCGTTCACGCCTGCGGCCGTCGTAGCGGCCGAGACCTTCGTGGCGATGCCGTTCCTGGTGCTCACGGTGGAGGCAGCGCTGCGGGGCGTGGACCCGCGCTACGAGGCCGCGGCCGCGACCCTCGGGGCCGACCGCTGGACAGCGTTTCGCCGGGTGACGCTGCCGCTGGTCGGTCCGGGTGTCGCGGCCGGAGCCGTCCTGTGCTGGGCCCGTGCGCTGGGCGAGTTCGGCGCCACCATCACCTTCGCAGGCAGCTTCCCCGGCCGGACCCGGACGATGCCGCTGCAGGTCTACCAGGCGCTCGACACGTCCCCCGCGACCGCGACCGTGCTGAGCCTGCTGCTGCTCGCGGTGTCTGTCCTGGTGCTGCTCGCACTGCGGGAACGCTGGCTGCGAGGCGAGCTGCGAGACACCAGGTGAGTCTGACCGCCGAGGTCCGGTTGCACCGCGGCGAGCTGTCGCTGGACGTGGCCCTGGAGTCCGCCGACGGCGAGACGCTCGCTGTCGTGGGGCCCAACGGCACCGGCAAGACGAGCCTGCTGCTGGCGCTGGCCGGCCTCATCGCCTTGGACGCGGGACGGGTCGTCGTCGACGGCCGCACCTGGGAGGACGCCGGCGCCGGCATCCGGGTGCCGACGGAGCAGCGCGAGCTCGGCGTCGTGTTCGCCGAGGGCCTGCTGTTCCCGCACCTGTCGGTGCGTGACAACGTCGCGTTCCCGCTGCGGTGCCGAGGGCTGGGGCGCAGCGAGGCGCGGCGGGCAGCCGACGACGAACTCGAACGGCTCGGCGCGCTCGGGCTGGCCGGCGCCCGCCCACGGCAGCTGTCCGCCGGTCAGGCACAACGGGTTGCGCTGGCCCGGGCGCTGGCGGGACGCCCGCGACTGCTGCTCGCCGACGAGCCGCTGGCGGCAGTGGACGCGGCTGCCAGCGCGCCGCTGCGCGCACACCTTCGCGAGCAGCTGGCCGCCCACACCGGCACCGCCCTGGTGGTGACGCACGACCCGGTCGAGGCGCTCGTCCTGGCCGATCGCCTCCTCGTGCTCGACGGCGGGCGCGTCGTGCAGGAGGGGTCGCCCCTCGAGGTCGCGCGCCGGCCCCGAACCCCTTTCGTCGCGGGGCTGATGGGCGTGAACCTGATCCGCGGGTGGGCGGTGGGCCGACGGCTCAAGGCGGGATCGGGGACCGAGCTGGTGGCGGCCGAAGCCGTCGGAGCGGACGGCCCCGCCTACGCCTCGATCCGCCCGTCGTCGGTCGCGCTCTACCCCGACCGTCCGTTCGGCAGCCCCCGAAACGTGTGGGCCGGCACGGTCAGCGCCCTCGACGTGCTCGGCGACCGGGTTCGGGTCCGCCTCGAGGGCGACGTCACCGTGGTGGCGGAGGTGACGCCGGAGGCGGTCGCCGAGCTGGTTCTGGAACCCGGGGTGAGTGTCTGGGCCACGGTGAAGGCGACCGACGTCACGCTCTACCCGCAGTGAGGCCGTGCGGCCCGTGCATCCCCCTGGAGTTCAGGCGGTGCCGCTACCCGTCCGCCGGGCGAGGGAGCTGCCCTGCTCGGGCCGCGGCTGACCGGCGTGCCCGCCGACCCGCGCCGGACGGACCACGCGGGCCGCGGGAACGTGCCGGGTGAGCGCCGGGAACAGCGGATCTCGAACGGGCACGAGCTGGATCGGGTCGCGCGGGCGTCGGGGCGGGGGAGCGCCGTCGTCCCTGCGGTGGACCGGCCACCCAAGTAGCACCACAAGCCCGACGCCGGCGGCGCCGATGAAGGCAACCCACTCCGGCCGGCCATGTGCGGCGACGACCCCCCCGCCGGCGAGCAGCGCAACTCCCATGATCGCCAAACCGCGAGCAGTTCCGGTATCCCGCATCGTT
Source organism: Frankiaceae bacterium (assembly GCA_017882765.1). Classification (GTDB taxonomy): domain Bacteria; phylum Actinomycetota; class Actinomycetes; order Frankiales; family Frankiaceae; genus JADGOW01. The sequence goes on from JADGOW010000038.1 coordinate 10,797, forward strand.
ACCTGGTCCCCCCGACCCTCAAGGTCTTTGATGGTACGGACCTGTGGACAGCGCAGCTGCGCGATGTGGTGAACGTATGACAAAGTCCAGCCCCCCGACTACTGTTTCGTCGCCGCCCACGGCGATAAACCAGGACGAACCCCACCAAACGGCCCGGATTTCCCCGTTGCCGTTCCGGCGCGGCGCCCGTACGGTGTCCGTACACGGGAAAGGAGGTGGTCCGATTACATGCATGGCAGTACACGGACTCGTGAGGTGACTGTCCGCTAGTCGCCGGTCCTCCGGTCTCGCCCCGCCGGGCACGTCTGCAGGAACTACGCCAGCAGGCAACGGAGTGCACCGGCGCCGGCGAATACCAGGCAATCACCCGACCCCCAGGCGCCGCCCCCGTCCGAAGCGGCCCGCCGATTCCCCGGTGGAGCAGCCTGGGGGTTTGCCTGTTCCCGGGCCTGCCCCTATCCGCTCGCCCCAATAGTTTCGCCCCCCGATTCGCTCGCCGGCTATCCCTCCGCCACCCGGCTGAGCCGGGCGGACAGGTGCGGCGACATCGGCGTCGTCGCAGTCTCCATGTCCATGGCATAGGCGAGATCGCCCTCCACCAGGCCGTAGAGGCGCACCGAACGCTGGACCTCCCGCGCCGTCCTGGTCCGGATGAGAACGTTCTCCCGCAGGTCAATCTTGGTCTCGTCGAGCTGCCCGACGAACACCTCCGAGATCCCGAAGGGGTGGGCGAGCGTCACCTCCACCGCCCCGCCGGGCTGCATGCGCCAGAACCCGACCTCGGATGCGAGCGGCTCCCCCACCGCGCGGCCGGGGGCATCCGGCCCGAGCCACCACGACCGCGACGTGTAGGCCAGCACCGGTTTGGGACCGGCGACGAAGCGCACCTCCTGGCCGAAGCGGAAGCCGTCCATCGTCGGGTAGCCGCCCACGCCCTCGCCGCGCCAGGTGCCGACCAGGAATTCCAACGGAGCGATGCCGGGATGCACGTCTACTCCGCCAGCAGTGCCCGCGCGATCACCGTCTTCTGGATCTCGGTGGTGCCCCCGCCGATCGCCGAGAGTTTGGAGTCGCGCAGCGCCCGCTCGGCCGGGAAGTCCCGCAGATAGCCGTAGCCCCCATGGATCTGCACGGCTTCCAGCGCGTTGCGCACCGACAGCTCACCGATGAGCACCTTCGCGATGGACGCCTCCGTCTGGTGCGGCAGCCCCTCCTGCTTGAGCCACGCCGCCCGGTACACCGCCATCCGGCAGGTCTCAAGGTTGATCTTCATGTCGGCGAGCTTGTGCTGAACCGCCTGAAACGACGCGATGGGACGGCCGAACTGGCTGCGTTGCCCGGCATACCGCAGCGCATCAGCCAACGTCGCGGCCATGCCGCCGACGCTGCCCGCGAGCATGACAGTGCGCTCCCAGTCGAAGCACTCGAACGCGATGCGCCACAGCGCTTCTCCTTCCGGGCCGAGCATGCACTCGGCGGGCACCCGGCAGCCCTGCAGGACGATCTCGGCGGTCGGCGAGGAGCGGCAGCCGAGCTTGTCCAGCTCGCGCCCGGCGGAGAAACCCGGGGTGCGGGTGTCGACGACGAACGCGCTGATGCCCCTGCCGGCTGTCGCCTTTGTGTCGGTGCGCGCGAGCACCGTGCACACGTCGGCGATCGGGCCGTTCGTGATGAACATCTTCGTGCCGTTGAGCACCCAGTCGTCGCCGTCACGCACGGCCGTCGTGCGGATCGACCCGGCGTCGGAGCCGGACTCGGGCTCGGTCGACGCCCAGGAGCCGACGAACGTGCCGTCGCAGAGCCCGGGTAGCCAGCGTTTCTTGAGTTCCTCGCTGCCGTGCAGCCAAATGGGCACGGTGCCGATGACCCAGTGCGCACCCAGGGAGAGGTTGAACCCGCCGTCGTGACCACCCTCGGCGATCGCCTCGTTCGCCAGGCAGCACTCGACGACGGAGGCACCGCCACCTCCGTAGGCCGCCGGAATGGGCAGGCCCGCGAGCCCCTGCGCGCCCAGCGCCTTCCACAGCGCCGGATCCCAGCGCCCCTCCCGGTCGCGCTCGGCTGCCCCCGGTGCGATCAGCGACTGGGCCCAGGCTCGGGTCTCCTCGAAGAACGTCTGCTGCTCAGGGGTGACAGTGAAATCCATTTGTCAGCGCTGGCCCTCGTAGAGCTTGTAGACCACGTAGACCGCCATGACTGCGATGATCACGAAGATGACCGCGAGCAGCACCGTGAACGCAACATCCACCACGGGGGAATCGTAGGCCAGAACGTCGTGGCGCCGCCCGGGTGGGCTCTACGCTCGAGATCGTGCCCACCCAGCCTGCCGTGAACCCGCCCAGCATCCGGGCGCTCGTCGTCAAAGCCACCGCGGGCCAGGACGCGCCTGAGCGGTGCGCGCAGGCGTTCACCGTGGCCGCGGTCGGCGTCGCGAGCGGTGCCCGCGTATCGCTGTGGCTGACCGGCGAAGCCAGTTGGTTCGCCCTCCCCGGCCGCGCGGCCGAGTTCTCCCTCCCCCACAGCCCGCCGCTGACGGACCTGCTCGACGCCGTCCTCGCGAGCGGCCAGGTCACGCTGTGCACGCAATGCGCGGCCCGGCGCGACATCGGCGAGGACGACGTCCTGGATGGGGTGCGCATCGCGGGGGCCCAGGCATTCGTCAGTGAGGTCATGGCCGAGGGAACGCAGGCCCTCGTCTATTGACAGGTCGGCGCAGCGCTGGTGCGGGCCGGGCTGGTGCGGGCCGGGCTGGTGCGGGCCGGGCTGGTGCGGGCCGGGCCGAGGCTCGCCGCCCGGGTCAGCCGGGGTCCTGCTGCGGCTCGGCTTCCCAGCCCGCCTCGTGGCCGGCGTCGGGGCAGTCGGTGAGCGACCGTCGCTGCGCCGGGACCAGGGGGTGCCCACCCTCGCGGTTCTGCAGCAGCCATGCGGTCACCTCGTCGGCGGGCATCGGCCGGGCCAGGACGAAACCCTGCGCAACGTCATAGCCGAGCTCCTGCAGCATCGCGAGAGCTTCCCCGTCGGCGACCCCCTCGGCCACCGCGCGCAGCCCGAGGTCGTGGGCGAGCACGAGCACCGCCCTCGCGATCGCCAGCGCCCGCGAGTCGTGCCGCAGTGGCGCGATGAGCGAGCGGTCAAGCTTGAGCGCCTGTACCGGCAGCCGAATCAGGTAGGCCAGCGAGGAGTAGCCGGTGCCGAAGTCGTCCACGGTGATCCCCAGCCCCAGCCGGCGCAGCCGCTTGAGCACATGCACGGCCCGGTTCATGTCGCCTACCAGCAGATCCTCGGTGATCTCCAGTTCCAGCGACTGGGGCGGCAGGCCGAATTGGCGCAGGCGGGCGGAGACGTCCGCGACGATGCGCTCGTCGCGCAAGGCTGAGGCCGACAGGTTCACCGCGACCCGTACCGGCACCCCGAGCTCGCGCCAGCGCCGGCATTCGGCAAGCGCGTCGCGCAGGACGACGAGGGTGAGCCGGCGCAGTAACCCCGCCTGCTCGGCCACCTTCAGGAACTCCGCGGGGGCGAGCAGACCCCGAACCGGATGTTGCCAGCGGACGAGGGCCTCCACCGCGACCGCGCGCCCGTCCTGCAGGTCGCAGAGCGGCTGGTAGTGCACCACGAACTCGTTCTGGGCGAACGCGGTGCGCAACTGCTCCAGCACGGCGAACCGGTCCCGGCCCGCGGCATCGAGGTCGGGGGAGTACAGCTCGCTGGCGCCGCGCCGCGACTTCGCCTCGTACATGGCGATGTCGCACCGGCGCAACAGCTCGCTGGGCGTCGTCGCGTGCGTGGGGAACAGGACGGCACCGACGCTGGCGTCGACGCGCACCCGGGTGTCCTGAACCCGGAAGGGGCCTTCGAGGGCCGCCCGGAGCCGATCGGCGACCCGCAACGCCGTCGCACCGTCGTCGCAGTCGGGCGCGAGGAGCGCGAACTCGTCACCGCCGAGCCGGGTGAGCAGGTCATCCCCCCGCACGCACTCCCCGAGCCGGCGGGCCACCTGGATCAGCAGGTCATCGCCCGCTTCGTGGCCGAGCGTGTCATTGACCTCCTTGAAGCCGTCCAGGTCGACCATCAACAGGGCGCCGGGCCGCCCGCCGGCAACCATGCGCGCCAGTGCCGAACGCAACCGGCGGCGGTTGGGCAGCCCCGTCAGGTCGTCCGTCAGGGCCTCCGTACGGCTCTCGCTCAGCCGCTCCACGTCCCGGAAAGCCAGGGACATCCGGACGAGGGCCCCGACGATCGTGACGGCGGCAAGAACGACCGCCGGGGTGCCGACCGGGATGAAGTCGTTGACCACCAGAGTGCCGACGGCGAGCACCGTGGCGGCGATGGGAAGCACGAGCCGGACCCGGCCGCCGCGCCGCGCGGGCTGATCGGGGGGACGGACCCGGACCCAGCCGGCGAGCGCCATCAGGACGAGGGCCGCGCCCCACAGCAGCCCCGTCGTCACCGAGGCCGCCCACCCCCAGGTCCCGTCCTGGCCCAGGTCCTCCGCCAGCCGACCGCGCAGCAGGTCGCTCGTCAGTAGGCAGGTCAGCCCGGCGGTCAGCAGGGCGAGCCACTCCGGCGCCCGCCGCGGCGTGACGACCAGCGCCCCGAGGAGCAGGACGAGAAGGAGCATGTCGGCCGCGGCATAGATCAGCAGGAGCGCCAGGATGGGAGTGACGTCCTCCGCATGCAACAGCGGGCCGAGCAGGAGGGCGGCCACGACCGTGACCACGCCCAAGCCGCCCACGATCGCATCGAGGAGCACGGGCAGGCCGAGCCGGAGCCCGCGCCAGCGGTACAGCAACAGCGCCCCGAGGGCGAGCAAGACGTAGAAGGCCATGCGCAGCGAGTTCGGCCACGGTGAGGGGGTCGGCGACCCGTGGCCGCTCGACATGATCAGCCAGAGGACGTCGGCGAGGCTGTAGCACACGACCCCGATCGCGATCAGGGCCCAGCCGAGTCTCTCTTCGCGGATGAGCACGGGACGCAGGACGACGAGGACGGCGCCCAAGCCGAGAACCACCACGTACAGGGCGTGATCGACGGTCGCCGCGTAGGGGACGTCCCCCAGCAGCACAGCGGTGCCGGCAGTTACGGCGAACGCTGTGACCAGCAGGGCACGAAGCAGCGCGACGGGTCGCGGAATCCACGCAATCCCGGCGCCGCGCGACTCCTCTCGCGGGCCCACGACTTGAATCTCGGCGTCAAACCCGGGCGGTTGAAGTCCCTAGTCGGGTGGCGCCATGTAGGCCGGACTCGGGGTCGCTCAGAAGCGCGGCGCCCTTCGGCCGGTCGGACGTGGGACGGCCGGACGCGCGGGGGACGCGCGGGGGAGGCAGGTGTCGGGCCTCCCCCGCGCGGCAGGGCTCAGTGCGAGATCGCCACCTCGGTCTCGACGGGCGTGCCCTGCTGGGCGTGCACCCGCACTTCCCCGGTGCCCTTCGACGACAGCGCGCGCAACGTCCAGTCGCCCGGACGGGCGAAGAAACGGAACTGTCCCGACGCCGAGGACACCACTTCCGCGGTGAACTCCCCGCTGCCGTCGAGCAGCCGTACGTACGCCGACGGCACCGGCTGGCCGTCCAGGATGACGACACCCTGGATCACGGTTTCCTTCGACACATCAATACCTTCCAGTGAGAGGCCTGCCGGCGGGGCGCCGCACATTTGTTCAGACGTCCTTCTCGATGGGAACCCCGACCAGCGACCCGTATTCGGTCCATGAGCCGTCATAGTTCTTCACGTTGGGCAGGTCGAGCAGCTCGTGCAGCACGAACCAGGTGTGCGCGCTGCGCTCGCCGATACGGCAGTAGGCGATCGTGTCGCGGCTCAGGTCGACCCCCTCGCCCTCGTAGAGCTTGCGCAGGGCGTCGTCGCCGCGGAAGGTGCCGTCGTCGGCGGCCGTTTTCGACCACGGGATATTGCGGGCGGTCGGGACGTGCCCGGCACGCTGCGACTGCTCCTGCGGGAGGTGCGCCGGGGCCAGCAGCCGGCCGCTGAACTCGTCGGGGGAGCGCACGTCCACGAGGTTCTGCGTGCCGATCGCGGCGACGACCTCGTCGCGGAAGGCGCGGATGTCGGTACGCGGGCCGCTCGCCGTGTAGCTCGTCGCGGGGCGCGGCGTGACGGCCTCGGTCTGCTCGCGGCTGTCGAGCTCCCACTTCTTGCGCCCGCCGTCGAGCAGCCGGACGTCACGGTGGCCGTAGAGCTTGAAGTACCAGTACGCGTAGGCGGCGAACCAGTTGTTGTTCCCGCCGTAGAGGACGATTGTGTCGTCGCTGGAGATGCCCTTGGCCGACATGAGGCCTTCGAAGGACGCCTTGTCGACGAAGTCGCGCTTGACCTGGTCCTGCAGCTCGGACTTCCAGTCGAGCCGCACGGCCCCCCTGATGTGGCCCTTGTCATAGGCGGAGACGTCTTCGTCGACCTCGACGAAGACGACCTTGGGGTCGTCGAGGTGGGCCTCGGCCCAGTCCGCGTCGACGAGCACGTCGCTGCGACTCACGGGATCACCTTTCTGTGGGTGGTTGATTCTTCGGGAATGGACTCACCGGTGTGCAGGCACGCCGGGCCATCGCAACGAGCCGAATGGGGCATTCCTGAGCCGCGGGGGCGGCGTTCGCGACGACGTGGGCGCGCTCAGGAAAGGGGACACCGGCAGCTGCCGACGCGGCAGTGGTCCACCGCGCGGCGCTTCACGAGCCGTGTCGTAGTCATCGTTCGCACCGTAACAGGGGGAAGGCCGGCAGTCAGCCGGTAAGCCCAGAAGCGGCCGGCCCTCTCCCCCTCACGACGGCCCCATCCCCGCACGACGGCCCCGCCTTGTTCGGGCACACCTTTCCCGGCGACGCCCGAACACCACCGGCTTTATCCGAACGACACCCGCCACACCAGGTACGCGGCCGGGGCGGCGGCGAACAGCGGGCCGCAGATTGCCACGGGCGCCACCGCCGCGATCGCGCGGTCGATACTGCCACGTTCCAGGACGAGATCGAGCGCGACAGCGGCGGCCACGGCTGCGGCCCCGATCCCGCAGGCTTGCCCGACCGAGAGCTGATGCCCCTTCGCCACCAGGCTCGCTGCGCCGATGGCCGCCCCGATTCCGGCCGCGAATGCCAGCGCGAGCCCGAATCCCCCGCGGGTGCTCGTGCCCGGCAGCCGTGGCCGCACCAGGATGAGGTCGCCGAGGCGCCCGGCCAGCGCGGCGGCGCCGGCCGCGAACATGCCCGCCGCGGCGGCGGCGCGTGCGGAGTCCACCCGCGCGAGCACCACCAGCACCGACGGTGCGACGGTGATCGCGATGCCCGACATGAGGGCGATAAGGGAGTCGGTGAGGTGGCTTCGATCTCCGCGGGGCAGCTGGCGGACCAGCGTGGCGAGAAACGACAGACCGATCACGCCGGCGAGCGAACCCGCTGTGGTGTGGCGGTTCCGCAGCAGGATCAGGTCGGCGGCCGCGGCGGTCGCCATCACGATGACAACGTCGGGCAGCTTCGTGGCCCAGCGGAGCAGGCTCAGCCAGCCGAGCGTGAACGCGAGCTGGAGCGCCA
>JADGOW010000185.1 GCA_017882765.1 Frankiaceae bacterium
GACGTAGGCGTCCCAGGCCCGGCTGGCCTCGGCGGCGGGGGAGACGGCCTCGGCGCGACCGGACAGCTGTACCCCGCGGATGTCCTGCCAGGACGCGACGTCCTCGTGCACCGTCGCAGCCACCCGCGGATTCGCCGCCAGGTCGCGGCAGTGCCGCGAGGCGGGATCGGACAGGAAGTACAGCGACAGCCCATCGGCCGCGAAGTAGACGCCGGCGGCCCACGGTCCTTTCGGGCCGGAGGTGGCCAACGTGAGGCTGCGCCGTTCCCGGAGGTGGCTGAGCACGGCCGCGCGCAGGTCCTGCTGCGATGCGGGCTGCGTTGCTGGCACGGGCGGGTCAGCTGCGCGTCGCAGCCGCGAGCAACCGCGGCAAGCGGCGCGGGGACGGCTCGGCTTCGAACTCGGTGAGCAAGCTCACCCCGCTGTGATTCATGTCCGGGAAGTCTGCTCTCTACCTTGAACGGGGGACAGTCGAAGGTCCGTTTCGCCGGTGCCCGGCGGTCTCGGCTGTCTACCGTGCTCTGCGTGGACGGCGAGAGCGTGACTCCCATCAAGCTTGCGGTCATCCCGGGGGACGGGATCGGCCCCGAGGTCGTGGCGGAGGGGCTGCGGGTGCTGCGGGCGGTGCACCCCAGCGTGGAGACGACGGAGTACGACCTTGGTGCCCGGCACTGGCTCGCCACGGGGGAGACCCTGCCCGATGCGGTCCTCGATGAGCTCCGGGCGCACGACGCGATCCTGCTCGGCGCGGTCGGCGACCCGGCCGTTCCCAGCGGCGTCCTGGAGCGCGGCTTGCTGCTTCGGCTGCGGTTCGAACTGGACCACCACGTCAACCTGCGGCCGGTGCGCCTGTATGCAGGCGTACGCCCGCCACTGGCCGGCTCCCCCCAGATCGACATGGTGGTCGTACGCGAGGGCACCGAAGGGCCCTACGCGGGGGCCGGTGGGTCCCTGCGCGCCCGCACGGAGCACGAGGTCGCTACCGAGGAGAGCCTGAACACGCGGTTCGGGGTCGAGCGGGTCGTCCGGCACGCCTTCGAGCGCGCCGCCCGCCGTCCCCGCCGGCACCTAACACTCGTCCACAAAGACAACGTCCTCGTCCACGCCGGGTCGCTCTGGCAGCGGACCCTGCGCGACGTCGCCCCGTCCTATCCGGACGTCGAAACGGCCTACAGCCACGTGGACGCCGCAGCCATGTTCTTCGTGACCCAGCCGGAGCGGTTCGACGTCGTAGTCACGGACAACCTGTTCGGCGACATCCTCACCGACCTCGGCGCTGCCATCGCCGGCGGCATCGGGCTTGCGGCCAGCGGCAACCTCGACGTGTCGGGCCGCAACCCCTCGATGTTCGAGCCCGTGCACGGCAGCGCCCCGGACATAGCCGGCCGTGGTCTGGCAGACCCGACTGCTACGGTCCTGTCGGTCGGGCTGCTGCTCGACCACCTCGGCTTCGCCGAGCAGGGGCGGCGGGTAGAGGGCGCGGTGGCCGCGGATCTGCGGGCGCGTTCCGACGTCGGGCCGCGCGGCACCCGCGAGATCGGCGAAGCCCTGGCCCGGCGTGCGGCGGGGACCGGCGCCTGACGGCTCGTCGCGGCGGGCACCAGGCTGGCGCGGCACCCGTCGGCATTGCCTCGGGTGGGGGCGTCCCCCACGGTTCCCGCGTGTGGTGCAATCGCGGGAGAACGACGAAGAGGTGAACTGGTGCCGATCACGCCCACGAAGAAGATCTGGATGGACGGCGAGCTCGTCGACTGGGACGACGCGACGATCCACATCCTGAACCCGACGTTGCACTATGGCTGGGGGGTCTTCGAAGGGATCCGCGCCTACGCCACCCCGCGGGGGCCGGCAGTGTTCCGGCTGACGGAGCACATCGAGCGACTGTTCCGCAGCGCGCGCATCTACATGATGCAGCCGGATTGGACTGTCGACGAGATCGTCGAGGCCACGAAGGAGACCGTGCGCGTCAACGATCTCGACTCCTGCTACATCCGGCCGCTGCTCTACCTGGCACACGGCGAGATGGGGCTCAACCCGATACCGAGCCGGACGCAGGCCTGCATTGCCGTGTGGCCGTGGGGGGCCTATCTCGGCGCCGAGGCGGCAGAGAAGGGGTGCCGGGTCGCGGTGTCGTCGTGGACCCGGATCGGGCACAACACGATTCCCCCCGCGGGCAAGGCCACCGGGCAGTACATCAACTCTTCGCTGGCCAAGGCGGCCGCCCTGCGGGCCGGCTACGACGAGGCGATCATGCTAACGCCCGACGGGCGAGTCGCCGAGGGCTCGGGGGAGAACATCTTCGTCGTCTACGGCAAGAAGGTCGTGACACCGCCATTGGTGGACGGGTCCCTGGCGGGCCTGACGCGTGACGCCGCCATGGCGATCGCGCGAGACGAGGGCCACGAGGTGGTCGAGCACTCGTTGGTCCGAAGCGACCTCTACCTGGCCGATGAGGCCTTCTTCACCGGCACGGCGGCCGAGCTGGTGCCGATCGTTTCCGTGGACGATCGACCGGTCGGCACGGGCCACCCCGGCGCCGTCACCCGGCATCTGCTCGACGTCTTCCACCAGGCAACGCGAGGCGAGCTTGACCGCTACAAGGAGTGGAACGAGTACGTCCGTGACTGACTGGGACGCAGCGATCGAGGCGTCGAGCCGAGTCGCGTCCTGGCTTGCCGGGGGAGCGTTCGTGGCGGCGGCAGGGCTGCACGTCGGGTGGGCGTACGGGTCGTCTTTCCCGTTCGGAAACCGCGACACGATGTCACGTACCGTGGTCGGGCTTCCCGAGAAGGAGTTTCCGGGCAAGGGGATGGCGCTGCTGGTGGCCGGCGCCTGCGCCGCGGGGGCGGCGTGCACGCTCAGTAGATGGCGATTCGGCTCGCGTGTCACCGGGGCGCTCATGGCCTGGCGCGCAGTGGTGGGCTTCACGATGACCGACATCCTCCCGGCCGGGCCCGACCCGGCCTTCGCTCGGATGAACCGTTACACTTACTCACCTGCGTGTCTGGGGGTGGGGCTTCTCGCGTGGCGGGCCCCGAGGAAGAAGCGTCGCAAGTCGGGCAAATAGGCCGATGGGGGCTAGCCAACCGGGCCTCGTGGCTTTACCTTTCTGACAACCATCGAAGATCCCTGGTCGGGTGCCTGCATCGGTAACCCGCCTCCCTACCCCCTGGGGGTGCGCATGCAGGTTCGTGACGGGATGAGCCCCACCATCCTTCAGATCGGTCCCAACCACACGCTCCGTCAGGCTGCGCGTCTCATGACCCAGCGCCGGGTGGGCGCTGCCGTGGTCCTCGATGCCGACTCGCACGGTCCAACCATCCTCACCGAGCGTGACATTCTCGGCTCGATCGCCCAGGGTCAGGACCCGGATGAGGAGCGGGCGGGCGATCACCTCACCCGCGACGTCGTATACGCCTCGCCCGACTGGTCGCTGCAGGAGGCCGCGCTCGCAATGCTGCGCGGCGGCTTCCGGCACCTGATCATCATGGAGGGCCCGGAACTGGTGGGGATGCTCTCGATGCGCGACATCGTGCGCGTGTGGGCGCCCCAGCACGCCGACGCGGTGCACGTCTGACGCTCTCGCACGCACGCCCCCCGTACCCCTGGGCTCTTGCCCGCTCACCTTCCGCTGCACATCTCATCTCCTCCACCTGCCGTGCCCTGTCACCATGAGGAGGTGACCAGCGACGTGACCTCTCGGCGGCCCGGCGTTCCGGGTGCCCCCGTCCCGGATGCCTTCCACATCTACGACACAACGCTCCGGGACGGCACTCAGCAGGAGGGGCTGTCCCTATCCGTGCACGACAAGCTGTCGGTCGCACGCCACCTCGACGACCTGGGGGTCGGGTTCATCGAAGGGGGGTGGCCGGGCGCCAACCCGAAGGATGAGGAGTTCTTTCGGCGGGCAAAGACCGAGCTGAACCTTCAGCATGCGACCCTCGTCGCCTTCGGCGCGACCCGTCGTGCGCACGCGGTGGCGGCCGACGACCCGCAGGTGGCGGCGCTGCGTGAGGCCGAGACGCCGGTCATCTGCCTCGTTGCCAAAAGCGACGTGCGACATGTGCGCAAGGCGCTGCGGACGACTCTTGAAGAGAACCTGATGATGATCCGCGACACGGTCGCGCACTTGACCGCTGAGGGGCGGCGGGTCTTCCTGGACGCCGAGCACTTCTTCGACGGGTACCGCTCCGACCCGACCTACGCCATCGAGGTCGTTCGGACTGCCGCTGCTGCCGGAGCCGATGTCATCGTCCTGTGCGACACCAACGGCGGCATGCTGCCAAACCGCCTCGCCGACATCGTGGCGGATGTCCTCGACACTTCGGAGACGCGGCTGGGCATCCATTGCCACAACGACACCGCCTGCGCCGTGGCCAACACCCTTGCCGCGGTGGACGCCGGGGTTACCCACGTGCAGGGCTGCGCCAATGGGTACGGCGAGCGGGCGGGCAACGCTGACCTTTTCAGCGTCATCGCCGACCTTGAGGTCAAGATGGGCCGTCCCGTCCTGCCGCCGGGGCGGATCGGGGATCTCGTCAGGGTCAGTCACGCGATCGACGAGGTCGCCAACCTCACTCCGCACCCGCACAGGCCCTACGTGGGCGTGAGTGCCTTCGCGCACAAGGCCGGCCTCCATGCCAGCGCGATCAAAGTTGACCCCACGCTCTACCAGCACGTGGACCCTGGGCTCGTCGGCAACGACATGCGCATGCTCGTCAGCGAACTTGCGGGCCGCGCGACCGTCGAGCTGAAGAGCCGCGAGCTCGGGCTCGACGTCTCCGAGGACCGGGTGGCCCTCGGGCGGGTCGTCGATCGCATCAAGGACCTGGAGGCGCGCGGCTTCGTCTTCGAGGCCGCCGAGGCTTCTTTCGAGCTGTTGCTGCGAGAAGAAATCGAAGGACTGCCCCGCTTCTATGAGCTGGAATCGTGGCGGGTGATCGTGGAGCGTCGGACAGCCGAGGAGGTCGTCAGTGAGGCGACCGTGAAGCTGCGGACCAGGGGCGAACGCATCGTGGCCACCGCCGAAGGAAACGGCCCGGTCAACGCGCTGGACTTGGCGCTGCGGCAGGGGCTGGAGAAGACCTATCCAGGGTTGGCCGATCTCGAGCTGGTCGACTACAAGGTGCGGATTCTGGAGGGCAAGCAGGGCACGGCCGCGATCACCCGCGTGCTGGTCGAGACGAGCGACGGCAACACCGAGTGGACCACTGTCGGCGTCGACGAGAACGTCGTCGCAGCTTCGTGGCGTGCCCTGGAAGATGCGGTGTCCTATGGTCTGATGCGCCAGAACGCGATTCCGGACGAGGGCTGACCCGACCGCGAAGTATGCAGGATCTGGGCACGCTCGGCGGAACGGACAGCACTGGGACCGCGATCAACGCGCTGGGCCAAGTCACGGGGACCTCCTACACGGGCAGCGGCACCACTCAGGCGTTCCGGTGGACCGCATAAGGAGGGAACCCACCGTGATCGATCTGTCAGGCCAGGTCGCCGTCGCGACTGGAGCCGGAGCCGGCAGTGGCCGCGCCGTCGTCGCGGTGCTTTCCGGCGCCGGAGCCACGGTCGCGGGCGCCGATTGCAATCAAGTCATCAACGAGTGAGGCTGTCATGGGAAAGCTCGGCAACAAGGTCGCCATCGTGACCGGCGCCGGCCAGGGCATCGGCAAGGCGATCGCGGAGAAACTCGCCGCCGAGGGTGCGCTTGTCGTCGTCACCGATGTCGACGAGGCGTCGGCGAAGGACACCGCGGCGGCCATCGGCGGCGCCGCCGTATCCGTTCGCGCCGACGTGACCTCGCGCGAGTCGATCGAGGCGATGGTCGCCCACGTCCTCGGACGGTTCGGCCGCATCGATGTCCTAGTGAACAACGCCGGCTGGGACAAAGCCAGCTTCTTCGTCGCCTCCGACCCGGCCGACTGGGACCGGGTCATCGCCAT
>JADGOW010000186.1 GCA_017882765.1 Frankiaceae bacterium
GTCGGACGCCCTTCAGTCGCCACACCACAAAAAGGGAAGAAGGCGGTCGAGGTGCTCATCGACCGATTCGGAAGGTATCTTGACGTGCTGACACATAGCCCTCCGCGCGAACTAGCGTAGGTGTTGATAACGCTCCACCGCCACCACCTCAACGAACCGAAGTCCACTGTCGATGACCAAAACAGACAGCTCATCACATGGCCTCGCGCGACCACCGCTCGCTGCGTTCCAGCCCTGCCTCGTGGTCTTCTTTCCTCTGCGCCGTTCGTCCAACGTCAGGTTCACCAGAACGTACACCTCCGGCCATCTTCCGGAAAGGGCAGCGGCGCCATCAGAGTGGTGAAGTAAAGCGCGAAGTTCTCCCGTTGCCTTCCGATTGTGCGTGCGGCCGGGGTCCCGAAGATTCTTATGAAACACGGTTATCTCAGCGCGCGTCAGGCCATTACGCGTGCCCTTGGTCAACTCGTCGATCACCTGATAGGACATCAGGCGCATCGCGGCGGCGACCTTTCCCTCCCACGCCGCACACGTCTGCCGTTGGGTTACCGGCGCTGGGCCGCATCTCCAATAGCAAATGGGCCTGGCCTGACCCCGTGAGATCGGTCCGGCGTTGATGAGGGTCCGACTGCCCACGTGAGTGGCCGCGAGGAGACCCATCGAGGAAGCTCATCGAGGAGGCTCGTCAAGATGAATCGCACAGAGTCGGTCATCGGTCACTTCCTGGGCGAACAGGATCGTGGACATCCGGATGATCCCGGGGGTGGGCCTGGAGTCCGATCGTCGTGAGGTGGCGGCCCCGGGGCCGCGGCCGGATGTGACCAAGCCCGGGGGTCGGTTCCCGCCAAGCGCCGCACCCGTGACGACGGAGACGGCCACGCTCAGCCCAGGGGATTGCGCAGCGCCGGGAGTCGTCGTTTCGCCTCGCGCTCGCTGTCGAGGACCGACTGGAGTCGGCTCAGCGCGTCGGGGGCGTCCCCGACCCGGTTGTGACGCTCCTCCGGGTCTGTGGTGAGGTTGTGCAACTCGAACAGCGGCTCGGCCACCGGACCGGCGGACGGGTCCTTGGGAATACCGTGCGCGGCATTCCACTCGTCGAGGCGCGCGTAGTAGTGGTTCAGCTTCCACAGCTGTTGGGCGCCGCCCGGTCCGGTCGGCAGGTTTGCGATGGTGGACTCGATGCGGGAGGGGAACGCGACCGCGTCGAACGGTTTGCCGGAGAGCAAGTTGTTCTGCGTCTGTCCCCGGGAGATGTCGTCTTCGGTCATGAAGTACAGCGGGGAGGCGACGGCTTCGGGTGCGACCGAACCGGTCACGAGGCCGCTCAGGTCCCTGCCCGGAAGCGGCTGGGCCTCGTCGTGGTGCTCGGCGACACCGGCAGCGGCGCGTTCGACGTCGATGCCGGCGAGCCCGAGCAGCGTCGGTAGCAGGTCGATGTGGCTGGTCGGGACGGTGATCCCGCCGGGAGATGTCGCCACGCCGGGGCCGGCGACCACGAGGGGGACGTGGATCGCCTCCTCGTAAGCGTTGTACCACTTCTGCATCAGCCCGCCGTGGGCGCCGACCAGGTCGCCGTGGTCGGAGGTGAGCACAACGATCGTGTCGTCGGCCAGACCCGCATCGTGGAGTGCCTTGAGGATTCGTGCGATCGCCTCGTCGACGACTTGGTGCAGGTAGTAGTACAGGCGGCGGTAGGCAATGTCGGCCGACTGCTCATAGGTCACCTTCGGCCACACCGCCTTGAACTGCTCCTGGCACGGCGGCCTGCCCGCGAACGAGTCGGCCTGCGACGGCGGCTCAGGGATGTCGGGCACCGAGCCGCCGGGCGGGCTGAACCCGAGAATCTGCTCCCAGAACATCCCGTTGAACGCGATGTCGTGGGGATTGACGAACGAGGCGACCGCGAGCCACGGGCCGTCGCCTCGCGCCTGCGCGAGCTCGGCGAACAGGTCGACCACCTGCTCGGCGAAGACCCCGTCTCGCACGCTGCCGCAGTCGGCCTTCGAGGCACCGTGGGGTTCGCGCCCGATCCACCCGGAGAAGCCGAACGGGTCGAGCCGGTCGGCCTTGCGGTAGGCCTCGACGGCGGCGGGGATGACGTCGCCGTTCGCATCCGAGGCCATGAGGCTGTCGTGGGTGCCGGGGACGACGAGGTCGGCGTGGGAGATGTGCCACTTGCCCCGATAGTGCGTCTTGTACCCGCCGGCGCGGAACCAGTCGCCCAGGGTCGGCACCGAGTCCGGGTCCAGCCACCGCATCCCGGGGTCGGTGTTCTGCTTGGCGATCCCGTCGGTCTGCGAGGCGCCGTGCAACGACGGGTACTGCCCGGTGAACAACGTCGCCCTGCTCGGCAGGCACGCCGTCGACCCCGCGTAGTGACGATGGAAGTCCAGACCACGCCCGCGAAGCGACTCGCGGGCCGTGAGGCGGCTGCGGCGAAACGCTGCGACGGGCTCGGTCTCGTAGGGCGGTGGGTACCGCTCCTCGTCCGTCATGATGATGAGAACGTTCGGCGAGCTCATGCCCGCAGACTAGTGTCCCTGACCATCTGCGACGCGGGCACCGAACGGGGGTTGTCCGGGCTAGGTGCCTGGCCGGCCAGAGGCACCGGGCCCGCGAGGGCAACCCGTTGTCGATCAGCGACTTGTTGATCCCAGTCGGAGCCGACGGACGAACTGAGCGATCGCGTCGACCACCTCAGATTGCCGGTCCCGGTGCGGGGAGTGCCCGCAGCCGGGCAGGCGTAGCTGCTCGACCCACGGGGCGGCGATCGCCTTGGCGGCAATGGCGTCGAGCTGCGCCATCGTCGCGAACCCGTCCGCCTCCCCCTGCACGGCCAGGATCGGGCAGCGGATGGCCGGCAAGTAGTTCTCGATGTTCCAGGCCCGAAACGCCGGGCTCAGCCACGTATCGGACCAAGCCCGGAACACTTGTTCGGGGTCCCGGTGGTAGCGACCGAGCCGGCTCGCACGGTCAGTAGCCTCCCAGTCGCGCACAGCGGCCGAGATCCCTTCCAGGGTCACGCCCTCGACGAACTCGTGTGGCGCCATGACGACCAGACCGTCGACCGGCCATCGGCCCGCGCCCGCGTGGATCAGCGCGATCGACGCACCGTCGCTATGGCCGATCAGGACGACGCGGTCTAGCCGGAGCGCGCCGCGCAGGACCGGTAGCACCTCCAGCGCCTCGTCGTGCAGGTAGCGCGGCGTGCGCGGGGCGTCGAACGGATCGGAGCCCCCGTACCCGCGCCGGGAATAGACCACGGTCCGGCAACCGGTCACTTCGGCCACCGCATCCGGAAAGCCCCGCCACATCCCGATGCAGCCCAGCCCCTCGTGCAGGAACACCAACGCGGGCTGGTCCGCGACAGCCGCCGGTAGGTCGACATACTCCAGCCGGCACGCGCCGACCCCCACGACGTGGAGATCCGGTACCGGCTCGTGCCGTCGCGTCATCCCTGCCGTCCGCCGTTCCTGCCAAGGACCACCACCGCAGGATGTGCCTTGATCGGGCCAGGGGTGCAGCTAATCACCGTCGACACGCCCAATGAGAGCGCCAGCATCGGCATCGGCCTCAGTCTGCCGCCGCGCGCTGCAGTGAGAGCACCCCGGCGGCGCCGCCGGTCTTGGCCCACCTGCCCGACTCCGCCGTCCAGGTGCGGCCGTCGAAACTGACCCGGCTGACCCCAAGGTCCGCGGCGCGGGCCACCAGCCAGCTACTGATAGCCCAGCCGCTCGCCGTCGAATGCGTGCCGCGGAGCGCTCTCGTCCCCAGCTCGGCCTGCGCGACGTCAGCCAGGTCGCCCGTCGGGTGGGACACGTCCAGGCCGCTGCACGTCAGGCCCGCAACGGTCTCGCCGGTGAGAGCCGCAGCAGCGACCCTGGCCTCCCCCTCCCACTGCGCGTAGGCGCGCGCCGCCGCCGAATGCTGGACGCGCTGGGCGGCAGCGGTGACGCTCAGCTTCTCCCACCCCGGCACGGAACGCAGGCGCTGGTAGAAGGCTGTCGACGCGTACACGGGGTCACTTATCTGCGCGGCCGTGCCCCAGCCCTGCGAGGGCCGCTGCTGGAACAGCCCTAGCGAGTCACGATCGCCGTAGGAGACGCTGCGCAGCTTCGACTCCTGCAGCGCGGCGGCCAGCGCGATGGTGACGGCGTGGTCGGGCAGGCCCATGCGGATGCCGACGGCCGTGATCGTGGCGGCGTTGCGGGCCTGCTCGACGGTGAGGGAGTAGGTGGTCGGGGCACCGCCGGCCGGCGTGGCGCTCGTCACCTCGCAGGAGGCCGGCCCCATCGGCGAGCCGTGGACGAGTAGCCAGATCGTGACCGGGGTGGCAACCACCACAACCGCACCCGCAGCCAGGGCGGCCACGGCACGGCCCCGGCCGCGCCGCCCGCGGTGGTGGCGCGTCGGGCCGCGTCGTGTGCGCCGGGACCCACCGGTCGGCATCGGGCGTCGTCCTCCTCGATCGCGCAAAGGCGTCATCAGGACAACGCCCGACGGCGCCTCGGCTGACCCCGTGTACCCCGTGAGATCCATCGCACGGCTACCGAACGGGTGTGCCACGGCACTGGGCGACCGCCTTACTCCGGGCCACCGCCCGCTGCCGGCGATCAAGTCGCTGCACGTGGTCCACTACGACACACGCACGGCCACCAGGATCCGCAAGTGAACGGGGCCAAGACCTGGGGGACCAGCACCAGCACCGGCGGCAGCTACAACCTCACTGAGCGGCGCACAGTAGCGACGGACGGCCACCGGGCTTGGGACGTACGGCCCTATCTGAGCAGGTCGCGCTCTCAGGACTCTGGACGGGGCACTGACACGAGCATCCCTCGGGGGCGAGTATGCGCGCAAACCGCGGGAACATCGCGGGTCGGGCCGGACGCTGGAGCGCCGGCCACCCGTGGCGGGCAATCGGGATCTGGCTCGTCCTGGTCGCCTGCGCCTTCGTGATCGGACACACGTTCGAGACGAAGACGCTCCCTGACTCCGAAATCGCCCCGGGCGAGGCGGCCCAGGCCCAGAAAGTGATCGAAGGACACTTCGACCAGCACGCTGGCGAGATCGTCCTGGTTCAGAGCCCCACGATGCCGGCCACCGACCCGCAGTTCCAGGCCGCGATCGCCGACGTGGCGGCCGGAGTTCAGGCAACGGGACGGGTAGTGCCGAATAGCCTGCGCTCACCCCTGCAGCCCGGCAACCAGCAAATGATCTCCCCTGACGGGCATTCCGCCCTGGTCCAGTTCGACGTCGTCGGGGACCTCGAGGACGGCAAGAAGCGCGTCCAGCCGATCCTCGACGCGGTGGCGGCGGCCCAGGCAAAGTACCCGCAGATGACGATCGCCGAATCCGGCGACGCCAGTATGGCCAAGGCCTGGGACGACACCATCGGCAAAGACTTCCAGCGCGCCGAGATGCTGTCATTCCCCATCACCTTGCTGGTGCTGCTATTCGCGTTCGGCGCGCTCGTCGCCGCGCTCTTGCCGCTCGCTTTGTCGATCACAGCGATCCTCGCCGCATCCGGGCTGCTCATCCTGCTCAGCCAGCTGACACCGATCTTCAGCGCGTCCAACTCGGTCATGCTGCTGATCGGCCTGGCGGTGGGCGTGGACTACTCGCTGTTCTACGTCAAGCGCGAGCGGGAAGAGCGAGCCAAAGGGAACGACCCCGAGGCGTCCCTGCTGGCCGCCGCCGCGACCTCGGGCCGGTCGGTGCTGGTCAGCGGGCTGACCGTCCTCATCGCGATGGCGGGTATGTTCTTCGCCGGCAGCAAGATCTTCAATGGCTTCGCCGAAGGCACGATGCTGGTCGTGGCAGTGGCCGTCGTCGGCTCACTCACCGTCCTGCCTGCGATGCTCGCCCTGCTGGGCGACCGGGTGGACAAGGGCCGCATCCC
>JADGOW010000187.1 GCA_017882765.1 Frankiaceae bacterium
CGGCTCTGTCGTCTCGCCCGGCTCTGTCGTCTCGCCCGGCTCTGTCGTCTCGCCCGGCTCTGTCGTCTCGCCCGGCTCTGTCGTCTCGCCCGGCTCTGTGGATTCACTCGTCATGGGGTCTCCCACATCATTCGGTGGACACCGGTGCCAGCGACGGGATAGCCCCCGACGGCCTAATGCCGACCACCCCGACGCTGGCCCTTTCCACGCTTCTTGGTTGGCCTATTGCCCGCGGGCCGCCGCGATTGGGACGAAGCGACCGACGGGGAAGGAGGGCGTTGCGCCGCCTCACCGGGTGGTGGCTGCCGCCCCGAAGGCGGCTTGCGCTCTCCATCACCTGTCGCAGCGGGCTCTTTCGTACTCTGCCCGTCAGCACCCTGCCCGTCAGCACCCTGCCCGGCGCCGCGGCCCTTTCCGACAGGACCACTCGCGTCAGACCCGCCCGGCTCCGAGTCAGGTTTTCGATTGCCCTTCCCGGCATTCTTGTCGGTTGCGTCCCTTCCCTGCGCCGGGTCCTTTCCTGCGGCCCCAGTGGCCTTGCCAGGTGGAACCCGGGCAGCGGGCGGCCGACGCACAGCCGCCCGGCTGGGCGACGCCGACGAGTCGGCCTTGCCGGCAGGCCCACCCTTCCCGCCGCCCTTGGTCAGTGCGACCCCGGGTGGGGGCATGCGTTTCAGCACGAAGAACTGCTGGCCCATACTCCACAGGTTGGTCGTCAGCCAGTAGAGCAGGACCCCCAGCGGGAAAAGCGTCCCGGAGAACAGGAGGCCGGCGGGGATCAGGTAGAGGATGATCCGCTGCTGCATGCGCTGCTGCGCGTCTACCGGCCCCTGCCGGCCAATGATCTGCTTCTGTGTGAGGAAGGTGGTCGCGCACATGAGCACGATCAGGACGCCGGCGAATATCTTGACCGCGGTTCCACTGATGTTCAGGTACTCAAGAAGCGAGGCAGGGGACCGGAACGACGCGGACAGGGACACGTCGAACAGCTTGGCGTTGGCGAAGCTCGTGACCTGCTTACAGTCCAGGCCGCTGGTCTCGACCAGGACGTACCCGGTTCCACTGATGTTCTTGTAGGTGGTGGGGCAGTGGAACAGGGCGAGCATCTTCGGATCGATAGTTCGTGGCTGCAGCGCCCGTAGCACGTGGAACAGAGCGATGAACAACGGTATCTGAGCGAAGATCGGCAGGCATCCGAGTAGCGGGTTGCCATGCTCCTTCTGAAGAGCCATGAGCTCTTCGTTCATCTTTGGCTTGTCGTGCTTGTACTTCTCCCGGATCTCCTTGATCCGAGGTTGCATGACCTGCATCGTCCGCTGGGACTTGATCTGCTTGACGAACAGGGGGAACAGGATCAGCCGGACGACCATTGTCAACAGGACGATGGAAAGGGCCCAGGAGAAGAAGCTGTTGTAGCCGAAGATGTGCGAGAAAATAGCGCCGTGGAAGAAGCCGATGGCCTTCCCCACGAGGTTGTACAGCGGATTCAGCACTAACTATCTCCTCGCCCGGGCGGGTCGGGGGCACCGTCCGGCCCCGTGCCCCGCTCGACAGTCGCTACTGCCGCATGGCCACCGTGAGCTCCATTGTGGCGAACGAGCCGACCCTTGCGGGCCGGACGAGGAACCGAGCGTCGCGAACGGGCCTCCGGCCCTGACGGCTTCCCCTCCCCCACAAGTGGTTCCGTCCGCTCCGCGGGCTCCGCACGCCCAGCTCCCCCACCGCGTGGCGGGGGCACTGGATCATAGCCACCCCGGCAGAACGGCTGGCACCGCAACAGCCGCCACCCGGTCAGCCGTAGGCCCCGCAGGGCTCCGTGCTGCTGCAGCGCCTCGACAGCGTAGGCGCTACAGGAGGGGACGAAACGGCAGCGGGGCCCGAGCAGGGGGCTGAGGAAGCGCTGGTAGCCACGTATCACCAGGATGAGCAGGGCGGCCGGGCTCACTGGGGCGCACCTCCGCCCACCCGCTGCGGACCGAGCTCGACACCTGCGAGCGCACGGTCCAATGCCGCCACGATGGTGCCCCGACCCTGATCGGCAATGGGGGGCCGCGCCCGCACGACGACGAGGGCGCCCGATGGGAAGCCAGAGACACGCTCAACGAGAAGGTGCCGAAGCTGGCGCCGTACCCGGTTGCGCGTCACCGCGCCTCCTACGCGCCGCCCGACGATCACTCCTACCCGAGGGCACTGCGACGGGTCCGGATCGATCGCCACCGAGACGATCAGGGAGCCGCGTGCTGCGCGCTTGCCCGTCCGAGCGACCGCGGAGAAGTCCGCTCGGGAACGCATCCGGAACGAGGACGGCAGCACCGAAGACTCTGATGATCGGTGGTCAGGCGGTGAGGCGATGCCGCCCCTTTGCCCTTCTGGCGGAGACTATCGCCCGCCCGGCGCGCGTACGCATCCGCACCCGGAAGCCGTGGGTCTTGGCCCGGTGCCGGTTGTTCGGCTGGTAGGTGCGCTTACTCACGACAACTCCGGTAGTCAGGGACAGAGTCGGTAAGGCACGCAGGTCAGTCTGCCTAACATGCCCATCATCAGCCCAAAGCCGGGGCCGTCGACAGGACCTTGGACAGCGCCCAGACTACACCGGTCTCTCGACGCTGCAGTCAAGCGTCTCATCCTGTGGAGAACCTCGACGAACCGGGCAAGCGCTGTTAGCGTCCATCGCCATTGGCTTCCACGGCCAGGCCATCGGAAGTCCGCCCTGACAGGCCCGATGCCCCCGTCGACTCCACGTTCCCCAACTTCTCCACAGTCTGTGGACGAACCCTGGGCCAGGCATGCCGGCACGCCGCCGGCTGCGCCCCCGAGACTTGGAAGGAGCCCGGTGACCGACGTCAGCAACGGGATTCCAGGAGCGTACGAGGACGAGAACGACTTCCTCGCAAGGTGGAACGAGGCCATCAACAACCTGGCACGCAGCGGATCCCTGTCGGGGCAGGAGAGGGCGCTGCTCCAGCTGTCCCGGCCGCTGGGGCTCACCGGCGACACAGCGATCGTCGCAGCTCCCAACGACTTCACGAAGACGCTGCTGGAGAGCAGGTTGCGGCCGCTGCTGACGATCGCGTTGTCTGCTGGGATGGGCCGCGACATCAGGGTGGCCGTAATGGTGGACCCGGCTGCCGGACAGGCCGCGGGGGAGCCGTACCCGCCCGATCCGCGGGAAAGCCCCGATCCCAGAGGCGACCTTCCCGAGGCGAGCGCCCCGGAGCCGCCACCGTCACCTGTGACGCTGCCTCGCCAGTCCGACCAGCCGCGGCTGAACTCCCGATACACCTTAGAGACTTTCGTCGTAGGAGATGGGAACCGATTCCCTTACGCGGCTGCCATCGCGGTATCGGAGGCTCCTGCCCAGGCGTACAACCCACTGTTCATCTACGGTGACTCCGGCTTGGGCAAGACGCACCTGCTGCACGCGATCGGGCATTACACCCTTCGCCTCTTTCCGGAGCGAAAAGTCAAGTACGTCAGCTCGGAGGAGTTCACCAACGACTTCATCAATTCGATCCGAGACGACCGGGCCTCGGCGTTCCAGCGCCGCTACCGCGACGTTGACGTGCTGCTCGTGGACGACATCCAGTTCCTGGAGAACAAGGAACGCACGCAGGAAGAGTTCTTCCACACATTCAACACCCTGCACGGCCTGCAGAAGCAGATAGTGATCAGCTCCGACCGCACGCCGCGGCAGCTGTCAACCCTGGAGGACCGGCTGCGCAACCGGTTCGAGTGGGGCCTCATCACCGACGTGACCCCACCCGACCTGGAGACCCGGATCGCGATCCTGTCGAAGAAGGCGTCCCAAGAGGGCCTTCCGGTCCCCGAGGACGTCATCGACTACATCGCCACGCACGTCGACCGGAACATCCGTGAACTCGAGGGGGCGCTGATCCGGGTCGCCGCCTACGCCAGCATCAATCGGGAACCTCTCGATCGGCGCATCGCCGAGACCGTCTTGCGCGATCTCATCCTCGACCGGAAGCGTCCGGAAATCACCCCGCATATGATCATGGTGGAGACCTCGCGGTACTACGATCTGAGCCTCGACGAGCTGTGCGGGGCATCGCGCAGCCGGCAACTGGTCACCGCCCGCCAGATCGCCATGTACCTGTGCCGGGAGCTCACGGATCTGTCGCTACCGAAGATCGGTCAGCTGTTCGGCGGCCGCGATCACACGACGGTGATGCATGCGGAACGCAAGATCCGGGAATCGATGGCTGAGCGGCGCCCAATCTACGACCAGGTGACCGATCTCACCAATCGCATCCGCATGAACGCACGGAGTAAGTGAGCGTGGCTCCGTTGCCCGGCGCGTCATGGCACGGACGGCGCGCGGAGATGTCCCAAGCGATGTACACAGTCTGTGGAAAGCGCTGTGGACAGCACGGCGCGTCGCGGGGACGAACGGTGGACGGTCATGGGGAGAACGCACGGCTCCACAAGAGCGAGCCTGCCGCGCCCGGGGTACCCATGGGTCAACGCACAGCACGAACGGGGCTCTGAGCTGCGTAACCACAAGTTGTCCCCGGTTTCCACCAATCCTATGACGACTACTGGGACTAATCCTTGGAAAGAGATCCTGAACTACTGATGAGATGCCGGCGAGCCGTGGGAACAGCAGGAGTGGAGGGGACACCATGAGGTTCCGGGTCGAGCGCAACGAGTTCACCGACGCAGTGTCGTGGACCGCACGTACGCTCCCTCAGCGTCCCACCGGTCAGCTCCAGGTGTTGTCGGGCCTGATGCTCGGCACGACCGACGACGGTGTGCGCCTATCGGCGTTCGATTACGAGGTCGCGGCCGAGGCGACCGTCCCGGCTGCGATGGCTGATACCGGCAGCGCACTGGTTCCCGGTCGCCTCCTGGCCGAGATCACCCGCGCCCTCCCGGCTGCCCCCATAGACGTCGAGGCCGATGCGAACCGGCTGGTCCTGACCTGCGGGAGCACGCGCTTCACTCTTCCGCTGCTTCCGGTCGAGGACTACCCGGACCTTCCGGCCATGCCGGATGAAGTGGGCCGGATCGAGGGAGCGGCGTTCGCCGCGGCCGTCAGCCAGGTTGTCGTTGCCGCCGGGCGGGATGAGACATTGCCCGTGCTGACCGCGGTCCGGATAGAGATCGCCGGTGAGCGCCTGATTCTCGCGGCGACCGATCGGTACCGGCTGGCCGTGCGAGAGATGCCCTGGCGCCCGTTGGAAGCGGCTGCCTCAGCCGCGGCGCTAATCCCCTCGCGGACGCTCAACGAGACCGCTAAGGCCCTCGGCGCCGCCGGCGCCGAAGTCGTCATCGCTCTCGGCGGGGGGTTCGCCGGTGAGTCCCTGGCCGGCTTCGCCGGCGGAGCCCGGCGCACGACCACCCGTCTCGTCGAGGGCCAGTTCCCCGACTACCGCCGGTTGCTGCCCGCCAGTTGCCCGCTCGAGGCCTTCATCGACGGTGCCACTCTGGCCGAAGCTGTGAAGCGGGTGCGGCTCGTCGCGGCGGGCACGTCCCCGGTCCGTATGCAACTGTCTGCGGGCGAGGTGGTCCTCGAGGCCGGCAGTCAGCAGGAGGCGCAAGCCCGCGAGGCACTGCCGATCGACTACGACGGGCCCGACCTGACCGTCGCGTTCAATCACGGCTACCTGCTCGACGGGCTGTCGGCAGTCGAGTCCGACATGGTCCGGGTGGGCTTCGCGAGCGCCGACGACCCCCAGGAGAGCGCGCGCAAGCCGGTCATCCTCCAGGGCAAGGTCGGCGACGGCGCCGAGACCGATTACCGCTACCTGCTCATGCCGGTGCGGCTGCCGGAGTGAGCGCGCCGAGCAGGAGTCCCGCCACGGCATCGGCACCGGCATCGACGGTCTCGCCGGGGCAGGCCGTGTGCCTGATCGAAAAGCGCGGAGGGTAGCGTCCA
>JADGOW010000039.1 GCA_017882765.1 Frankiaceae bacterium
CACGACGCGGAAGTCGCGATTGTTCAGCGTCGCGAGGATGGTGATCCCCCGGAGTTCGGCGATCGCAACGATGCTGGCGTCGACCAGGCCCAGGCCCAGGCCCAGGTCGGCGTAGCGCTCGATCAAGTCGATGCAGCGCTCGTAGTCGGCAACACTGAGGTCGACGACGTGCAGGGCGCCAGCGGTAACCAACCGTAGGAATCGGACCTCGGCGGCCGGGCCCAGCCGGGACTCAACCAGCCAGGCGGTCTCGGGGACGATCGGGGCCGGGACCACCAGCTCGCTTTAGGTGCTCCCGCAGCAGCCCTGCACAGGCGGCGTGGCGGGGCTCGTCGGTGTCGAGCCCAAGCCCGCGCAGCAAGCCCGCGCAGCCGAGGTATCAACGAACGGAAGCACCGAGGGCGAGGCCCCCCTCCTCGGCCGAGCTGGTGGTGCCCCCGCCCCTCGCGCGGCTCGTCCGCCTGCGTCAACCGTGCGGCGTGTCGGTCCACGATCGACCGTCGGGACGGCCGCCCCCAACCCGGTTGGGGGGAGGCCCACCCCGCAGTCGGGTCGCCGGCGCTGAGGGCCGTGGCCGTCGCTCAGCTCGATGCAGCCCGGCGTGGGCGCAGCCGAAGTGCTCGGCCGGACTGGAGTTCGGGGTTTACTGGCCGGGCTTCGAGAGCGCATGGCGGGGAGGGGACCTTGTCCGAGGGGCAAGCGGTACGGCTGTGCCGGGAGGCCTTCGCTCGGTTGGAGCGGGGTGACGAGACCCTGTTCGACGACCTGGTCGCCGAGGACTTCGTCAATCACGCGGCCGGCCCCCAGGGGCGCGCCGGGTGGCGGGAAACGTTGCGGCATCTGGCGCACGACCTGTCCCAGGTCCGCGTGGAGGTGCACCGCCTGTTCGGCGATCACGAGTACGCCTGCGTCGACATGACCCTGCACGGGCTGCATGTGGACTCGACGATGCCGCTGCTGGTCGGCGTGCCGGTGACCGGCCGGCACGTGGCCTGGCGGTTCACGCACGTCTTCCGGATCGCCGACGGGCAGCTGGTGGAGCACTGGGCGACCCGCGACGACCTGGGGCTACTGCGGCAGCTCGGCGCCTGGCCGCCCGCTTGATCTGCTCAACCAGGCCAGGCGACGGCGTCCACGCCCGGCCCCACCAAGCGACGCGGTGAACCGTCGCGGACCGCACCGGTCAGCGATCCCCTTGTGATGACAAGATCGCCACCGGGTCTTCGCCGGGCCAACCCCGGCATGGGCGACTTCCCGACGTGCTTGCGGGCTACGACCTGGCTGCGATGCCGCCGGAGCGGGCGCCCGGTAGCCGTGCGCGCACACTGACTCCGCCGTATACGAGTGTCGACGATTCGACGCGATCGCTGACCCCCAAAGCGGGCGCCAGGCATGTCGGCCTCCGCCCTTCGGAGGTCACGCCGCTGATCCGACAGATCGCGGCGCAGCGCGAGGCCGAGGTCGTCGAGCGCGCCCTCGTGGCCTGCTGGGTGAGCCCTGGGTGGAGTCGCGGGCTCGCGTTTCCCAGTCGGCCTGAATGGGCCGCCTACGACACCGACGAGACCGAGTATGAGGGTGGTCTAGCCCAGGTCGTTGTGGCGCGAGGCGCACCCCGGGGGCGGGTCAGCATCTGCCACTTCCTCGTCGACGTCTTCTGCCTCGGTGTCAAGAGCGTCATCCCACCCCGCACGATCAGCCCAGGCGACGTGACGCGGCATGTGCACGTCTCCTTCTCCGCGTTCGATGCGCTCGGGTTGGAGGCACCGCTGGAGTTGGCCCAGCATCTCGTATTCGGTGCCGTCGACTATGCCCGTCAACTCGGCTTCGAGCCCGCAGACGA
The DNA here is from genome assembly GCA_017882765.1 of Frankiaceae bacterium. Lineage (GTDB taxonomy): Bacteria > Actinomycetota > Actinomycetes > Frankiales > Frankiaceae > JADGOW01. The sequence continues at coordinate 1,841 of JADGOW010000039.1, forward strand.
CGACTACCAAGCCGCAATGGGCCATCTCGGAACCTGGTCCGGACCGAGCGCAATCGTGTTCGGGGACAGCGGCAAGCCGGTTTACAACGCTGGGCCCTACAACAACCCACGGGCGGTAATGGAGACGCCAGAGCGCTCCTGCGGCGCCGGCAACTTCGGCTTCCTCATCCCAGTCCAGGACGGAATGACCCTGTCCGACGCCCTGGGCTGACCCGTCGGCCGGACCTCCGGCTCGGCTGAAGGCCTGCAGTGTCGACCCCGAGCTTCCTCGACCCGCAGCGGCCGCAACGTACTACTGGCGCACGAAGGGGCTCCCGTCTCGTGCGCCGCCAGCCGCCAGCCGCCGCTGCGGCAATGTCCCGGTCAGCGCCCGAGCTGCCGGAAATCCAGCGGCTCTCACTTGCCGGGATGCACTCAGACGAAGTGGAGGTGAGGGGACTCGAACCCCTGGCCTCCTCCGTGCGAGGGAGGCGCTCTACCAGCTGAGCTACACCCCCAGCGGATCTCACAGTAGCAGCCGCAGCCTCCACTCGGCGGGCGCTCGGCCAGCGCTCGGTAGCGGCTCGGAGTTGGCTTGCGCGGGCCGGCCGGTGGCACGACTCGGCCGACCCGCGCACGACTATTGGCCAGCCGCCCGCTTGTCAAACAGCTCGGAACTGGCGGCACCATCCAGGCCGGCACCCGCACCCACGAGGACGGGCTCGGGGGCGGGCTCCAGGTCAGGCCGGCCCGCCGGCTCGGTCGGCAGCGGGGCGACGCGCTCTCCGCGCGCGGCCGGGACCTCGGGTGCGATTCCGGGCATCGTGCCCTCGCCGACAAGAGCGTCCCAAGTCGTGACTGCGGACTTGGCCCGCTGACGACGCTCCTGCGTCGCGTGGCGCCGGGCGGCGGCGCGCACCGCGAGCCGCAGGTGCACCACGTATCCGATGACTGCCAGATCGGCAAGGACGTGCAGCGCCAGCGCGCCAGGAATCGAAAGCAACACCGCCACCGCCGTCAGGAAAGCCGCGCCGAAAAGGGCAAGCAATCGCCGCGTTCTGCGCACCGGCAGTGCGGCGCGCCTGCGGGCCGGCTGACCGGTGGAGCGCAACCACAAATCTCTGGACTGGCCGCGAGCGGCTGCCCCTGACCGCCGGCGCAGAACCCGCACCGAGCGGACGAAACGATCCGCAGCCCCGTCACCCGCATCGTCATGCCGGCGCAACCACATCGGAATGAGAACGGCGCCCCAAACGACGACGATGACGCACCATATAACCGCGCCCATCTGACCCTCCCGGGCTGGTAACCGGTAGCGCGACGTCCCGGGCCCGGACTGCCTTTCCGGGATCCTTGCCGTGCGCCGCAGCCAGAACAGACGTTAACGGCATTTCCACGATTTACCCGGTTACGCCTCGGCGTGTCACGGACGAAGCACAGCCCAGCGGCGCAGCAGGCCGCCCGGAACGTCCTCTGCGGTCAGGGCGTAGCTGAGATGGTCGCGCCAGGCCCCGTCGATGCTGAGCAGCCGTGGCCGCAACCCCTCGTTTCGGAAGCCGAGCTTCTCCACGACCCGCTTGCTCGCCACATTCTCGGGACGAATGTTCGCCTCGATACGGTGCAGTCCGGCTGCCCCGAAACAGTGGTCCACGACCAATGACAGGGCGGTCGGCGTCACCCCGCGTCCGGCGACCAGGGAGTCCACCCAATAGCCGACGAAAGCGCTTTGGAAGGCTCCGCGGGAGATGCCGCTGACTGTCATCTGTCCAACGAGGCGGTCATGGACGGTTATGGCGAGAGGCAGGGCATGACCCGCCCGCGCTTGCCGGCGCAACGCCCGATGCATCGTGCGGAAGACGCCGAACGACTGGCGTTGCGCCCACGACCCCCGCAAGTTCATCCCCGGCGGGGTGGCCTCCCACGGCAACAGCCACTCCTCGTTGCGAAGACGGATCTCCACCCATACCGGGCCGTCCCGCAGCCGCAACGGCCGCACGCCCACAGGACCGTGGGCGAGGGCGACGGGCCACCCCCGCGCGCTCACCGATCACGCTCCCGCCGGGCGGGGCCGGCGGCGGGACGCATGACTGTGATCCGCGCCGCGCAACTGGTCCAAGGCATGCGCTAGCAGCGGCGCGAGGACGGCCACACCATCCCTGACCGCCCCGGTGGAACCGGGCAGGTTGACGATGAGGCTGGTGCCGGCAACCCCGGCGGTCCCGCGGGACAGATCGGCTGCGGGCACAACGGCCCGCGCAGTGGCCCGCAGCGCCTCGGCGATGCCCGGGACTTCCCGGTCCACGACCACCCGGGTGGCCTCGGGGGTGACATCCCGGGCGGCCAGCCCGGTGCCCCCGGTGGTGACGACGAGTTCAACGCCGTTCGCGACGGCGGTCCGCAAGGCCGCGACGATGACGTCGCGCTCGTCGGGGATGACGGCCGGCTCACCCACGTCCAGACCGAGATCGCGCAGCAGGTCGGCGAGCAGCGGCCCGGACCGGTCCGGCCGAACGCCGGCAGCGCTGCGGTCGGACACCGTGATGACCGACGCCCGCCCCGTGACGGGCTGACCGGGGTACGGCTGGGCCGTGTGCGGCAGCGCCGCGTCCGCATCGGCTAGCGCCGCTCGCGCCAAGTCATGCAGCTCAGCGTCAGGCGGCGCCGCATCCGGCTGCGCCGCGTCCTGCCGACCGGATCCCGCCCGGACCCACCGCCCGCTGCGTCCCCCCACCTTCTCCTCGAGCCGAACGTCGGTCAGCACCGCCTCCGGATCCAAGGCCTTGACCATGTCGTGCAGGGCGAGACCAGCGACCGCCACCGCAGTCAGCGCCTCCATCTCCACCCCCGTCCGGCCCGTCGTGCGCACGGTCGCAGTGATCTCCACGTCACCGGCGCCGACCTTCACATCGACCGTCACGGCGGACAGGGCCACCGGATGGCACAGCGGCAGGAGGTCCCCGGTGCGCTTGGCGGCCGCGATGCCGGCGATGCGCGCCACGGCGAGCGCATCCCCTTTGGGCACCGTTCCCGCCGTCAGAGCTTCGACCACCTCCCCGGATACGCGAAGGCGGCCGCGCGCGACCGCGGTGCGGCTCGTCTCGGCCTTGTCGCTGACGTCGACCATGCGGGCTGCGCCCGCCGCGTCCAGGTGGGTAAGGCCCGCGCTCTCGTGACTCACCGCGTGCGGCGCTCCAGCAACAACGCCGCGAGGACGGTGCCGACGGGCACCTCGGTCACGTGCTCGGGGACGACGAGCAGCGCGTTCGCGACGGCCAACGGTGAGAGGTGATGCGAGCCCTGGCCGCCGGCCGACCGGGCGGTCACGCGGCCGTCGGGCTGGCGCTCGACCACGCCTCGCAGGTAGGAGCGCTTGCCCTGGGGGCTGCGCAGCGGCTCAGTCACGATGGCCGACATCGACGGTCGGTGCAGCACATCCGCCCCCAGCATCTTGCGCAGCGCGGGCCTGACGAAGATTTCGAAGGAGACCAGCGCGCTAACCGGGTTGCCCGGCAGCGTGAAGATCGGCGTCTGATCGGGGCCGAGGACGCCGAAGCCTTGCGGCATCCCAGGTTGCATGGCGACCTGATCGAAACGCACTGTCCCCAGCTTGGAGAGCACGTCCTTCACCACGTCGTACGCGCCGGCGCTGACGCCCCCGGAGGTGACCAGCACGTCCGCACGGATGAGGTGGTCCTCGAGCGTCTCGATGAGCAGGCGCGGGTCGTCGCGGATGACCCCGACCCGATACGGCATCGCCCCGGCCTCGCGAGCAGCGGCGGTGAGCATGTGGCTGTTCGAGTCGAGGACGCGGCCTGGTGGTACCGGCTCCCCCACCTCGACCAGTTCGTCCCCGGTGGAGATGACCACGACCCGCGGACGCGGGCGGCACATCACGCTGGCCCGCCCCGCCGCAGCGACCAGGCCCAGTTGCGCAGCCCCGAGGAAAGCCCCTGCGGAGAGGACGATCGCGCCTGCGGGCTGATCCTCGCCCGCCCGCCGGATGTGTTGCCCCGGCCGCACCGGCTGGAAGATCGTTACCTGCCCCATGGCGCCGTCGGTGTGCTCGACGGGGACGATTCCGCCGGCACCGGCGGGAACGGGGGCGCCCGTCATGATCCGCAAGCAGTAGCCGGGCTGGACGCTGTACGTCGGCGCCGACCCTGCCCGTACGTCCCCGACAACGCTCAGCCGCACGGGGGCCTCGGGTGCAGCGGCGGCCACGTCCTCGGCTCGCACCGCGTAGCCGTCCATGGCGGAGTTGTCGAAGGGCGGCATCGGGGCGCCGGCGGCGATGTCCTCGGCCAGGACGCACCCGTGCGCGTCGCCCAACGTGAGCGGCAACGGCTGCAGGGGCCGGACGGTACCCAGCACCTGCTCAAGGTGCTCGTCGACCGAGTTCACGTCGCCTCCCGGCGTCCCGCGCCGGTGACCTCCCTCGGCAGGCACCGGCACCCGTTCTTGCGTGACTGGGCGAGCAGGCCGGGTCGGCCAGCCGGGCGATCAGTTGATGGCGCCTGGCCACGGGGTCGCCGGTCTCGTGCCGGCGGCCGGCCGAAAACGACCTACCCCGCCGCTCGTCCCGCTCCGCCCGAACAGACTACGCACGGGCGGGTCAGCTGGGGATCTCGCCACCCGAACGGCCGCAGCTCCGGGCCGTCGTGTGCAGCCGGCGCAACGATGGACCCGGGAACGACGCGGCACGCCGGAGTGGAGGGAGCAACGTGACAGCCGAGGAGGCCGACACAGCCAACACAGCCGGGGATGCCGGCGCAATCGCAGCCAAGCTCACCTGGCGGCGGCAACTGCTGGCGGCACGCCGCGCGCTGGCGCCCGAAGTGGTCGCCGGGGCCGGCCCAGCGCTGGCCCAGCGCGTGCTTGCCCTGCCCGAAGCCCGCGGTGCGACCTGCGTCGCCGGCTACGTCGAGCTGCCCGGCGAACCGCCGACGGGGGCGCTGCTCGCCGCCCTGCTCGACCGCGAAACCCGCGTCCTGCTGCCGCGGCAACCCGCCGGGGGCACCGTGGCGCTCGATTTCGTGGAGTGGGACGGGGGGCCGCTGGGCGCTGGGGGGCATGGGACGCGCGCACCCGCCCACGGGTCGGTGCGGCCGCTGTCCGATGCGCAGATCGTCGTGACGCCTGCCCTGGCCGTGGACCAGCGCGGCGTGCGGCTCGGGCGCGGTGGAGGAGGATACGACCGCGCGCTCGCGCACAAGGCCACCGGCGCGCTCGTCGTCGCGTTGCTCTGGGATGGCGAGCTCGTGGCCCGGCTGCCGGCAGAGCCGCACGACCGTCCGGTGGCTGCGGTCGTCTCGCCGACTCGGACGGTGCGCCTGGCGTGACCGCCGTGATCCCTGCCACGGAAGCCAGGCAGCCTGCCACGACCGTGCAAGACTGACTCGGGTCTGCATGTCCGGCCTGGGCGCGAGCCCGGGGGGAAGGGGATTTGCCGTGGCAACGAGGACAGCGAACGCGCACTGGGAGGGGCCGCTGATGGGCGGCAAGGGCACGGTCAGCCTGGATTCCTCCAACACGGGCAGCTTCGACGTGAGCTGGCCGGCGCGCACGGAAAGCCCGCAGGGGTTGACCAGCCCGGAGGAGCTGATCGCGGCAGCTCACGCGAGCTGCTACAGCATGGCGCTGTCCGGCGAACTGGCGAAGGCCGGCCACCCGCCGCTGGCGCTGGACACGCGCGCCGACGTGTCGATCAACCCCGCCCCGGGCGGTGGCTGGGCCATCAACGACATCCTCATCACCGTTCGCGGCAGCGTCGACGGGATGAGCCCCGCGGAGTTCCAGCAGATTGCTGAGGCTGCCAAGACCGGCTGCCCGGTGAGCAAGGCTTTGACCGGCACCACGATCCGCCTCGACGCGGCCCTCGCCTGACAGGAGGCGGGCAGATGAACATCACCGACTGGCACGCCCAGTCCACGGAGGGTTTCGCCGACCTGGTCGCCCGAATTCGCGACGACCAGTGGTCGCTGCCCACGCCGTGCACCGATTGGGACGTCCGAGCGCTCGTCAACCACGTGGTGGGCGAAGACCTCTGGACTGTCCCGCTGATGCACGAGCACCGCATCGCCGACGTCGGCGACAAGTTCGACGGCGACGTGCTGGGCGGCGACCCGAAAGAGACAGCCGCGCGGGCGGCCGGGCAGGCGGTCGCCGCGGTGTCGGAGCCGGGGGCACTCGACCGCACCGCCCACCTGTCGTTCGGCGACTTCCCGGCCACCGAGTACGCCTACCAGCTCTTAGCCGATCACCTCATCCACGGCTGGGACCTGGCGGTGGCCATCGGCGCAGACACCCATCTCGACCCACACCTGGTCCACGAATGCGGGACGTGGTTCGCCGACCGGGAAGAGCTCTACCGGCAGGGGGGCGTCATCGGACCGGCCGTGGCTGTCGCGGCGAGCGCCGGCGAGCAGGCCCGCCTGCTGGCCGGCTCGGGCCGCGACCCCCAGTGGTCGCCCGCCGTCGGCGCTGTGCAGCGTTACCTGACGGCCATCGACAGCCGGGACATCGAGGCGACGATGGCAGCGGTGACCGAGGACGTGGTGTGGGAGAACACCACGCCTCCGGACGGCGTCCGCTACGCGGGCGCCGCCGCGGTGCGGGCGGCAACGGAGGAATTCTTGCGGGACAACCCCAAGGCGATCTTCGAGGTGGAGGAGTTGGCCGCCCTGGGGGCTGACCGTGCGGCGGCCCGATGGCGGTACTCGTGGGAGGACGGTCACGTGCGCGGAGTGGACCTCTTCCGGATCCGGGCCGGGCAGGTGGCCGAAGTGCTGTCCTACGTCAAGGGCTGATCCCAGGGTAATATTGGCAGTCGAGGGTCGCGAGTGCTAATGCCGGGAGGGCGCCGTGCCAACCTACGAGTACGTGTGCACGGACTGCGGGCACGACCTGGAGGTCGTCCAGAGCTTCTCGGACGCGGCCCTGACCGAATGTCCGCAATGTTCGGGCAAGTTGCGCAAGAGGTACTCCCCCGTGGGGGTCGTCTTCAAGGGCTCGGGCTTCTACAAGACCGACAGCCGGCAGAAGTTGCGCAAGGGCTCCGACGAGCCGTCAAAGCTCGCCGCTGCCGTGTCCGGTGACGACAAGCCGGCCGGTAGCCCGGCGAAGAGCGAGTCTGCGAGCGAGAAGGGCACGGACGGCGCGGCGAAACGTTCCGGCCAGAGCGACAGCGGCGGGGCAGGTCAGAAGCCCGACACGTCGGCCAAGCGGTCGGGCTCCGGCCCCGACACCGGGTCCGGGCCGGGCAAGGGCTCGGGCAAGCCGAGCTCTTCGGCCGCCTGACGGGCCGCCACCCCCGGCCTGACACCGCCGCGCCGCGACAGCTCCGCCGCGGAGCCCCGCACCAGCCCCGCGCAGCTCAGCCCCGCGCCACCGTCCACAGTTGCCATCCGTGTTCCCCGTGACCGCCCATCCGCAGCTAGCGTGCCGGGCAGGAACCGGCCTGGGGGGCAGAGTGCAGGGTCACGCGCCGCGCGGCAGCGCTCGGACGATGCCTCCCGGGCTAGCCTTCCGCTCGCGCACCGGTGCCCCCCAGGCGGGGCGCCCGACGTCCCGCGAACAGCTGAACCAGCGGTGGGACATGCTGCGGGACCGGTTGTCCTCGCATCGCCGACTCGCCGCTGCCGGCCTGGCCGGCCTGGCAGTCCTTGTCGCCTGGCCGGCACTCGGCAGCCGATCGACGGGTAGCGAGATTCTGGTCGCTGCGCACGACCTGCAGGCCGGGAGCCGCCTGACCGACCAGGATGTGCGGGCCGCCCGGCTGCCCACCGACGCGGTCCCGGCGCACGCCCTGACCCCGGGCATGATTGTGAGCGGGCGCATCCCGACCGGGCCGGTGCGGGCGGGCGAACCTCTCACCGACGTTCGCCTGCTGGGGCCGGCGCTGCTCGACGAGCTCTCCCGGCAGGACGGGCGGGTTCTGGTTGCGGCACCTGTCCGCATCGGTGACGGCGGGGCCGCCGGCCTGCTCCAGGCAGGGGACACGATCGACATCCTCGCCGCCGCGTCCTTCGCGGGGGAATCCGCCGGAGTCCCCGGCGCAGAGCCCCAGAACGCCGGCGCAGCCGGGCCCGCGCGCCTGGTTGCCGTCGCGGCACGGGTGCTGGCCGTGCCCCCGGCCGAAGGCACCGACCCGACCGGTGGCGCTCTGATTGTGGTCGCGGTGCCACCCGCCACCGCAGCGGACGTTGCGTCGGCCGCGAGTACGAGCCGGCTCTCGGTGACCGTTCGGGGAGCGCCAGCGAACCCCGCTCCCGCCGGCAACCCGGCCCCGTGAGCACCTACCAGCTCTGGGGCTGGGGCGGGCCTGGGGACGAGCCAGACCCGGCCGCGCTCGCGGCCGGCGCCCCGCATCCCGTTGATCTCGTGATCCGGCCCGACAGCCGCGCGCCGCGGCCCCGGCTCACAGCCGCGCCTCCGCCGCGGCAATCACGCCGAGCACTGCCTGTGGGCCGCCGCGGGCCCACGCCTCCCGCTGCCGCTGCGACGCGGTTCCCGACCGCAACACCTCGCCCGCCACGGGTTCCACGACCGCCAGGTCGCCGGTCGCGTCCAGCTCCGGCCGGCATCGGTCCATGAGTGCGGAGACGGCCTCGCGCGCAGGAATCGGACGCCCGGTGACCGGGTCGACGAGTCGATCGGTCAACCCGTCCCGCGCCGCAAGGTAGGTGGCTGCACGCATCAGTTCAGGTGGCGGATCGGGAGCGGGGCGTCCGCTCGCGTGCTCGCGCAGCGCCACGCGCGCCAGCCCCCGGACGAGCCCCGCCACCATGAGCGTCTCGTCGACCGTGCGGCACACGTCGGTCGCCCGAACCTCGACGGTCGGGTAGCGCGCCGACAGCCGCACGTCCCAGTAGACCTTGCTCTCATCCGGCGCGACACCCGTTGCCGTAAGTGCCGCAACCCGTTGGTCATAGTCGTGGGCCGTCCCGAAGGCCGGCGGCGGGCCACTGACGGGCCACCGCCACCAGTGCACTGTCCGCCACGAGGCGAAGCCGGTGTCGACGCCGAGCCACAGCGGCGAGTTGGCCGTCAGCGCGATCAGCACCGGCATCCACGCGCGCAGCCTGTCGAGAACCGCGACCCGCAGGTCGGGAGAGCTGACGCCGATGTGGACATGGCATCCAGCGATGAGCTGCTCATCGACGAGATGGCGCATCCCGTCGTGCAGCGGGAGGTAGCGCTGCGAGCGGGTCGCGCGTTGCTCGCGCCAGTCCCCTGCCGGCGGGGTGCCGCTGGCAGCCAGGACACAGCCGGCCTGTGCCGCAGCCTGCGAGGTGACGCGTCGCCAGTGCTCGAGATGGGCTCGCAGCTCATCCAATGACCGGCACACGGGGGTCGCGATCTCGACTTGCGACTGCGTGAGCTCGCCCTGCACCCATTCCGGAGGCGTTGCGGCGGGCAGCGCCGCGAGCACCGCCGGCGCCCGGGACACGACGTGGCCCGTCTCGACGTCAAGCAGCTGGAACTCCTCTTCGACGCCCAGGGTCACCGCGTCTCCCACGCCGGACGTCACCGCATCCCCACTCGGGTCGCCGGGGCCGCTCACGCATCCACCCTGCCGTGCTCCGCGCGCGGGTAGACAGCGCCCCACCGTCCACGCCTGCAAGGATGCGGCTGTGGACAACGCCGACGACGTACACCTGCCGCAACAGAAAGGCCCCGCGGCGCGCCGCTCACCGGCGCTGGGACGGCTGCTGGAAATCCTCGACCTTGAGGCGATCGAGGTGAACATCTTCCGCGGCCGCAGCCCCCACGAAAGCCTCCAGCGGGTGTTCGGCGGTCACGTGGCTGGGCAGGCCCTTGTGGCGGCGGGCCGGACCGTCCCGAGCGAGCGGCCCGTGCACAGCCTGCATGCGTATTTCCTGCGCCCTGGCGACCCGCAGGTTCCGATCGTGTACCAGGTCGACCGCGTACGAGACGGCCGCTCGTTCACAACACGGCGGGTCGTCTCTGTCCAACACGGCGAAGTGATCTTCATCCTGAGCGCCTCGTTCCAAGCCCCGGAGGAAGGCTTCGAGCACCAGGTGCCGATGCCGTCCGCGCCCGACCCGGAGACGCTGCCCACCTTTCAGGAGCGCTACGCCCCCTACCGGGACGAACTGGCCGGCTGGTACAGCCGGCCGCGCCCGATCGACGTCCGCTACGTCGGCGACGTGCCACGCGCCGCCGTTGACCGCGCAGCCAGGAACGAGGGGCCGCAGGAACCCCGGTCCCAAGTGTGGATGCGAACGGATGGGCCTCTCCCGGACGATCCGTTGCTGCACGTCTGCGCGGTTACCTACGCCAGCGACATGACGCTGCTCGACAGCGTGCTTCTGTCCCACGGCGTCGCCTGGAGCACCGGACAGATCCTCGGCGCGAGTCTCGACCACGCGATGTGGTTCCACCGGCCTTTTCGTGCCGACGAATGGTTCCTGTACGACCAGGATTCGCCGTCTGCCAGCGGCAGCCGCGGCCTGGCGCGGGGTGAGATCTTCACGCGAGACGGACGCCTCGCGGTGAGTGTGGTGCAGGAGGGCGTGATCCGCCCCCTGAGGCCTCCTGCGGGCTGATCTCGTCGGCGGGGAGTGCGGACCCTTCTGTCGTTCTTCAGTCGTCACCCGAAGGTGGCCTTGAAAAGTAAGTGCCGCCCGGACGTCGCCACCGCCGAGCGGACGAACGGCCCGGCAGCGTTCGCCGTTGCAGTGCGCCGGTTCGTGCACTCCACTCCCGACGTGTCCCCGCACGATGGCGAACGTGCTCCTGGCCGGGAGCGGCGAAACGTGCTGCTGGCCGGGAGCGGGGGCGATCCCGAGCTTGCGGCAGCAGTCGTGGCGCTGGGGCGTACCTGAACGCGGCGCCGGACCGTCGGCTCGCTGTCGAGGGCCTCGACGATGGCCTGTTCTTGCACGACCCCGGCGCCTCGCGGGGCAGGTTCCTGTCGGAGCCATGACAGTGGTCATTCGATCATGCTCGTCAGTGGTGCGGCGCTGGCCGGGGGATTGGCCGCAGTGACGGGCAGCAAGCCGTTACTGATCGCCGCCGCCTTCCTGCTGACTCTCTTCGCCGAGGCGATCGCAGCCGTCAACGCGGCGCTGTTTGCAGCCTGCATCGCGCCGCTGTCCGTGCTGCTCGTCAACGTCGCCCAGCCGGGCGACTGGGAAATCGTCATCACCCGGACTCGCGACGTCGCCTTCGGGTCAGTCATCGCGATCGTCGTGGGCCACTTCGTAGTCCGACGACTTCACTCACCCGGGCCCGAGCACGCCGTCGCCCTATCCGACCGACGGCAACGGGCCGACCCCGGGCGACACGGCACGCACCACCCAGACCCTTCGCCGGTCGCCGGATGCGAGCCGGCTCAACTGACAACGAAGGACACCGGCGGGGCCTCGGCGGAAGTGACCGCCCTGCCGAGGATGACCGGCCGCCCCCCAGGCGGGCCGGCGACTGCCGCGACCGGGATGCCGGGGCCGAGGGTGCCCTCGTCGACCCAGTTGGCGCCGACCCGGCGAATCAGAACGAGGTTGCAGGAGCCGTTCGGGTCCGAGCACTGGCCCGAGCCCCCAAGAGCCCACAGACCCGCGGAGGTGCCGCCCACCAGGGCAGTCAGGGTCCACGAGTCGTGGTCGACCGAGGTGTCCCACCGCCAGGCCCTGCCCGCCCAGTGACCGAGTAGCGGCCAGATGTGGACCGAGTCGGGCGTGCCCTCGTCCCGGCCGCCGACCCACACGTCCAGCGGGGACAGGGCAAACACCGTCGTCAGCTCCCCCCACGCCGGCGCGATGGATTTGATCACGGTGGGCTGCCATCGGCCCGCGGTGCCGTGGGCGACCAGCGGGCGGACCTCGCCCGTCCCGTCCGACGCCGAACCGACAGCCCAGACTTCTCCCGGCGCAGCGATGCTCACGGCCGACAGCTGCACGGACTGGAACTGGGTGTCGTGGGAGGCAAGCACCGCACTCGTCCAGGTGCCCCCGCTGCCGTGGATGATCAGAGCACGGCCGCTCTGCTCCCCCACGGCCCAGACCTCTGACCCTGCCGCCGCAACCGCGGTCAGGTACCCCTCGCCGGCGGGAAGACCCGCCTGCCGCCACGTCCCCGCCGGGTCACGTCCCACGACGACGGGAACCGTCGCCGATGTCCCGGCCACGGCCCCTTGCCCGGCCGCCCAGACGGTGTTGCCGTCGGCGGCCACGCCGAACAGCCGTAACCCGGGCAGCGTCGGAAGCCTGCCGCTCTCGTCCTGCCAGCCGGCATCGGTGCGGTGTTCCACGACGGGGGCGCCGCCGCCGGTTTCGCCGACGCTCCACAGGTTCGACGCCGTCCCGGCCAGGGCCCGCATGCGCAGGCCGGGCAGCAGGTGGGCGCCCTGGGGCACGTCCGGTGGAGGCGGCGGGCTGGAGCTCTCGCAGGAACCAAGCCACGAGGCGAGCACGGTCGCCAGAAGCCCCGCGAGGAGCGCGCGCCCGGCGATCCACCACGCCGGCCGCTTCCCTGGCCCGTCCTGGACACCCGCCACCGTTCACCTCCTCGCCGTCAGGGTCCATCGCCGGGGCCGGGCCGGAGTGCGAATGGCGGATGCGGGTAGGAGGGTGAAAGGGCCCGGCGGCTACCGGGCCGCTCGGCCCTGGACCAGCTTCGACGCATCGTCGTAGTGTCGATCGAGCGGGGTTCTGTTCCCCTGCACTCCGGGAGGTAGTGATGAGTCAGGACGTCTCGGCACGAGAGTCCCGCCAGGTCGCGGAGGCGGCTCGCGAACAAGTTTGGGAGAAGCCGAGCTTCGCCAAGGAGCTGTTCCTGGGGCACTTCCGCCTCGACCTCGTGCACCCGCATCCACGTCCCGACGTCGAGGACGCGCAGCGCGGCGAGCAGTTCCTGGCCGAGCTCCGCGACTTCCTGACCGGCCAGGTCGACCCGGCGCAGATCGAGCGAGACGCGAAGATTCCTGACGAGGTCGTCGAGGGGCTCGGCAAGATCGGCGCCCTGGGCATCAAGGTTCCGCCGGAGTACGGCGGGCTCGGGCTGTCAACCGTCTACTACAACCGTGCGCTGGAAGTGGTCGGGTCGTGGCACTCCGCGCTGTCCACGCTGCTGTCCGCGCACCAGTCGATCGGCGTCGCCGAGCCGCTGCGGCTGTTCGGGTCCGAGGAGCAGAAGCGCCGCTTCCTGCCCCGCGTCGCCACCCGCGAGGTGAGCGCCTTCCTGCTCACCGAACCCGACGTGGGCAGCGACCCCGCCCGGACGGCGACCACCGCCGTCCCGACCGAGGAAGGCTCCGCCTACATCCTCAACGGCCGCAAGCTCTGGGCCACCAACGGCGTCATCGCGAAGCTGCTCGTCGTCATGGCCAAGGTGCCGAAGTCGGAAGGGCACAAGGGCGGCATCAGCGCGTTCGTGGTCGAGGCCGACACCCCCGGCATCGTCGTCGAGCGGCGCAATGCGTTCATGGGCCTGCGCGGGATCGAGAACTCGCTGACGAGCTTCACCAACGTCCGCGTCCCCGCGGAGAACCTCGTCGGCGGCGAGGGGCGCGGCCTCAAGGTGGCCCTCGCGACCCTCAACGTCGGCCGGCTCGCGCTACCGGCCATCTGCGCCGCGCAGGCGAAGTGGGCTCTCGGCGTGATTCGCGAGTGGTCGAACGTGCGGGTGCAGTGGGGACAGCCCGTGGGCCAGCACGACGCCGTCGCCCAGAAGATCGCCTTCGTGACGGCGACGACGTACGCGCTGGAAGCGGTCCTGGAGATGTCGTCCGCACTCGCCGACGACAAGCGCAACGACGTCCGGATCGAGGCGGCGATAGCGAAGCTGTGGTCGTCGGAGATGGGCTGGCAGATCGCCGACGAGCTCATCCAGATCCGCGGCGGCCGCGGGTACGAGACCGCGGCGTCCCTGGCGGCAAGGGGCGAGAAGCCCATCCCCGCCGAGCAGATGATGCGGGACATGCGGATCAACCGCATCTTCGAGGGCTCCAGCGAGATCATGAAGCTGATCATCGCCCGGGAGGCGGTTGACCAGCATCTCGCCGTGGCCGGCGACATCATCGAGCCAGGCGTCGCCACAAAGGACAAGGCGAAGGCCGCCGGGCGCGCGGCCGGCTTCTACGCGAAGTGGCTGCCCAAGCTGGCTGTGGGCGAGGGCATGAATCCGAAGACCTTCACCGAGGATTTCGGTCCGCTGGCCCGCCACCTCCGTTTCGTGGAGCGCTCCAGCCGCAAGCTCGCCCGCAACACCTTCTACGGGATGGCGCGCTGGCAGGGACGCCTGGAGAACAAGCAGGCGTTCCTCGGCCGCATCGTCGACATCGGCTGCGAGCTGTTCGCGATGACGGCAGCGGTCGTGCGGGCGAAGATGATCGCGGAGGACGATCCCGCGCACGGCAGCGAGGCCGCCGCGCTGGCCGAGCTGTTCTGCCAGCAGTCGCGGCTGCGGGTGGAGACGCTGTTCGAGGGGCTGACCAGCAACAACGACAGCGACAACTACAAGGCCGCGATGCGCACCTTGTCGGGTGACTTCGCCTGGCTGGAGGGCGGCGTCCTCGACCCGTCGGAGGCAAGCTGGGGCTGAGCCGACCCGAGGCTGCTCGCGCCCCGCCCGCTGCTAGCCGCGGCGGGGCGCGAGCAGCGGGCGGGGCTAGCCGCGGGCGGGCTGGGGATGCGCAGCCCGGCCGCGCTTCAGGCGGGTGCGGCGGCCGTTGCGGCGTATTCCTGCCTGATCGTCTCCAGCGTGACGGGGATGATCTCCGATGCAGGGTCGTGCACGACGAGCAGCGTGAGCATGCGCAGGTCGTCGTGCGCCTGGGTCAGCGCGGCGACCTGGGCGTCGTAGGCCGCCAATCCGGCAGCGGGGACGAGGTCACGCTCGTTCTCCAGGTCCGTCAGGCAGGACAGGACGCGCGCGTACACCTTTCGCGCGGCCGCCGCGTCGAACCGACCGGCGGCGCTCGCCGCCAGCAGGCAGTCCACCGCGGCGTCGAGAGCCTCCCGGGCGCGCCTGAGCCGATACTCCTGCCGCGGGCGCGCGGGCAGGATGAGGTAGGTCACGAGGATGGCCAGAACGCACCCGATGGCCGTGTCGAGAACGCGCAGCCCGGCCCAGCCCAAGACGTTGTGACTGGGGACGCCCTTTTCCAGCGCGATGAACGCACCCATGGCCGCCGCGGTCACCACGTAGTCGCGCTGCATGAAGGCCAGGCCCACCAAAAGGATCACTCCCGCGACGGCCGGGTAGAGGATCGCATCCGGCAGGACCAGGGAGACGACGATCGCCAGCCCGGCGCCGACGAGCGTGCCCGCCGACCGCTGCACTGCTTTGACGATAGTTGCCCGGGCCCGCGGCTGCAGCGCCGTCCAGAGTGACAATATGATCCAGTAGGCGTTCTCTCCGCCATGAGTCACCTGCAGCGCGTACATGGCGGTACCGAGAGCAATTGCCCGTTGCACGCCGTACCGGAACAGCGCGGCATCCGGGTGCAGCACGGCCCGCAGCACCTCGACGGTGAGACCGAAACCGAACCGAGACGACTCGGGAGCGCTCTCCTCGCCGGTGAGGATGCCCGTGCTGCGCCCGATGGCCAGGTCGACGTTGCGGAGCCCGAGGCGGGTCGTGCCGCCCAGGCCAGGATCGTCCGCAGCAACCTGAACGGCGTCACCCCAGGACGGCAGCGTCCGCGGGACGAGTCGCCCGCGCGGCTTGAGCGCGGTCGCGACCGCTCGACGCTGCTCCTCCGCGGCCTTCAGCGGTGGCCCGAGGCGCGGGTCGCCCGGGGCCATCCGGCGTGCGGCGGCGGCGCCCAGCGTCGCGAGGGAGGCCCCGCGTAGCAAGGCGGTGAGCACTTTCGGGCGGCCGTCGAGGCCCAGCACCGGCGCCGCCCGACCCTGGTCGCTGAACGACGTTTCCGGTAGCCACGCCTGGGCGACGGCTTCCCGGGATCCCTTCCTGGGGTCGCGGATGCCCAGCAGGACGGCCAGTGCGACCGCCACAACCACCCCGGCCGCAGCCGACTCGACGACGCGGGCAGTCGTGTGGCCCGAGGTCAGATGCTGCGCCGCCGCGATGAAGTAGATCAACCCGCCGAGCGGCCCGA
>JADGOW010000040.1 GCA_017882765.1 Frankiaceae bacterium
GCGCACCCCCGGCAGGGACGCCGGCGGCGCAGTGAGCCGCCAGACGATGGCGACCGCCACCAGGACGAGCAGCAACGCGGGCAGCAGCCTGCGCGCCCGGCGGATCCAGAAGTTGCGCAGCGAGATGGTGCCGATACGCCGCTTCTCGCTCAACAGCAGACCGGTGATCAGGTAGCCAGAGAGCACGAAGAACACGTCGACGCCCAAGAGGCCGCCGCGGGCCCATGTCACGCCCGCGTGGTAAAGCACGACGGCGGAGACGGCGAGTGCCCGCAGCCCGTCCAGCGCGGGCAGGTGCGCCTGCTCCCGCCTGCCCGAACCGCGCGGGACGTCTCCGCCCCGACCCGGCCGCAGCGGCGTTCCGGGGCGCCGCGCTGCGGACGTGGTCGCGCTGGTCGCGGCGGTCTCAGTGACCCCTGGTGCAGCTGCGCTCATCCTGACGACACGTGCCTTCCATCCCTGGCGTTGCCACCGAGCATTTCTTCCGACGCGCTTCCACCACGGCGAGTCCCTCGGCCTGGCCGTGGACGAACCGTAGCGCCTCAGCAGAAGACTCACATGGCCGCTGGGCCGCGCCGATGGGGGGTTGTGCGTCGAGGTTTCCAGCGAAGGATGTGGCGCATCTTCGCGCCGCTTGTCTTCGCGCTGCCGGTTGCCGTAGCCATCACGTCAGCACTATCGCCCCAACCGAGCCCTCCACGGGTCAATCCGCCCCGCGTGGCGACTCATGTCGAGGCCGTGGTGGGCCAGCCCGGCGCCACCGCGGGGGTGTCGGCCGGCTTCTCGGCCGGCGGTGCCGTCGGGGCGTCGGACACCGCTACGACCGCCGGTGGGGGGACTCTCTTTCGCTGAGAGCTCCGGATAACGCGGCCCGTGCCGGCTGTGCCGGCTCTGCCCACTCTGCCGGCCGATCCCGCCGCGAGCGCGGGCCGGTCCACTCCCCCTCCAGGATCGTCTGGCCGCCGTCTCCCAGTGGGTAGGGATCATCCGTCAGGGCCGACGCGTCCCGCCGGTACAGGGATGGCTGCCCCTTCCGGCTGCGAATGGGTCCCGCATTGGCATACGAGACAGCGAGCCACGGGATGGCGATGGCTGCGATCATCCCGACGAAGCGGAGCCAACTGTGCAGTGCCACGACCGCGACGATGAACAGCACGACGCGGACCATCATTGCCATGACATAGCGGCGCTCCCGGTGCCCGATCTCCTCCCGGCGGCTGCGCTCCGCCGAGGTGATCAGGACCGGCCGCTGGGGGCGTGCACGGCGCACGCGTCTATTCCACCTCAACCGGGGCGCGGACGCACGGGTGGGTTTGGCGCGCGTACCCGAGGTCAGGAGGCCTGCGCTCGGCTTCTGACACCAGCGCCCCCGCCACCCTTTGGCGGCGTACCTCGTGGCGGCAACGAGCCCGTCGGCGGTGTCCTCCAAGTCCATCCCCACTCTCCTCGAAACGGCCCTCCTCGGGACGGACACGTTAGACCGAATCCCGTTCTGTGTCTCGTGCGGGCCGCCCGGTCTGGATGATCGAGCCGGCAGACGACGTTGTGCCCCTTGTGAAGGGCGACAGGGTGGAGATTCTGATCGACACCGGCGGCGCCTCCCGCACGTATGAGGTTGTCGCCACGCGCGCCGGGCGTCGGGTCGAGGTGCGCACGGGGCGCGGTCTGGTGGAGGTGTCGGAGCTGACCCGCGGCGGCACGGTCGTGCGCACCGCGCGTTTCATGGCCGGTCGCGTCCTGGCCGTCGTGGAGCATCCGGCAGCGGACGCCGTCCGCCCTGACGACGCCCCCCCGCCGCCGCTGTTCGCCGCGAGCTGAGCGATCCGCCACCAATGAGCCGCTTGGGCGATCCGGTTCTGTCGTATTGCCGCCGTAACTTTCAGGTGTGACGACCAAACCTGCGGTTCTCGCCGAGGGCCTCCACAAGAGTTACGGCAAGACCCACGCGCTCCGCGGCCTCGACCTGACGGTCCAGGCCGGCACGGTTCTGGGCGTACTGGGTCCCAACGGCGCGGGCAAGACGACGGCGGTGCGCATCCTGGCGACCCTGCTGACGCCCGATTCGGGGCACGCGGAGGTCGCCGGTTTCGACGTCGTCCGGCAGGCGAACAAGGTGCGCGCCGCGATCGGGCTGGCGGGACAGTACGCGGCAGTGGACGAGTACCTGACCGGCTTCGAGAACATCGAAATGGTGGGGCGGCTCTACCACGTTCCCCGGGCGGCGTGCCGGCGGCGGGCCGACGAGCTCCTGGAACGCTTCGACCTGGTGGAGGCGGGCGGGCGGCCCGTGAAGACGTATTCGGGCGGCATGCGGCGCAGGCTCGACCTCGCGGCGTCGCTGGTGGTGTCCCCACCTGTGCTGTTCCTCGACGAGCCGACGACCGGCCTCGACCCCCGCAGCCGGCTCTCGATGTGGGAGATCATCTCCGAGCTGGTCCGCGAGGGCACCACGCTCCTGCTGACCACGCAGTACCTGGAGGAGGCCGACCAGCTGGCCGACCGGATCGCCGTGATCGACGAGGGGCTGGTGATCGCCGAGGGCACGGCGGACGAGCTCAAGAGCAAGGTGGGCGGCGACCACCTGGAGATCGTGGTCCGGAAGGGCGGCGACCTCGCAGCCGCGGCCCGCGCCCTGCGTCCCCACCTGTGCGCCGAACCCGACATCGTGCCAGAGCTGCGCCGGGTCGGCGGCCCGGTCCCCGGCGGGGCCGCGCTGCTTCCCGAGGTCGTGCGAGCCCTCGACGCCGCGGGCGTCCCGCTGGAAGACCTCTCCGTGCGGCGGCCCTCGCTCGACGACGTGTTTCTCGCCCTCACCGGCAAGAAGACCAGCACCGACGACGTGGAAAAGGAGGCGGCATGACCACCGCCAGCGTCATTGCCCCGGCCGAGCGGGCCGCGCTCACGGCGGGGGCGGGCCGGCACGGCAAGCTCTACTGGGCGTTGGCCGACGCGTGGGTGCTGTGCTGGCGCAACATCGTGCAGTTGCCCCGCATGCCGGAACTGCTGGTGTTCTCGATCATCCAGCCGGTGATGTTCGTCTTGCTGTTCCGCTTCGTGTTCGGCAACGCCATCCAGGTCCCCGGCGGCAACTACGTCAACTTCCTCATGGCCGGCATCTTCGTCCAGACGGTGGCGTTCGGCTCGGTCGGCACCGGCATCGGGCTCGCCGAAGACCTGCACAAGGGGATCATCGACCGGTTCCGCTCCCTGCCGATGGCCCGCTCGGCTGTCCTCGTCGGCCGCACCATGTCAGACATCATCCGCAACGGCATCAGCGTGGCCGCCATGCTGATCGTGGGTCTGCTCGTGGGCTTCCGCCCCGACAACACCTGGTGGGCCTATCTGGCGGCGGCGGGGCTGCTCATGCTCTTCAGCTTCGCTTTCAGCTGGATTTCGGCGGTCATCGGGCTCAGCGTCAAGACGGTGGAGGCGGCCCAGTCAGGGGGCTTCATCTGGCTGTTCCCGCTGACGTTCTGCTCCACCGCGTTCGTGCCGCTCGACCAGCTGCCCAGCTGGATGCAGGGCTTCGCCGAGTACCAGCCGGTGAGCGTGACCGTCACCGCCGTCCGCGGCCTGACGATGGATTACCCCGTCGGAAACTCCGCCTGGCTGTCGCTGGCGTGGAGCATCGGCATCCTGGCCGTGTTCGTTCCTTTCGCGGTGCGGAGGTACCGGCGGGCCGCCGCCCGCTGACGGCCCACACGATCGGCTCGCAACACGCCGTCCCGCGGCGTACGGCGACGCGCGGCGGTCGTGCGCCGCACCTCGCGCCAGACCTCGCGCTGGGGCCCGCGGTCAGGTTACGGTCGGTTGCCATGAACCTTGCTGAACGATCGGCGCTGGTGGTCGGCGGTGCGTCCGGGTTGGGGGCCGCCACGGCGCGGCTCCTACGTGAGTCCGGAGCGACGGTGACGATCGCCGACCGTGACCCCGACCGCGGCGCTGCCCTGGCCGAGGAACTCGGCGCCGGCGCGTCCTTCGTTGCCGCCGACGTCACCGAGCCGGATCAGGTGGCGGCCGCGGTCGAGGCGGCGGCAGCCGCGTCCCCTGGCGGCCTGCGGGTGAGCGTGTGCTGCGCCGGGATGGGGTGGGCCGAAAAGATCGCCGGATCGAAGGGCCCGCACCGGCAAGACACGTTCTTGACCGTCGTGAAAGTCAACCTCATTGGGACCTTCAATGTGCTGCGCCTGGCCTCGGCGGCGATGCTCGGCAACGAGCCGGATGAGGGGGGTGAGCGCGGCGTGTGCCTCAACACGGCTTCGATCGCGGGGCAGGACGGGCAGATCGGCCAGGTCGCGTACGCGGCGAGCAAAGGTGCGATCTATGCCATGACACTGCCCGCCGCGCGCGACCTCGCCGACAAGGGAATCCGGGTCGTCACGATCTCGCCTGGGCTCTTCGATACCCCACTGCTGGCCGGGCTTCCCGAAAAGGCTCGCGCGGCCCTCGGGGCCCAGGTTCCGTTTCCGTCCCGGCTCGGGGAGCCGGCCGAGTTCGCTGCGCTGGCCCGCCACGTCGTCGAGAACATCATGATCAACGGAGAGGTCATCCGGCTGGACGGCGCCCTGCGGATGCCGCCGCGCTGAGTTCGCGGGGTCGCCAGACTGCGCTGACCATTCGCAGGCCCGGGACAGGACCGGGCAGGATGGAAGCCGAACCCTCGGCGTGCCGGGACGGTCCCGTCGACGCCCAGCGGCCGGAGGCAGCATCGTGAGGCGCACTCTGTTCACCGCGGAGCACGACGCATTCCGCAAGCTCTGCCACGACTTCCTCAGCAAGGAGGCGGCACCGCGGGCGCAGCGCTGGGAAAGCCAGGGCATCGTCGACCGTGACATCTGGACCGCGGCCGGCGCCCAGGGCCTGCTCGCCTTCGACGTCCCGGAGCGGTTCGGCGGCGGCGGGATCCGCGACTTCCGCTACAACGCCATCCTCGGCGAGGAGATCGTCAACACCGGCACCGTGGGCGTGGGCTTCCCACTGCACAACGACATCGTCGCGCCGTACCTGCTCGACCTGTGCACCGAGGAGCAGAAGGAGCGCTGGCTGCCCGGCTTCGCCCGCGGTGAGATCATCACCGCCATCGCGATGACCGAGCCGGGCACGGGCAGCGACCTGCAGGCGATCCGCACCACGGCGCGGCGGGATGGGGACACCTACATCCTCAACGGCTCGAAGACCTTCATCACGAACGGCATCCTGTCCGACCTGGTCATCGTCGTCGCGAAGACCGATCCTGGCGCCGGCTACAAGGGGATCAGTCTTCTGGTCGTGGAGCGCGGCATGCCCGGCTTCGATCGCGGCCGCAACCTCGACAAGGCCGGGTTGAAGGCGCAAGACACCGCCGAAGCCTTCTTCTCCGACGTCCGAGTGCCCGCCCGGAACCTGCTCGGTGATGAAGGCATGGGGTTCGTCTACCTCATGAGGAACCTGCCTCAGGAGCGGCTGTCGATCGCGGGCGCGGCGGTGTCTGTCTGCGAGCGCGCACTGGCGCTGACGATGGACTACTGCCGGACGAGGACCGCGTTCGGCAAGCCGATCGGCTCGTTCCAGGCGAGCCGTTTCAGCCTCGCCGAGATGGCGACCGAGGTCTCGGTGGCGCGCGTGTTCGTCGACCGGTGCATCGAGGCGCTCAACGCCGACGAGCTGACCGCGCCCGAGGCGGCCGGCGCGAAGTTCTGGACGACCGACCTGCAATGCAAGGTGGTCGACACGTGCCTGCAGCTGCACGGCGGCTACGGCTACATGGGCGAGTACGAGATCAGCAGGCTCTGGCGCGACAGCCGCGTGCAGCGGCTCTACGGCGGCACCAACGAGATCATGAAAGAAATCGTGGGTCGCTCGATGGGGTTCTGAGGCTGTGAGCACCGTGCCCGTGCAGGCGCGGTGCTGCACACGTCGTCGAGGCCGTTCCCAGGAGGCGGCTGACCGGCGCGACCTGCGCTGCGTCAGGCCACGAAGTCGCGTAGCTGCCCGGCCCGCGACGGGTGCCGCAGCTGGGCGAGGGTCTCCCGCTCAAGCTGGCGGATGCGCTCGCGCGTCAGCCCCAGGCGGTCACCGACCTCCTGCAGCGTGCGGGGCCGGCCGTCGCTGAGGCCGAAGCGCAGGCGAAGCACCTCCCGCTCCCGCGCCCCGAGGGAGCTCATCACCTGCTGCAGGGCACGCTGCATCTCGCCATAAGCAACTATGTCGGCCGGAGCCGGCGCATCCACGTCCTCGATGAAGTCGCCGAGCGCGGCCTCGCCCTCGTCGCCGACATGGGCGTCCAGACTGACGGCGTCCCGCGCGTGATCGCGTAACTCCGCCACGTGGTCAGCCGTGATGCCCAGGTGCTGGGCCAGCTCTTCGTTGGTGGCCTCCCGGCCGTGCTGGGCGAGCAGGGCCCGCTGCGCCCGGGACAGCTTGCCCAGCTGCTCCGAGACGTGCACGGGCACCCGGATCGTGCGGGTCTGCTCGGGCAGCGCCCGGCCGATCGCCTGCCGGATCCACCACGTGGCGTACGTGGAGAACTTGTACCCCTTGGCGTAGTCGAACTTCTCGACCGCCCTGATCAGGCCGAGGTTGCCCTCCTGGACGACGTCGAGCAACGGCGCGCCGCGGCTGGCGTACCGCTTTGCCACGGACACCACGAGCCGCAGGTTCGCGGCGGCGAGGTGTTGCTTCGCCGCCCGGCCGATCGCCGCGAGCTGCACCAACTCCGACGCGAGCTCCGCATCCACGGGCGGGTCGGTGTCGAGCTTGTGCTGCGCGTAGAGCCCGGCCTCGATGCGCTTGGACAGCTCGACTTCTTCTTCGGCGGTGAGCAGCGGCACCCGGCCGATCTCGCGCAGATACAGCCGAACGAGATCGTGAGTTCCGCTTGCGGGTTCGTCGAGATCAGGGCCGTCGCCGCGCGCCCGCGCGCGGCCGCGCGAGGGCGCTGGGCCGGCGACATCCACACCGGCCTCGGCAAGCTGCTGAAGGATCGCCGGCAGGAGCTCCTCGTCGAGATCCGCCGCGTCGAGAGCCTCGCGCAGCGACTCCACTCGGACCTCGCCGGCGTCCTGCGCCTTGGCGACGAGATCGGTGACAACTTCAAGATCCTGCTCGGCCAGGTCTGGACGCGTGGCAACAGACAGCGACCGGGTGGACGCGTGCCCGCGCCGGGACCGCCGAGTGACGGAAGGTGCGGTACGAGAAGGCATGTCATCCTGAGGTAAGGCGGCCCGCGCGGGGCCGAGGGTCGATGGCTTTGCTGTACTGTGAACGTCGCAGACGGGCGAATCATGCCCGCCAAATGCCATGTGCTCTTGCTCACAGCGCACGTTGTGAGCAGATCGTGACCTTCCGTGATGCCCGTGTCCGAACCAATTCCGGCTGCTCTCGTGACCTCGTGGGGTAACGCGTGGCTTGCCGGCCTGGCCGGGCTCGACGACCTTGCTGAGGCCCTCTATACCGGCATGGCCCAGGGCGCACGGTGCGTCCGTGCCCCCGAGCCCCAGCCACGGGCGCAGCCGCTGCTGCTGCACCTGGGCGACCTGCGCCGTGCGGGCGTCGCCTGGTTCCGCCTGGCCCTGCCGGCCCCCGGTGACGTCGCCGACCTCGCCGGGCCCCCGGAGGCGCGGCGTGCGGCCCTCGCCGCCGGTGCGGCCGTCATCGGCGGACGCAGCGCCACTCGTCCCGCGCAGGGAGGGGTCATCTTGGTTCCGCCCGGCCCGGTCGCCGGCGAGCCGTGCTGGCGATTCTGGCCGGCTGACGTGACGGGGTGGACGCTGGTGAATCCCGGCGAGGCCGAGCATGAGCTGCTGGCGTGCCTGCGGGCCGTTGCCGACGACCTGATGCGGCTCGACGTGGCGCGCGACGCCAACGGCGCCCTTGCCGCCCTCGCGACCGGCGCCGCACCGTCGCCAGCGCGGGTTCCGCCTGGTCTTCCGGACCGTAGCGTCGAGCTGCTCGATCGCTGTGACCGGGTCAGCGCGATTCTTGCTGCCGCCGGCCAGGATGAGGGGGCGAGCGTGAGCCGAAGCGAGTTCCAGGGACGTTCGACCGCCTTGGCCCGTCTCGCCACCGCCACCCGCCGGGCCCGCGCGCAGGCATGGAGCGCAGGCGCCCTGGCACTGGCGGCCGCCTCCTGAGCCGCGCCGCCGCAACCGGCCGCCTCACCCCTGCGTGCTCCCGGGCGCCCCGCTGACGGCTGGCAGCTCCGGCTGACCGGTGGGCAGGCAGCACCCGGCCGGGCAGACGGCATGACCGGGCCCGTCCGGGCCCAGAGAGCGCCGCGGCTTGTCCGGATCCACCTGTTCCTCGGCCAGCTCCCTGACCATCGCCACAAACGCCGGATCCGCGCCGACGGTCCGAGCCCGGCGCAGGTCAAGCCCGAGCCGGGCCGCCCGCTCGGCGGCTTCGACGTCCAGGTCGTAGACGACCTCCATGTGGTCGCTGACGAAGCCGATCGGCGCGAGGACGACGTCGCGCACGCCCTGCGCGGCGAGGACGTCCAGGCAGCCGAGCACATCGGGCTCCAGCCAGGGCACAGATCTCGGACCGCTGCGGCTGCAGTAGGCCAATCCCCATCCGGGTGATCCGTCGAGCCGCTCCACGATCAGCCGGGCGGTCGCCTCGAGCTGGTGCTGATACGCGCCTCCGGCGGGGCCGCTCGCGGCGGCCTGGGACGCCGGCAGGCTGTGGGCGACGAAGACGATCCGCGCGGCCTCACGCCGAGACGGCGGGAACGCCTGCACCGCCTCCCGAACCCGAGCCACCATGGGCCCCACGAACCCCGGGTGATTGTGAAACTGACGGATGCGAACGATCGCCGGCGCGCCCGGCCCGACCGCCGCCCGCGCGCGGGCGAGGTCTTCCCGATACTGCCGGCACCCCGAATACGAGTTGTACGCGGAGGTGAGAAAGGCGTAGCCGACGGTCACACCGTCAGCGGCCATCGCGGCGAGCGTCTCCGCCAGGAACGGGTGCCAATTGCGGTTCCCCCAATACACCGGCAGATGTGGCGCGAACTCGTCGCGCAATGCAGCCAGCAGCAGCCGGTTCTGATCGTTGATCGGGCTCACCCCACCGAATCGCTGGTAACGCTCGGCTACCTCCGCGAGGCGCTCGGCGGGGACGTTGCGCCCGCGCGTCACGTTGCGCAGGAAGGGCTCGACATCCGCCGGACCCTCCGGACCACCGAAGCTGACCAGCAACAGCGCACCGTGCCGCGGGAAGGAGGGCATGACGGCGATCCTGACCGCGACCGGTGCCGACGGGCAACCCGGCAGGCGGAGCGCCTATCCGATCCTGACCTTCGCGGGCGCCGGTTCCTCCGAAGCAGGGACCGGTTCCTCCGAAGCAGGGGCCGGTTCCTCCGCGGCAGGGGCCAGCAGAGTCGCCTCGGCCGACGGCGCCGCGGCAGCGGTGAAGGCCTTGTCGGACTTCTCCTGCTTCTCCTTACCGCCTCCGCTCCGGCGTCCCAGTAGCAGGCTCGCGCCGGGCAGCGCGCCGAAAGTGCGCTGCCCGTCCGCCACGAGCCCGACAAGCCGATCGATGCTTTCGCGCAGCTCAGTTTCCGTCCCCGGCAGCGTGTTGAGGCTGGGCACAGTCGCATCAAGGCGGTCGAGCAAGTTGCCGACCCGGCCCACGGTCTGCTGGTTGACGATCTGAGCAAGTGCCGGAACCGGGCCCGCCAGCGCGTCAAGGATCTCCTGCAGCTTCTGGACCAGCGTGGGCATGGTCGTGACCATCTGCTCGACGGCATCGGTGTCGAGCACGCCGGCCAGGCGCACCATCCCGGGCTCGAGCGCCCGGGCCGGCGCCTCGAGCGTGCCCACCAGGACGTTCAGGGTTCTGGCGAGTTCCTCCAACCGTCGCATCAGGGCGACCCGCACCTCGGCACCGGCCGCGATGCTCTTCAGGATCGAGGCGGTGCTGACCGGCATCGAGTACAACGCCGCAACAAGCCGCATGCCAGGCAGGGGAAGCCGCTCGATCTCCACAATGAAAGGCTAGTACCTCCCGCAGCCGCGGCCGCGATGTGCGTGACCGAGATCAGGTGACCCGCCTCGCGCGGCCAGGGGGTCGAGCGCAGCGCCGTGACGTGCCACGCTAAGGCGGTCCCAACCCCGAATGGGAGACGGTCACGCAGACATGGACCTGGTGACCGCCATAGGCATCGGTGGCGCGGGCATCGTCGCCGGCGCGATCAACGCCATCGCCGGCGGCGGCTCCCTGCTGACTTTCCCCGTCCTGCTTGCGGCAGGTCTGCCCAGCGTCAGCGCGAACGTGACCAACACCGTGGGCATCGTGCCGGGGACCATCGGTGGCAGCATCGGATACCGGGCCGAGCTGCGGGGGCAGTGGCGGCGCGTCGTTCGCTTGGGTATTCCCGGTGTGATCGGAGGCCTGATCGGCGGGGTGGTCCTGCTGGTCACACCCGCGTCGGTCTTTGACGCGGTCGTGCCCGTTCTCGTCGCCGGGGCCTGCATGCTTCTGCTTGCCCAGCCCAGGCTCGCCCGGCGGATTCAGGGCCGTCGCGAAGGCCGGACACCGCGGAGCCCCCCTGGCGCCGATCCGCGCCCCGACCCCCGCCCCGCTCACAGTGGCGGGCCGGCGCTGTGGACCGGCGTCCTGATCGTCGGTGTCTATGCCGGGTACTTCGGAGCCGCCGCAGGCGTGATGTTCCTGGCCTTGTTCGGCTTGCTCCTCGACGACACCCTGCAACGGGCGAACGCGCTCAAGGGCGTCCTCGCCGGCGTCATCAATGCCGTCGCTGCGGTGCTGTTCGCCGCCTTCGGCCCGGTCGAGTGGGCAGCCGCATTCGCACTGGGGCTGGGCACCAT
This sequence comes from Frankiaceae bacterium, assembly GCA_017882765.1. Classification (GTDB taxonomy): domain Bacteria; phylum Actinomycetota; class Actinomycetes; order Frankiales; family Frankiaceae; genus JADGOW01. The sequence goes on from JADGOW010000040.1 coordinate 10,809, forward strand.
CCTGGGCGGCCGGGTCGGCGCTGCCATCGCCCAGCGCATCCCGGACCGGCCCTTGCGCCTGGGAGTGGCCTTCGGGGGTCTGCTGATCGCAGCCCTGCTGGCTTACCGTGCCGTGCCGTAAGCGGCCAGGTGCTCCAACAGCAGCGTCGTGAACAGCGACGACGCGGTCTCGGGCACCCAGTGCCCCACGCCTGGCAGGGGCTCAAACCGGTACGGACCCCGGACGTGGGCTGCTGTCCCCTCCGCCGCCTCCCGGCCCAGGGCGGGGTCGCCGTCGCCCCACACGTACAGGGTGGGCACCGTGACCTCGCCCGGCGTGTCGCCCCGTTTGGCGGCGCGATACCAGTTGAGAGCCGCGGTCAGTGCCCCTGGTTCGGTCATCCGGTCGACGTAGCCGTCGCAGGCGGGCAGGCCAGAGGCCACGAACATCGCGCGCAGCCGCCGGGCGTCGCCTTCGAGCAGCACGCGCTCGGCCTCGCCGGGCTGGCGGAACAACCGGATGTAGGCAGAGCGCGCCGTCTGGTCGCCGCCCGAGGTGAGGGCCTGGGACAGGGCGGCCGGGTGCGGCGTGGACACCACCGTCAGCGTGCGAACCCGCTCTGGATGGCGTGCCGCGACGTGCCAGGCGACGAAACCGCCCCAATCGTGGCCTACGAGGTCGACAGCCGCCCCGGGTGCGCCACCCAGGAGGTCCGCGAACGACAGCGTGTCCGCGACGAGGTGGGCCGACACGTACGAAGGCACGGGAACGGGTCGGGCATCGGGTGAATACCCGCGCTGGTCGATCGCGACGGCCCGGTACCCGGCCGCCCCGAGTGCGCCTAGCTGGCCGCGCCACATAGCCGCACTCTGCGGGAAGCCGTGCAACAGGAGGACGACGCGGCCTTGCGGCGCGCCGGCGGCGAGCCCGTCGAAGACGACGGCACCCAAAACGGGATCGACGACGGGAAGTCGGATCCGCTCGAAGGCCTCGTCCACACCGACATCCTGGCAGCTTCGACGCTGGCGGCTGCTCCGCCTGGCCCAGACGGTCATGGGCTTCATGGGTCTGTCCCGATGCCGAAGGCCGCCCGATCCTCCCAGTGATACACCGGCACCGGCTCCTGGGAGGGCGCATGGCGATCACCCACCTCGCCTCCCAAGGCCGAATGCGCGGAGAGGTGCTGGTCGAGCGAGACATGGATCGAGTCCGGGTCGTCCTGTCCGGCGTTCTCGATCTCGCCGCTGTGCCCCTGCTCCGGGCTGCCTTGCTGGCCCCGGTCCCGCTGCACTGCCAGCGCGTCGAGGTCGACGCAGGTGGCGTCACGTGCATCGATGACGAGGCCCTTGCCGTGCTGTTCGCCGCCGTGCCGTGGACGCTGGCCGCCGGCGCCAGGCTCGGCTACATCTCGGTATCCGAAGAGTTCGACATACTTGCGCGCAGCCTGGAGGTCGAGGCGCTGGTACCCCGAGGATGAGGGAGGGTCAGGCCTCATCCGGCAACCGGAACCCCACCTTCATCGTCACCTGGAAGTGCCCGACCTCCCCATCCTTGACGTGGCCGCGTACCTCGACGACTTCGAACCAGTCCAGCCGATCGATCGTCTTCGCCGCGTCGGCCACGCCGTTGCGGATCGCCTGCTGCACCGAGTCGTGGGACGTCCCCACGACTTCCTTGATTCCGTACGTGTGCTCGCCCATGCCGCTCGCTCCTCCATCGCGGGTCGGGGCGCACCCTACGCCCGAAGGCCCCCTCGCGCGGCCGGCCCCTCTGCCACGGCCGGCCCCACCGCTCTGCCGGCCCCACCGCTCTGCCGGCCCCACCGCTCTGCCGGCCCCACCGCTCTGCCGGCCCCACCGCTCTGCCGGCCCCACCGCTCTGCCGGCCCCACTGCCATACCTCGGAGGCGCGACCTCTGGCCTGCAACCTGAGAGACTGGCACGATGGTGATCGGATCCGGGACACGGCTGGTCCGGCGGGTGGTCGTGACGGCCCTGGGGATTGCCGTGCTCGGCGTCGGGGTCGTGCTGCTTGTGCTGCCCGGTCCGGGCTTCCTCGTCATCGCCCTCGGCTTCTTCGTCCTCGCAACGGAGTACGACTGGGCACGCCGCAGGTTCGATGCGGCGCGACACAAGGCTGCCGATCTTGCTGATCAGGCAGCTGCCAACAAGCTCTCCTCCGCATTCACCATCGTGTTCGCGCTCGGCATGATGGCCGCTGGCGTCATTTGGGGCACCGTGTCGGCGCTGCCGTTCTCCAGTTGGTGGACGGGGGGGACGCTCATCGGCAGCGGACTGATCGTTTTGATCACGATCCTGGTGAGCCTGCGGCAGGCTAGGCGGGCCAAGTCCGAGGGAAGGATGACCGACGCCGAGAAGATTGAGTTGCGCCATGCCATCGAGCACCGGCACCCCGCGTCGGCCGCAGAGGAGACGAGGGAACCTGCGGACTGAGGGCTGCGCCGCGCTGTTACGTGCCGGCACCCGTCGTCAGGGCTGGTCTCCGCGGTTGATCGTGATTCCCGCGACGCCTGGACGGCCGGCCACGCAGCGCACGATCACAGCCTGATCCGCATCGCCGGCGTGGGAGATGTCGTAGCGCAGGGCGGGAGTGGCACCGGCGGGGACAGCGCCGCCGACCGGCTTTGCCTGCGCCCTGCCTGCCCCCGGGCACGCTGCCAGCACGGCGTCCCGCTGCTGGGCGCTCGTCCCGGGCGAGAAGACGATCGCTAGCTCGGCACTGGGGGGCGTGCCGTAGCGCGTGCTCAGAACGAGTGCGACGGCCACGACCGCCAGCCCTCCCGCGACCAGCGCCAGGACACGCCTGCGCGACAGGCGCTTGCGGCCCGCGCCCGGCTTCGGACCGGGCCTCGAACCGCCACCCGCACCGGGCATCGAGTCAGGCCTCGAACTGCCGTCGCTCGATCCGTGACCCGCGCCGGCACTCGAATCGCCACTCGCCTCGCCGCCCGACACCGGCCCGACTCGAGTCACCACGTCCGACACACTAGATCGGGTCGCCCCGCAGCGCGGGGTCTTGGCCGCGAGCGCCCCCATCTCGCGGCCCGCCGGACATCTCGGCCCGACCGAGGATCCGAACGAGGAGGGGTTCGTGCCACTCAACATCGAGGATTACGCCCTCATCGGCGACACCCACACGTGCGCGCTCGTCGGCCGCGACGGTTCCGTCGACTGGCTCTGCCTGCCTCGGTTCGACTCCCCCGCGTGTTTCGCCGCATTGCTGGGCGACGAGGAACACGGTCGGTGGAAGCTGAGCCCCGTGGCGCCGCCGCGGGCCGTACGTCGGCGCTACCGTAGCGACACTCTGGTGCTCGAATCGGAGTTCGAGACAGACACCGGGGTCGCCCGCGTAGTCGACGCAATGTGCCCGCGATCGGACGAGCACTTGCTGTTGCGGGTGGTGGAAGGCGTGCGCGGCCACGTCCGGATGCGCAGCGAGCTGCGGTTGCGATTCGACTACGGCCACGTCGTCCCCTGGGTACGCCGCCGGGAGGGACGCACGATCGCCATCGGCGGCCCGGACGGCGTGGCGATCCAGTCAGAGGTTCCGCTGGTGGGTCGCGACCTTGCCACCTGGGCCGACTTCGACCTGCAGGCCGGTCAGTCGGTCGCCTTCTCCCTGACGTGGTTCCCCTCCCACCTTCCGCTTCCGAATCCGGTGGACGCGCGGGCGCTCCTGACCACGACCGAAGCCTGGTGGGCGAACTGGATGGGCTCGTGCACCTACGACGGCGAGTGGCAGGAGGCCGTTCGCCGTTCGCTCGTCACGCTGAAGGCCCTGACGTTCGCCCCGACCGGCGGGATCGTCGCCGCGGCAACGACGTCCCTGCCCGAGCAGCTCGGCGGGCCCCGCAACTGGGATTACCGCTTCTGCTGGCTGCGAGATGCCACGATCACTTTGACCGCCCTCATCGAGGCGGGCTTCCAGGAGGAGGCCCTCGCATGGCGGGAATGGTTGCTGCGAGCCGTCGCCGGTGACCCGGCCAAGACCCAGATCATGTACGGAGTCTCGGGCGAGCGTCGGCTCACCGAGTTCGAAGTGCCGTGGCTGCCGGGCTACCAGGGGGCGGCGCCGGTCCGGGTGGGCAACGCCGCGGTCGACCAGTTCCAGCTTGACGTCTTCGGCGAGGTGATGGACGCGCTGCACGCGGCCCGCGACGCAGGGATGCAGGCGGCCGACGGGGCGTGGTCGCTGCAGCGCAAGTTGATCGGGTTCGTCGAGAGCGTCTGGCGCAAACCCGACGAGGGCATCTGGGAGGTGCGTGGCCCGCGCCGGCACTTCGTGTACTCCAAGGTCATGGCCTGGGTGGCGCTGGACTGCGCCATCCGCGGCGTCGAGCACAGCGGCCTGCCCGGCCCGACCCGACGGTGGCGAAGCGTTCGGGACCAGATCAGAAACCAGGTGCTGGAACAGGGCTACAACGCGTCCCGCAACACGTTCACGCAGTACTACGGGTCCACTGCACTGGATGCATCCCTGCTGCTGCTGCCTCTGGTCGGCTTCCTGTCGCCGGCGGACGAGCGCATCCGGGGCACGGTCGACGCGATCGAGCGTGAGCTGTCCGAAGACGGTTTCATCCTGCGGTACTCGACCTCAGCGGACGGCAACGTCGACGGGCTGCCTGGCCATGAGGGAGCCTTTCTGGCCTGCACCTTCTGGCTTGCCGACTGTAAGGCTCTCGACGGTCGGGTGCGCGAGGGCCGGGAGCTGTTCGAACGTCTGCTGGCTCTTCGCAACGACGTCGGCCTGCTCGCCGAGGAGTGGGATCCCGCCGCAGGTCGAATGACCGGCAACTTCCCGCAGGCGTTCAGCCATGTGCCGCTGGTGAACACGGCGCGTTACCTGTCGCAGGTCAGCGCGGGCGTCCGCGACGGGGCGCACGCCGCGCGCCATCCGCATCGCAGAAGCGCTGTCCCCCACCCGCAGGAGGTGTGACGAACCGCAGGATCAGCCCGCACCGGAGGCCAGCAGAGGTACCCCGGCCGCCGCCGCGATGAGGGCGGACGCCGCATCCGCCGGGCGGCCCAGGAAGAAACCTTGCCCGTACGGACATCCGAGCAGGCTCACGGTTCGAAGCTGCTCGGCGGTTTCCAGCCCCTCGGCGACCGCCGCGATGCGCATGGTGCGGGCCAGGGTCACGACGGCTTGAATGATCGCCAAACTACCCTCGTCGCGCGGCAAACCCGAGATGAAACCCCGGTCCACTTTCAGCCCGTCGACCGGGAAGTGTTTGAGGTAGGCCAGCGACGAATAGCCGGTGCCGAAGTCGTCCACGATGAGACGGATACCGATGCTCTTGAGGCGATCGAGCACGTGCAGCGTCGCTGCTGCGTTCTGCATCAGCACACCCTCGGTGATCTCCAGGCCCAACTGGCCGCCCGGCAGGTCCGCCGCGGCCAGCGCGGCCCCGACCACGTCAAGCAGGCGCGGGTCGGAGAACATCCGGGAGGACACGTTGACCCACACCGGGAGCGGCCGCCCAAGTCGCTCGCTGAGTAGGGCAATGTCGCTGCAGGCACGGTGGAGCACCCAGGAGTCGATCTCTGGCATCAGGCCCGCATCGTCGGCGAGGTCGAGGAAGTGGCCCGGAGCGAGCTGGCCGCGCTCGGGATGCCGCCAGCGCAACAGGGCCTCGACGGCGACGACAGCCCCGGAGGTCAGGTCGACCTCGGGCTGGTACAGCACTTCGAACTCCTCGCGCTCGAGCGCCCGGTGCAGGGATGTCTGGAGGTGGAGCCGCCCGACGGCCTGGGCCCGTATCGTCCCGTCGAAGATCTCGAAGCGGGATCGCCCGGCGGCCTTCGCTGCGTACATGGCCGCATCGGCGTCTCGCAACACGTCCTGCGCCACATCCCCGGGGGCCCCGAGGGCGACCCCGACGCTGGCGGAGACGTAGGCGGCGTTGCCCCGAAGAGTGAACGGCTCCGAAAGCGTCGCGACGACCCGGGCGGCAACGGCGGCCGCGGCCCTGGTGTCGGCGACGTCCTCGACCAGCAGGACGAACTCGTCGCCTCCGAGCCGTGCGACCGTATCGGCCGGGCGCATCACGTCACGGAGGCGGGCGGCCGCCTCCACCAGCAGCTGGTCCCCCGCGTCATGCCCCATCGAGTCGTTGACGACCTTGAACCGGTCGAGGTCGAGGAAGAGGACGGCCAGATGGCCGCGCGTGCGGTCGAACCGCGCTATGGCGTGCTCTATCCGCTCGATCAAGAGCGCACGGTTGGCCAGGCCTGTGAGCGGGTCGTGCATGGCCTGGTGGGCGAGCCGGGCCTGAAAGTTACGGCGCTCGCTGATGTCGCGGACAACCCCGGTGAACAACCGTCGCGCGCCCAGCCAGACCTCACTGACCGCGAGATCCATCGGGAACGTCGTCCCGTCGCGGCGCAACCCGGTCACCTCGCGTCCGATGCCGATGATGCGACGTTCCCCGGTACGCAGGTAGCGCGCCAGGTACTCGTCGTGCTCCTGGCCATACTGCGCCGGCATGAGCGTCGCGACATTGCGCCCGACCAGCTCTGAGCTCGACCAGCCGAACAGTCGCTGCGCGGCGGGATTCGGGTCTGCACGACGCCGCATTCGTCGATCGTGAGGATTCCGTCCACCGCGGTGTCAATGGCCGCGCGAGACAGTTGTTCACTTTCCCGCAGCGCGGTATTCGCCGCTCCTTCGATTTCCCGCATCCGCAGCAACTCGGCAACCGCAGAAACCCGCTGGGCCAGGGCAACAAGCCGGTTGCGGGCGACCGGCCAGCGCCACGATGCCCCGCGGCGAAGGCCGGCGACCAGGGCGCCCCGCAGGGAACCCGACTCCAGCGGCACGGCGACCAGATGCCGCAACCCCGCGCCGGGAGGGATGTCACCCCCGCCGGCATGCCAGGTGCGTGGGCAGCCGCAACGGGAAGCCCCTTCGGCGACGCCGATGACCTCGGCCGGCAGCTCCGGCGTGGCGTCGATTTCTGCCGTCGCAGCCGCGCGGCGGGCCTGGCGGGCGCAGGTGGCCAGCAACGACATCCGGCCCGAAGGCTCGGCGAGCAGCATCGCGACGACGTCGGCA
>JADGOW010000188.1 GCA_017882765.1 Frankiaceae bacterium
CGGACGGCGACCCCGCGGCGTCAGGCCTGCCGGGCAAGCGGGGCGTAGAGGGCCTGCTGGGGTCGGCGGACCGCGCGTGCGGCGGGACGCCACGAGGAAATTCCTCCCCCTCGCTGACCATGCATCTCCCCGACCGCCGCGTGATCACTCGCCACCGGACACGGCGAGGGCTCAAGACAGAAGCCGCTGACATCGTTTCCTATCTCCGTAGGCCGCGCACGCATTCATCGAGGACGGGCCGAGCGCGCCGGCTTCGCCGGGCAGCTTTCTCGTTGTCTCCCATCCAGACAACGGCCACGAAATGTCCCTGGTTCCCGTAGGCTCACGATTCGATGAGTGCCAGCGACAGTGTTTCCCCGCTCACCGTTCCGCTGCAGGCCCCCGTACCGGCAGCGAGTGTGTCGCCAGCCGCCGAGCCCGCGACATCCGCGGCGCCCGGTCGCCAACCCAATCCGGGGCCGGCTGGGAATCCGGTCGTGTCGGCAGCCTGGGCCCCGCTCTTCGCCGAAGACGATCCGATCTCTGGCGGGCGCGCACGGGCGCATGAAGCGGGCATCGACGTGGTGGATGCCGCAACCGGCTCCTTGTTGCGCTTCCTCGCCGCGCTCGCCTCAGCCCGCACCGTCGTGCAGGTGGGCACTGGCGCGGGTGTATCGGGCCTGTGGTTGCTGCGCGGTATGCGCCCGGATGGCGTGCTGACCAGCATCGACCCTGACGCTGAGTCACAGCGCCTCGCCCAAGCCGCCTTCCGCGCCGACGGTGTCCACCACCCGCGCACGCGTCTCATCGCAGGCTCGGCGCCGGCTGTCCTACCCCGCCTATCCGATGCGGGCTACGACTTGGTCCACCTCGACTGCCCGGCCCGCGAGGTGCCGGAATGCGTGGTCGAGGCACTGCGCCTGCTCCGCCCGACGGGCGTGCTCGTCATCGGGCGGGTTTTGAGCACTCCGACGCCGGGCGTACCCATTGGCGCGCCGTCCTCCGAGCCGCGCCGGGAACCCGGCGAGACCGACCCGATGGAGCAGGTCCGCGACATCATCCGCGCCAACCCCCGCCTGACCCCCCTACTCGTCCCGGTCGGCACGGGCATCCTGGCCGCGGTGCTCGCGCCCGCGCCCGATGACGGGCCGGAGGCCGGCGCCACGGAGCGCCGGGGAGCCTGATGGACATCGGGGGGTTCTACGACGCGGACTCCCGCCGGCGTGACTCGCCGGAGGTCTCCTTTGGGGACGGCTGGCGCCGCCACGGCGACCCGCACGCCACGTACCGGATGAGCTGGGTAGCCGAGACGGGCGAGCTTTACACGGTGCGGGAGCCCCATCACGGCGGGCTGCTCGCCAGCTACCTCGATCAGCTACGCATCGACCAGCCCGACCTCGACGAGCTGACGGTCGAGGTGCTGGCGGTCTTCCCGACCCAGCAGGCCGTGGAGGACACGCTCAGCGGGTGGCGGAAGAAGATGGAGCACACCGACAGCCTGGAATGGGTTCGCCGCCGGTTGGAAGCGGGCTCCCCGTCCTGACTCCCTGATCTTGACCAGGTGCTGACTTCCGGACACCTCCCCCACCCGCTCCCCCGGCCCACCTGCGGCTCGCGAATCGATACTCAGCCGGCGACCGACTTCAGCTTCTCCCCCAGATCGTTCGCCTCGTCGGCCGAAAGCTCGACGACGAGACGCCCGCCGCCCTCGAGCGGAACCCGCATGACGATGCCGCGCCCCTCCTTGGTGACCTCGAGCGGACCGTCACCTGTCCGCGGCTTCATGGCCGCCATAGGGTTGCACCTCTTCCTGCAATGACACGAGCGTGTCGAGCCAGACGTGCGTGCGGGGGCACGCAGCACAGCCAATTATCCCGACGAATAGGGCCCGCACGCCGCACTTCGGCGCTGTCGGCCAAGAAGAAAGGCCCCGGTCCCGGCCAGTGAGTCGGCCCTCGCCGGCCAGGGTGCTCCTGTAGCAGGAAACGCGTCTTACGCTTGAGCCCGGTGTGGCGGGATGAAAGGGGCATATCGCGAGGTCGCGGCGGCGTAGGTGTCGACCTGCCTCGCGGCAATATCCAGCAGGACCGACGCGCGAGGGCTTCCATGACTGAGTGGCACCGCGCGGGGACCGGGAGCATGCGGATCGAAGTGCACGCCGCGGCCCGGGTCGGGCTGGCGATGGTGGACCGGCACCTTCGGTTCGTCGACGTCAACCAGGCGCTAGCTGCGCTCGATGGCATCGGCGCGGCAGAGCAGGTGGGTCGCCACATCCGGGACGTCCTGCCCTCCGGTCTGGCGGACGAGGCCATCCCGGTCGCCGACGCCGACCCCGACGCGGTGATCGGTGTCGGTGCTGTCGTCGAGGACATCACCGAGCACCGGGCAGCCGAGCGGCGGACAGCGCAGCGGCAGCAGGTCTTGCTGTCGGTTTACGGCGCTCCACGGCGACAGGGGCGTCGGGAAGATCGCTGGACATCTCGTCGAGCACCTGATCCGCGAGGTCGTGGACTACTGCCCGGTGTGGCTCTACCCGAGCGAACGATCACACTTTCAGGCGGCCGCATTCGGTCGGTCACCGAGATCCGCAGAAAGTCGCATGACTCCGGAAGGCGATCGCCGATCTCACCCCGGTTGCCGATAACGGTTTGCTGCCCGAGCCATCCACCAGCAACGATGCTCGTGATTGACGACATCGAGGCCGAGCCCTACCTGCGCGCCGTGAATCCGCAGTTCGCCGCATTCGTGAAACGCAGCAGGCTCCAAGCGCTTTGCGCGGTGCGGCTGGCAGTCGACAACGCGGTATTGGGCGCTGTGGTCGTCGGGCGTGACCGCCCGACCGGCGGGTTCGGCGCGCTCGACCAAGCGTTGATGGCGCAGGTGGCCGACTGGGCGACCCTGGCGATGCTGAACGCGCGGCTCGCCGAAGACGCGCGGGTCAGTCAGGCCCGCTTCAGCCGCGCCTTTGTGACGCCCCGATTGGCGCCGCGCTCGTCAATGTCGAGGGGAACCGCCTCGGCCGCTTCCTGTTCGTGAACGACGACTAGGGATACGGATGGTCCAGATCAGCCTCCACCCACCGGGCGAACGACTTCAGCGAGTGCCGCAAGCCTGCCCGGGCGACCCCCCGCACCGCGAGGAAGCCCAGGTTGCCGGCAAGCCCGAACGGAACCAGTAGCCATTCGCTCCACACGAACCTGCAGCCCCCGTCGGGCAGCGGCTCGACCTCGAACGCACCTGCCCCCCGAACCACCGCGCCGGTGTGCCGCACTACGCACCGCCACGGCGGAGCCCATTCGGTGATCTCCATGGTGTCGAGGAAGCCGAGCGGGCCGAAGCCGGTCCACGCCGCCAGCTCTGCCCCGACACCCGCACCGTCCAGCGACACCGGCGCGACGCTCGTGCCGAGCATCCACTCACCGTGCCGACCCCAGTCGGTCGCGGCGTCGAACACCACCTCGGGGGACGCGGCGACGTCGACGGCTACAACCAGCTCAGGCATCGTCGCTCGGCTCGGGTCGGATGCCCTCTGGAAGCGGGCCGACAGGCACGGGCGTGGCGGGTGGGCCGGTGGGCACGGGCGTGGCGGGTGGGCCGGTGGGCACGGGCGTGGCGGGTGGGCCGGTGGGTGGCCCCTTCGACAGCCGCACGGGCGACCCCAGGTCGCCCGTCTCGGCGCCGGCCTGGTAGGGCAGCTCACGGTCACCCCGGAGCAGGTCGAGCTCGGCGTCGCGAGCCGCGAGCTCCCCGGCGATCTGCCCGAGTGCCGCATCCACGTCCGTCATCCGGTAGCCGCGGAAGGCGAGGCCGAACCGGGCACGGGCAACGTCGCGGGCATCGAGCCGACCCTCGGGCAGCGGAAACGGCTTGGCGTCAGGCGGCCAGCGCACCGCTCCGTCGAGACGACCGGCGATGAAGGCCCCCACCGCGAACAGCACGGCGGCGACGACGATCACCACGAGCAGGATCAGCACGCCCGCATCGTCGCACGCGCCGCGGGAACTCCGATGGAATGCAGCTGTGAGCTCCCCTGACGCACCAGCACCCACGGGCCGGCGGCCGGCCCGCCCCCGGCGCCGCGAGCTTCGGCTGCACGGCCGCGGGTTCCCTCCAGATCAGTTCGTGGTCATGGCCATCATCAACCGGACACCCGACTCGTTCTACGATCGCGGCGCGACCTACGCCGAGGGTGCCGCCCTGCACGCGGTGGACCGGGCAATCGCCGAAGGCGCCGACATCGTCGACATCGGCGGGGTGAAGGCGGCGCCCGGCGCCGACGTGGACGTCGTGGAAGAGCTGCGCCGTGTCGCCCGGTTCGTGGGCATCGTCCGCGCCCGCCATCCAGACATCGTCATCAGCGTGGACACGTGGCGATCAGCGGTGGCGCGCATCGTCACCGCCGAGGGCTGTGACCTGATCAACGATGCCTGGGGAGGCCCCGACTCGACACTGCCCGTCGTCGCCGCCGAGACCGGTGCCGGACTGGTGTGCACTCACGCCGGTCACCTGCCCCCGCGCACGCGTCCGCACCGGGTCGCCTATGACGACGTGACCGGCGACGTGCTGCGCACCTGTACAGCACTGGCAGGCAACGCCTTGCGGGCCGGCGTCCGGCCGGACGGGATCATCGTGGACCCGGGGCACGACTTCGGGAAGAACTCGCGCCATTCCCTCGAAGTCACGCGGCGGCTCGGGGAGCTCGTCGGCACCGGCTGGCCGGTGCTGGTGGCGCTGTCGCACAAGGACTTCATCGGCGAGGCCCTCGGCCTGCCCGTCGAGGACCGGTTGGAAGGGACACTGGCCGCCACCGCCGTCTGCGCGTGGCTGGGCGCGCGGGTGTTCCGCGCCCACGAGGTCGGGCCGACTCGGCGCGTCCTGGACATGGTGGCCGCGATCCGGGGCGACCGCGACCTGGCGCTGGCCCGGCGCGGCCTGGCCTGACATCCACGAAGGGTCTTCACAGAACCCTTACACCACCCCAGCAGAGGCAGTACGTGCGCAGCCGACCGTGGATGTTGCACGCAACAGCGAACAGACTCCTGACCCGGCCGGCCGCCTGAGGTCATCCCCGCGGGCCGGCCCCCTCCCGGGCCCCTCAGGGGGCCAGCCCGCCGTTGCCGTTGCCGTTGCCGTTGCCGTTGCCGTTGCCCGGCCGGACCCACCCGTACTCACCGGAGGACCCGGCGGCCATGTGGGCCGCGTAAGCCTCCGCGATGACACGCAGCGCTTCGTCCACGTCGTCGCACACCGAGATCAGGTCGAGGTCCGCACCGTCGACGTACCCCATGCCCGCGGTCGCTTCCCGCAGCCAGCTCAGCAGACCACCCCAATACGACGACCCCATGAGGACGACCGGGAACTGGTTGACCTTGTGTGTCTGGACGAGCACCAGAGCCTCGAACAGCTCGTCCATCGTCCCGAAACCACCCGGCAGGATGACGAAGGCCTGGGCGTACTTCACGAACATCGTCTTGCGGACGAAGAAGTACCGGAAGTTGATCCCGAGATCGACCCAGTCGTTGAATCGCTGCTCGAAGGGCAGCTCGATGCCCAGCCCCACGGAGAGCCCATCGGCCTCGATCGCACCCCGGTTCACCGCCTCCATGAGGCCGGGGCCGCCGCCGGTGATCACAGCCCACCCGTCGCGGGCCAGGCCCTGACCCAGCCGGCGGCCCAGCTCATAATGCGGGTGCTCGGGTGGCGTGCGGGCCGAGCCGAAGACCGTGACCGCCCGCCCGAGTTCGGCGAGCAGCCCGAAGCCCTCCACAAACTCTGACTGGATGCGCAGCACCCGCCACGGATCGGTGTGCACCCAGTCGGTCGGTCC
>JADGOW010000189.1 GCA_017882765.1 Frankiaceae bacterium
AAGTCGTTGCTGACGATCTCGGCGGTCCGGCGGGCGATCTCGGAGCCGTAGTCGGTCCAGATCCCCTCACCCCAGTACCGGTAGCAGCTGGTCTGCGCCGTCAACAGGTGGTACAGCGCGTTGCGGTAGCGCCCCTCGGCGGGGGAGACACCGTCGACGAGGACCCGCTCCTGGAACAGGGCGCTCGCCCGGTCCATCGGGATCAGCACGTCGTCGTACCCGCGTACCCAGGAAATGTCGTTCGTCCAGCTGCCACCCTCCATGTGGAAGCGGCCGTCCTCGGCTTTGATGGCGGCGGCGACCTCGGCGAGGCGGTCCGGGCCGTCGCCGGGGGACATGCGCTCCCAGATGCGGTGCTGGAAGAGCGGCTGCAGCACGGGCAGGTCGCCGGGCTGGACCCCGGTGGCCCACAGCTGGTCGAGGTACTCGGACACGTTCATCAACGGCGTGGCCGAGCCCGAGGACTCCCGGACCACTTCCTGGTACTTGGACGGGAACTCGTTCATCATCACGCCGCCGTTCTCCCCGTCGGCGATCTGTACGACGAGCGGCGGCACGCTGGCGCTGCCCAGCTGCTCCCGGCCCAGGCCCTTGGCCTCGTAGTAGGGCTGCATCTGCGCCACCAGCTTCGTGTCGCTGCCCTGCGTCTTCACAATCGCGATGATCGAGGCCGTCTCGCCGGTCGAGCTGGTGGCGACCAGCCGGTGCGGGAAGTGCGGCCGGCGCACCCCGGAGCCATCCGCCTGCTCCACGGTGTGCTCCTGAACGAGCACCCAGGCGTAGCCGCAATCGACCAGCGTGCGAACGAAGGCATACGCCACGTCCGGATGGTTGGGCAGCGCCATCTCGGAGGGGGAGAAGCCGCGCACGCGGCCCAGCGCCTCCAGGCCGAACAGCGCGGCGAAATGGTGCTGCCACGCGCGCACGTGCAGGCGGAAGTCCTGCACCGGCGTGGACGGCGCGACGGCATGCCCCCATGGGCAGCCGAGCCATTCGACTGCCGGGGCGTATCGCGGGTCAGTGGTGATCCGGCGCAGCGCGTCTATGACGTCGTTCGCCCCCATATGCCGCAGCCCATGCAGAAGCGTTCCCGAGTACTCGAGCATGACCCGCGGGCGATACCCCTGATCGGTCAGCTCGGGGATGAACTCGCCCATCCGCTGATAACACCAGCGGAAGACGCCCGCGTTGTGGTTGTCGCCGATGTCGGGGTGCTCGAACATGTACTGCAGGTTGCTGATCAGGGTGGCCGACCGGAGGTCGTCGCCGCCGGCGGGGATCAGGGGCTGGTGCATGTGCAGCGCGACGGCGCAGGCGCTCGTCACGCCGTCGAAGGGCGGCCCGCCGGTCGGGAACCCGGTTTCCCGACCCGGGGCGGTGGCCGCCTGTATCTCCTGCTCGGCGCCGCTGAGGTTGGGGAGGCCCTCGATTTCCATGGGCAGAATGGGCATGCGGGGTCCTTTCGTCGCCGTCCTACTTGTGCCGGATATGGTCGTAGATACGCACGTAGTCCATTCCCGGGTCGGCCCAGGAAAAGTCGCGTCGCATCCCGTTGAGCATCAGTTCCCGAAACTCGGCCGGGTATGAGTACCACAGGCCGATCGCACGGGCCATCGCCGACTCCAGCGCCGTGTGGTCGAGATGATGGAAGACGTAACCGTTGCGCTGCCAGGTCGGCACGTGGGCGTAGTCGCGGTCGAACACGGTGTCGGCGAGACCGCCGACGTGGCGCACGACCGGGACCGTTCCGTACCTCATCGCGATGAGCTGGGTCAGCCCGCAGGGCTCGAAGATGCTGGGAACGATGACGATGTCGGAACCGGCATAGACCAGGTGCGCCAGCTCGTGGTTGTACCCCACTTCGATGTGGATGTCCGGGTGGTTGTTGAGGTGGCTCTTGAGCCACCAGAACTCGTCGCTGACCGACGGATCGGACGCGGAGCCGAGCAGGACGAACTGGGCGCCATGTGACAGAGCGTAATGCGCGGCGTGCCGGATCAGGTGCACGCCTTTCTGCCGGTCCAGCCTTCCCACGTAGGCGACGATGGGCTTGTACTCATGCCGTAACCACAGCCGATCACGCAGCGCCGCTTTCACCGCGTACTTGCCCTCGACGTCGTCGGCGCTGTACCTGAATGGGATCAGCGGGTCGACCTCCGGGTTCCACACGTCGTAGTCGACACCGTTGAGCACGCCGCCGAACTTGCCCTGATGGACGTGCAGCGTGTGTCCCAGCCCTCGGCCCTGCTCGGTGAAGACAGCCTCCCACGCATGCTGCGGCGAGACGGTTGTGACGAAGTTCGAGTAGACGATGCCGCCCTTCATCAGATTGATGGCCCCGGGATTGAAGTCGTCCTGCAGCCGGGACGGATGGAGGAAGTGCCCCGGGCGGGAGAGCCCGGTCGCCCACAGCGCGTTTTCGCCGGCCACGCCCTGGTGGCTGAAGTTGTGCACCGTGTAGCACACCCGCTGGGTGTGCATGCCGACGTTCTGATACATCTCGTAGAGCAGCACCGGCACCAGGCCGGTCTGCCAGTCGTGACAATGGATGACGTCGGGCCGCCGCCCGCTCTGGTACAAGAACTCCAGGGCGGCTTTCGAGAGGAAGGCGAACCGGGTGGCGTCGTCGGCGGCGCCGTAGAAATGGCCCCGGTTGAAGAAGTTGTCAGGGGAATGCGGGTCGATGAAGTAGCACCGCCGGCCGTGCACGTAACCGAACCACACCGTCGTGCGTATCGCCCCGCTGTACCAGGGCACCCACAGGTCGTGCCAAGCCACGGACAGCCCGTAGATCTGGTCGTACCTCATGGTGTCGTACTTGGGCAGGATGATCTCGACGTGGTTCCCACGCCACTCAAGTTCGCGACTGAGCCCGAACACGACCTCGCCCAGCCCGCCTGATTGGGCGACGGGGGCGCATTCGGACGCGACCATAACAACGTACAAGTGCAAGCCCGCCAACTGATAGCAGGACGGGCCATGCCGGTCTCGGGGCCGGGGGACCCATCCACAGTGGTTAACGGCGGCATCCGGCCGCCTCTGTTAACTGACGTTATCTGCGGTGCGCGGAATCCGCACACCGATTGGGCCGCAAGGCATCTGCGGCTCCGCTGTGAGAGCGGCCCGGGCTGGCGATCCGCCCGGGAGGACCAGACCACACTACCGCCGCCGTTCCGGCGATCTCACCATCGTGGGACGCGTACGCTGGCGACAGACACACGATCGAAGACGGGTGGCACGTGGGTTCGGTCATCAAGAAGCGCCGCAAGCGGATGGCGAAGAAGAAACACCGCAAGCTGCTCAAGAGGACGCGGGTCCAGCGTCGCAACAAGAAGTAGCCGGCTGCACCGGAGTGTGGCCGCGGCGGGCAGCCCCCGGGCCCGCCGCGCGCAGCCCTCGGACAAGCCCGCGGCGCGCAGCCGCCGGGCAGGCGCCCGCCGCGCGCAGTCAGGAGTCTCCTGACCGACTCCGGTGAGGTTCTCGAGCCCTCATGGGTCGGTGTCGCCTTGGGAGGGCGCAAGAGCCGGGTTCCGGCGCCCGCTCAGCGTTACGATCGCCATACGGGCTATAGCTGGGAGAACTGACCTGATGCCAACGCGCCGGGTGCTTGTCACGGGCGTGTCTCGCTATCTCGGCGGCCGGCTCGCCACCCTGCTGCAGGCCGATCCCGAGGTCGAGAGTGTGATCGGGGTCGACACGATCCCACCGCGGCGTGACCTGGGCCGGGCCGAGTTCGTGCGCGCCGACATCCGCAATCCGCTCATCGCGAAGGTGATCGGCAGCGCGCAGGTCGACACGGTCGTCCACATGAACCTCATCGCGACACCGCTGGGCGCCGGTGGCCGGACCGCGATGAAGGAGATCAACGTCATCGGCACCATGCAGTTGCTTGCCGCGTGCCAGAAGGCCCCGACAGTACGCAGGCTGGTGGTCAAGTCCACTGCCGCCGTGTACGGGTCGTCCAGCCACGACCCCGCCCTGTTCACCGAAGACATGGAGCCCCGCGAACTCCCGCGCAGCGGCTACGGCAAGGACGCCGTCGAGGTCGAGGGATATGTGCGCGGCTTCGGGCGGCGCCGGCCCGATGTCGAGATCACGATGCTGCGCTTCGCAAACTTCATCGGGCCGCGCATCGAGACCGTGCTGACGCGCTACCTGATGCTGCCGGTCGTGCCCACCTCCCTCGGCTATGACCCCCGCATCCAGTTCTGCCACGAGGACGACGGGCTGGAGATTCTGCGGCTGGCCGCGATGGAACGGCGCCCGGGCATCTTCAACGCCGGCGGCGAGGGGGTCTTGTTGCTGTCGCAGGCGATCCGTCGGGCGGGGCGGCCGTCGGTTGCCATCCCGACGCCCGCGGTGAGCCTCACGGGCGGGTTGCTGCGCCGGTTCGGTCTGGTCGACTTCTCGCCGGAGCAGCTGCGTTTCCTGGAGCATGGCCGTGCGGCGGACTTCACGCGGCTACGCGAGCGGTTCGGGTACCAACCCCAGTACTCGACGGCCGAGGCCTTCGCCGACTTCGTGCAGGGTCGCGACCTCAGGCGGATCATCGAGCCCGAACGAATGGCCACAGCCGAGCGGTGGGTGCTCGACCTGCTGGCGCGCCGGCGCCAGCTGGTGTGAGTGACCGCCCACCTGACAGGAGTGGGGACAGCTGATGGAACTGAGCGGGGACGGAAGGGAGCCATCGGTGCCCGAGGCTCGGGTCATTCCACTGAGCAAGGAAGCACGGGCGGAAGGGGCGGCGGGCGAGGCGAGGCGGGCGGCCCGGCGGCGCGCCGGCTCGGGGTCGGAAGCCGCGGCACCGAACATCGGCGGCAGGGCCGCAGGGGTGAGCCGGGGGTCGTCCGCGGGCACGGCGCGTGCCGGCGCCCGCGGCACCCCGCGAAACCCCGGTGCCACCTCTCGGAGCAAGCGGGTGCGGGACCTTCCGCCGACGGTCGCAGAGCCGGCCGAGTGGGAGCGGCAGCTCGCCGGTGCGCTTGCGTTCCTGCGGCGGCGGATCGCCGGCGGGTACGAGGTCGACGACTTCGGCTTCGACGCCGACCTGACCGACCACATCCTCGCGCCGGTCTGGCGGCCCCTGTACCAGCGCTGGTTCCGGGTCGAGACGCGGGGGCTCGACAACATCCCCGACACCGGACATGCGCTCGTTGTCGCCAATCACTCGGGGACGATTCCGCTCGATTCCGTGATGGCCGCGGTGGCCATCCGCGACCACCACCCGGCGCACCGGCACCTGCGGATGCTCGGCGCCGACTTTGTGTTCTCCGCGCCCTTCCTCGCGCCCATGGCCCGCAAGGCCGGCCACACTCTGGCTTGCAGCGCGGATGCCGAACGGCTGCTCTCCAGCGGAGAGCTCGTGGGCGTGTGGCCGGAGGGCTTCAAGGGCATCGGGAAGCCCTTCAGCGACCGCTACAAGCTGCAGCGGTTCGGCCGCGGCGGGTTCGTCTCCGCGGCGCTACGGACGGGCGCGCCGATCATCCCGTGTTCGGTCGTGGGCGCCGAGGAGATCTATCCGATCGTCGGGAACCTGCGCACGCTGGCCCGCATCGTGAGCCTGCCTTATATCCCGATCACGCCGTTCTTCCCCTTGCTGGGGCCACTCGGCCTGATTCCGTTGCCCAGCAAGTGGATCATTGAGTTTGGCGAGCCGGT
This sequence comes from Frankiaceae bacterium, assembly GCA_017882765.1. Taxonomy (GTDB): domain Bacteria; phylum Actinomycetota; class Actinomycetes; order Frankiales; family Frankiaceae; genus JADGOW01. Next base: position 5,659 of record JADGOW010000189.1, read on the forward strand.
GGAGACGGCGTCCTTGGGTCCGGCCGCCGCCGAAGACCCGATGCTGGTGTTCAACCTCACGGACCAGATCCGGGAAACGATCCAGCAGACGCTCTACCACTTGCTCATGCAGCGGCGGTCCGTGTTCTTCTGAACGCCTAGCGGC
>JADGOW010000041.1 GCA_017882765.1 Frankiaceae bacterium
CCTTGCGCCCCACCTCGTAGGGGCTGGACCAGTCGAAGCGGAAATGCCGCCCCTCCACCAGCAGGTCTGTGCTTGCGACGACCGACCCGCCGGGCGCCGCGACGACCGCGGCATCGTCACCGGGCCCCAGGAGCACCAGCGCGGGCTGCGGACCCAGCGTGCGGGTGATCCGGTCGATGAGCCCGAACTCGCCGACATCGCCAACCACGCCTGGATACGGATGTGGGGTGTGCTCCTGACGGCCGTTCATGCGTACAGCCTGCGTTATCGCGCGTGACGCCGGGCCTTGCCGCCGGCGCCGGGTGCTGTAGCGTCCGCCGCGAGGCGGCGGATGAAGGAGGTCCCGATGGTCCAGGCCTACATCCTCATTCAGACCGAGGTCGGCAAGGCCGCGGACGTGGCCACGGCGATCGCGCAGCTGCACGGTGTGACTCAGGCAGAAGACGTGACGGGCCCCTACGACGTGATTGTTCGCGCGGAGGCCCGCAGCGTCGATGAACTCGGCAAGCTGGTTGTTGCGAAAGTCCAGTCGGTTCCGGGAATCACGAGGACGCTGACCTGCCCCGTCGTCCATCTGTGACCCGCCGTGGGCCCCACCGCCCGGGGCCGCCCGGCCGCCGCTTGCTGACAGCTGGGCGGAATCCGGCCCCGGCCGTCGTCCTCCTCGCCGCCCTGACTGCCCTCACGGCCCTCACGGCCGGGTGCGCGGGCACCCGACCAGTCTCCGTCCCCTTGCCCATCGCGCCCAGCGGCGCCGACCGGCTCGCCTGCGACCGGCTCTCCGGCGCGCTGCCCGCAACCCTCGACGGCGCGAAGCGGCGGCCCACCACCCCCTCGAGCCCCCTCACAGCGGCGTACGGGGAGCCCCCGATCGTCGTCGTCTGCAACGTCGGTGTGCCGGGCAGTTACGTGCCCAGCGCGCGGCTGGACGTCGTCAACGGCGTCGGGTGGTTCGCCGAGGCCGGCGACACCGAGATCCGGTTCACGACCGTGCTGCGGGCCCCGCGGGTACTGGTCCGTCTCCCGAAAGCCCACGGGTCCGCCTTCGGCGTGCTCGTCGACCTCGCCGGCCCCGTGTCGGCCGCGACAACAGCGCGCCTACCCGGCGGGTAGGCATCACGAGGTTCGTCGGATCGACACCTTTCGCAAAGTCTCCGTTGATCCAGGCCACGTAGAGCGCAATTCTGTCGGACTCGAAATGGGTCGGTGGAAAGGTCGCTCTGCTCGCCACCGAGTGGAACCCCACGTCGTCAAAGTGCACTGCCGGGCCGCCTGGTCGGATCCCGGACCTTCTCGACTACCTGCAGGGCAAGTCGATCGGACTGTTCGGGCATGCGTTCGACGTCCCGAACACGGTGGTCAAGAATCTGACGCCTGGCAGCCGACCACGATGACCGGATATGGCTGTGGGGTCGTCGGGCCCGAGGCGATCATCACGCTCGGCCGCGCCCACCGCCGCCGGCCAGTTGGTCAAGTCGTATTTTGCGGCCCTCGCGGAGGCCACGCCGTAGAGTCCTGCCCGGCGTTGCGCTGCGCAGCATTGGCGGGCACTGGCGGCCGGCCCGGCTCGTGCCATCACCCCGCCGCCGAGAGGGCGAACGCCGCCCGGATGGCGCCTGCCACCTCGATGACCGCCTCCCGCGAGGCCGGGCTCGCACCCAGCGCGTTGAAGAACCCGTGGATGAGGCCGGGGAACCGGCGGTGCATCACCGGCACCCCCGCAGCCCGCAGCGCGGCCGCGTACGCCTCCCCCTCGTCGCGCAACGGGTCGAAGCCGGCCGTGACCACGACGGCGGGGGCGACGCCAGCGAAGTCGCCGGCCTTCAGCACCGACAGCCGGGGGTCCGCGCGGTCCGACCGCCCGATATAGGCCGCCTCGAACCAGTCAATCTGGTTGCGGGTCAGCAGGAAACCCTCACCGAACAGCTCGTGGGAGCGCGTGCGCACTGTCGCGTCCGTCGCGGGGTAGATCAGTACCTGGACGACCGGCGCCGGACCGCCGTCCCGTGCCGCCTCCCAGGCGACCACCGCGGCGATGTTGCCACCTGCGCTGTCGCCGCCCACCCCGACCCGGGCGGGGTCGGCGCCCAGGTGCGCCGCGTTGTCCGTGGCCCACCGCAGGGCGGCACGCCCGTCGTCGACCGCTGCCGGGAAGGGATGCTCGGGGGCCAGCCGGTAGGCCACGGACAGGACGTTCGCACCGACATGCCGGCAAAGCAGGCGGCAGGTGCGGTCGTGTGAATCCAGGTCGCCGAGGACGAACCCGCCGCCGTGAAAAAAGACCAGCAGCGGCTGCGGACCAGCCGGTTCCCCCGGGATGTAGTGACGTGCCGCCAGCATCCCAACCGACCCCGCGACTTGCACGTCCCGGACGTCCCCGACCGGCAGGGGACGTCCGCCGGCGGTCAGCGCCTGCGCCCGCAGCGTCGCTCGCGCCTGAGCGAGGGGAAGATCTTCAAGGGGCGGCGCGCCGACCTTCTCGAGTAACCGCAGGATCAGCTGCACCTCTGGCTCGAGCGTCTGCCCGTCCACAGTCACCGGCGGGCGACCGGACAGCCGTACCTGCGCCCGCGGGGGGAGCGTGGTGAGAACCCTCGCCACCCGGTACTCCGTCCGCTGCCGGACCGTGAGAACCGGATGATCTCTACGGCGTGCCCTCAAGTCTCCTCCTCCCAGCGGGGCCGGAGGGACGACCTCGCGGCCCCTGTCACTCCGACAGGACCGCAGTCTGCCGCCTCGCCGCCGAGCTCGTCATCGCCGGGGCGCAGATGTCGAATCTCTCCGACGCGGCGAAATGGGCCGATTCCGGCGTCGGCGGCGTCCTGCTTCTCGGCACCCGCCGAAGGGCCTGGGCAATCAACTTGCCGTTGTCCATTCGATGGCGGCGGTGGCATCCGCCGACGGGCTGAAGGATCCCGAGATCGAGGCGTCAGCGACTTGGTCCGGCCCGGGCAGGAACGTGGGGGCCTCGAGTTCCTCAGGGCCTTCACTCCAGGCCAGGCGCGTACGTTGATGGAGGTCATCCGGGAATTCCTGCGGCGATGCGCAAGCCGACCTCGCGCCCCTCGCGTACGCGCGCCTCTCCCGGTTCACGGGACCAGAGGTCAGTGCAGCCCGGTGCCCCGCACCAGCGCCAGGCGCAGGAGACGATCAATCAACTCCGAGTAGTTCACACCCGTCGCTGCCCACATTCGGGGAAACATCGAGACCGGCGTGAAGCCGGGCATCGTGTTGACCTCGTTGAGCAGGACGGCACCGTCGGGACGCACGAACACGTCGACCCGGGCGAGGCCGGCGCAGTCCAAAGCGGTGAACGCGCGGCACGCAACGTCGCGCACAGCCGCGGTGACACCGTGGGGGAGGTCGGCGGGAACGGCGAAGCGCGTGTCCTCGGATAGGTATTTCGCCTCGTAGTCGTAGAACTCGTACTGCTCCGGAACAAAGATCTCGGCGGGCAGGCTCGCCTCGGGTGGGCCCCCGCCGAGACGATCGAGCACTGCACACTCGATCTCGCGTCCTTCGACTGCGGCCTCGACGAGCACCTTCGGGTCATGCTTGCGCGCGTCAGCCACGGCCGATTCGAAGTCGCCCCACTTCTTGACCTTGCTGATCCCGACACTCGACCCGGAGCGGGCGGGTTTGACGAACACCGGAAGGCCGAGACGCTCCCGGTCGGCGTCGGTGAGCTCGTCCGGGGAGCGGACCACCACGTACGGCCCGACTGGCAACGAGGCCGCCCGCAACAGTGCCTTCATGTGCACCTTGTCCATGCCCGCCGCGCTGCCGAACACCCCCGACCCGACATAGGGGACCCCGGCCATCTCGAGCAGGCCCTGAACCGTCCCGTCCTCGCCGAAGGTCCCATGCAGCAACGGAAAGACCACGTCGACCTTCCCGAGGGCTCCCGCTGCTCCGTTCAGATCGAGAATGCGCAGGCCGCCCGCCGTCGGATCGGCGGGAAGGGCCACATGCGACCCGTCGCCGGTCACCGTCGGCAGCTCTCGGCCCTTCGGTTCCAGGGCTGCCGGATCGTCGTGCGCCCATACCCAGCGCCCCTCGGGGGTAATGCCGATAGGAATGACCTCGTATCGCTCGCGGTCGATCGCGCGCAGCACGCTCGACGCACTGATGCAGGAGATCTCGTGCTCGGTACTGCGGCCCCCGAAAAGAACGGCGACGCGGATTCTCGCGGCCATGCGACCGACCATAACGGGGAAACGGCTCTCAGTGCGCAGCACGCTCGGGCTGAGCGCCGGCCGCTTGGCCCTCGATCCCCGGCGGGCCTCAGGTCGGTGATCGGGATCAGGCGCTGCGTCGCTCGCCAGCCCGGTTGCCGGCAGAGCTGGCCGGCCAGGCCGGGTCGTACACCTCGCGCGGCGGCGTCTCCCCGCGCAGCTCGCCCACCTGCTCCCGAATCCGGGCCATCACCGCGTCGGTCGCGGCACGCATCGCCCCCGGATCTGACTCCCGGCCGGACCAGGCGGACAGGTCCACCGGCGGCCCGGCATACACGGCGACATTCTTGGGCGGTAGAAGCCGTAGCTTCTTGCCCCGGCCGCACAGACTCTGGGCCCCGAACTGGGCGACCGGGATCACCGGGGCCCCGGTCCGGACGGCCAGCCGGGCAACGCCCGTCTTGGCGCGCATCGGCCAGTAGTCGGGGTCCTTGGTGATCGTTCCTTCCGGATAGATCAGCAAGCACTCGCCCCGCTCGATCGCCTCGACGGCCGGTGCCAGCGCGTCCGCCGAGTCGGCGCTGTAACGGGCCACCGGGATCTGGTCCGTTCCGCGCATGACGCGGCCGACGAATCGCTTGTTGAAGACCTCGATCTTGGCCAGGTAGCGGGGCAGGCGCGAGGTGCCGTCCACGAAGAAGTGCGCCAGAATCAGAGGATCCACGTGCGACACGTGGTTTACGGCGATGACGACGCCGCCACGCCGAGGCACGTGCTCCGTGCCCCGCCACTGCCGCCGCGTGAACGACAGCAGCAAGGGCCGCAGGATCAGTGCGGCTAGGCCGTACCAGAACCCCAGCCGGCAGCCCCCCCAGCGCTCGGTGGGCGATCCCCTGTCTCGCACAGGTCGCATCCTCCCAACCCAGGGTGGCGCGATTCAGCGAAAGCGCCCGGCAGGCTGCCACGGCGGCTGCCAGCAGCACTGCCCGGCAGCTAGCCTCGCTACGTGCGCCTTCCCCGGCTAACCCGGACCCCGGGGCACTGGTGGGTGTGACCGGTCAGGGCGCCTGGATCGTTCTGGTCCCGGTCAAGGAGCTCGGCGCCGCCAAGACCCGCCTGGCCGTGCCGCACCGCGAGCGGGTCGCGCTCGCGATGGCGGTCGACACGGTCAGCGCCGCGGCAGCGGCGACACTGGTGCGCGCGGTCGTGGTCATCACGGACGATCCCCGCGCGCTGGCCGCGTTGGCGCTGGCCGGCGCCCCCGGCACGCCGGTGACTGTGCTTCCCGACGCGCCACGTGCCGGTCTGAATTCCGCGCTGCGCCACGCCGCCGAGGTCGCCGCCGCGAGATTTCCGGATGCGGGGCTGGCCGCGCTGGCCGGCGACCTGCCAGCCTTGCGCCCGGCGGAACTGGATCGGGCCCTTGCCGCTGCAGCGGCCGTCGGCGGACGGGCCTTCGTCGCCGATGCGGCAGGAGCGGGCACCGTGCTGCTGTGCGCGACCTCCGGTGTCGGGCTGGGCCCCGCGTTCGGCCGGGACAGCCGGGATGCGCACGCCGGTTCGGGGGCGAGCGACCTCACCAGCGCGCTCGGCACCGAGGTGGCAGGACTGCGCCGCGACGTCGACACCCCCAGCGACCTCTGGGCCGCCGCTGCCCTGGGCCTGGGCCCGCAGGCCAGACAGGCCACAACGCCCGACCAGGCGACCGTGCGCCGGTGGTCGGTGGGAACGGGTGGCGACGCCGTGCGCGACGACGGCAGCCTTGTCGAGCTGCCCCCGGATGCGGTCACCGCCGCCGGGCCACGCCTGCTGCGCCCGGGCCAGCGGGTGCGCCTGGAATCCGACGGGGGCCGGGTACGTCGCGTCACGTTATTGACCCTGTAACTATTGACGCGGCCGAGGTCCGCCCACCTTCGCCGGGCCCACTGTCAACCGGGCGCCCTTAGCTCGCCGGCCCGAAGCCTGGCAGGATTTCAGCCATGACAGTGGTGCGGGGGTACCGGGCCCCGGCCCAGGGTGGCCTCCTGCGCAAGCCCCGCAGCGGGCTGCTGGAACCGCTTGATCTCCCCAAAGAACTCCCTCCGCAACTGGACCTGCCGGAGGGGCGCTTCCTCAACCGGGAGGCGTCCTGGCTGGACTTCAACGCCCGCGTCCTCGCCCTTGCCGAACACCCTGACACCCCGCTGCTCGAGCGGGCCAAGTTCCTGGCGATCTTCGCCGGCAACCTGGACGAGTTCTTCATGGTGCGGGTCGCCGGCCTCAAGCGGCGGCAGGCGGCCCGGTTGGCGTTTCGCACCATTGACGGGCTGTCGCTCGGCCAGCAGTTGCGGGCCATCAGCGAGCGCACGAGCGAGCTCATGGCCCGCCAGAGCGCCTGCTTCCGCACCGAGGTCCTGCCCGGGCTGGACGAGGAGGGCATCCGCCTCGTGCACTGGGACCACCTCGGCGACCGGGAACAGGCACGATTGCAGGGCTACTTCCGCGAGCAGGTGTTTCCTGTCCTCACCCCGCTCGCTGTCGACCCCGCCCACCCCTTCCCCTACATCAGCGGCCTGTCGCTGAACCTCGCCGCACGCGTCCGCAACGCCCGGACAGGCGGTGAGCGGTTCGCCCGGGTCAAGGTGCCGCCGAACGTGGGCCGCTTCGTCCCCGTCGCGCCCGCCGCTTGGATGCCGCTCGAGGAACTCATCGCCGCGCACCTGCCCCAGCTGTTCCCCGGCATGACCGTCGAGGGTTCCGACCTCTTCCGCGTCACCCGCAACGTCGACCTCGAGGTCGAGGAGGACGAAGCCGAGGACCTCCTGCAGGCGCTGGAACGCGAGCTCGTGCGCCGAAGGTTCGGTCAGGCCGTCCGGCTCGAGGTGAACGACGGCATGGACGACGAAACTCTCGACCTGCTCATGCGCGAGCTGGGCGTCGAGGAAGACGACGTGCAGCGCGTCCCCTGCCTACTCGACCTGTCGTCGCTGTGGGATCTGTACGGGCTCGACCGCCCCGAGCTCAAGGACCCGCCGCACATGACCAAACCGCATCCGCGGCTGGAGGCGGCGGCGGCCACGGGCAAGGACGTGTTCTCCGTCCTGCGCGAGGGCGACATCCTCTTGCACCACCCCTACGACTCGTTCACCACCTCGGTCCAGCGGTTCCTGGAACAGGCGGCAGCCGACCCGAACGTCCTGGCAATCAAGCAGACGCTCTACCGCACGTCCGGTGACTCACCGATCATCGAGGCGCTGATCGACGCGGCAACAGCCGGCAAGCAGGTTGTGGTGCTCGTCGAGATCAAGGCACGGTTCGACGAGACCGCCAACATCAAGTGGGCCCGGGTCCTGGAGCAGGCGGGCTGCCACGTCGTCTACGGACAGGTAGGTCTCAAGACCCATTGCAAGGCCCTGCTCGTCGTGCGCCAGGAGCAGGGCCACCTACGCCGCTACTGCCATCTGGGGACGGGGAATTACAACCCGAAGACGGCGCGACTGTACGAGGACCTGGGCCTGCTCACGGCCGACCCGGACGTCGGGGCCGACCTGACCGACCTGTTCAACGCGCTCACAGGCTTCTCCCGGCAGACCGAGTACCGGTCCCTACTGGTAGCTCCCCAGCATTTGCGTAAAGGCGTCGTGGAGCGCATCCGAGGCGAGGCGGCCGCCGCCCGCGCGGGCCGGGGGTCGGGCATCCGCATCAAGATCAATAGCTTGGTTGATGAGACGGTGATCGACGAGCTGTATCGCGCAAGCCGGGCGGGCGTGCCTATCGAATGCGTCGTACGCGGCATTTGCGCGCTGCGCCCGGGGGTGCCCGGGCTCTCGGAGACAGTCCGGGTGCGCTCGATTCTCGGCCGATTCCTGGAACACAGCCGAATCCTGCACTTCCAAGGCGCCGACGAGTTCTGGATCGGCAGCGCCGACATGATGCACCGCAATCTCGATCGCCGCATCGAGACTCTGGTGCGCGTCCAGGCCCCGGAGCTGCAGGCCGAGTTCAATAGAATTCTTGACCTGGCGTTCAGCCCGCGGGTGCGTACCTGGGAGCTGCAGCCAGACGGCACCTGGCGCCGCCGGGGCACCATGGACGGCAAGCCACTGCACGACTACCAGATGGAGCTCACGGAGTGGACGGCCAAGCGAGTCGAGACGCCATGACTCGACCGGAACGCCTGCTACCTGTGGACGCGATGACGCAGGAGACAGTGAGCTTCGCCGCGGCCGCCGACGAAGGGGCAGTGGCGGGCCAGCCGGGGCGACTGCGGATGGTCGGGGCCACCGGTGCCGAGCCGGCGGGGGCAGGAGTTGTGCCGGCACCGGGCACCGAACCGGCACCGGGCACCGAACCGGCACCGGGCACCGAGGCCGAGCCCGGCGACGTCCCCGAACCCGGCGACGTCTCCGAGTACCCCGCCGAGCCCGGCGACGTCCCCGAGTACGTCGCCGCCCCACCCCAGGACGCACTGCCCCAGGACGCACAGCGTCCGACGCAGATCGTCGAAGCCACGCTGACGTTCTCGGTGCACGGGAGGTTCCGGCTGCCCGCAATGGCAGGTGACGCCACGGGCGTGGCGCAGGCGATGCCCCGACCGTCCGGGACAGTTCGCACCAGTTACGTCGACAGCTCAGATTTGCGCCTGGCCCGCTCCGGCGTCTCACTCGTCCACCGCGCGGGGCCCGGGCGCGCCGGGCCGACCGAGGACAAGGCAACGCCCGCGGAGCCGCCAGGATGGGTACTGAGCCTGCCTGCCTTCCCGGACCCGAGCGAGATGAACGTGCTGAGCGCACCGGGCGGGGTTGCCGCGGTGCCGGCGACCCTGCGTGAGCTCGTGACGAGCTGGTTGCGGGGGGCACCACTGGAAGTGGTGGCCACCCTGCGGACGGTGCGTGCGGGGATCGCGCTGCTCGGGGGCTCCGGTGAGACCCTCGCCGAGCTGTGCGACGAGACCGTTTCCGTCCTTGACGGCCGCAACGTGCTGGCGCGTTTTCGGGAGCTGCACCTGCGCAGCGAGAGGCTGACCCCGGCGGGGCTGGATGAGATCGTTCGCCGGCTGAGCGAGGCAGGCGCCGTCGAAGGGGAGTTCCTGCCGCGGCTGGTGCGCGCGCTGGGCACCCGCGCCCTCGCTCCGGCCGACGTCCCGAAGCCCTCCCCCGTCGGCACCGGCGACCCCGCGGGGGGGGCCGTCAGCGCTGCTGTGCGCCGCTCGGTGCGAAGGCTGCAGCACGCCGACAGTGCAGTGCGCCTGCGCCTGCCCGACGGCGTGCACCAGATGCGGGTGGCCTGCCGCCGGCTACGCAGTGACCTGCGGACTTTCGGACCGCTGGTCCAGCGCGAGTGGGCGGACGGGTTACGAACCGAGCTGTCCTGGCTGGCAGAGTCGCTGGGGGCGGCGCGCGACATCGAGGTGCTGCGCGACCGCTTCCGCCAAGACGCTGACGCCAGCGCAGCCTACGACCCGCTCCCCCTCGATCCGGCCGCCCTCGCGCGCATCGACAGTTTGCTTGCCGCGCAGGAGGTACGGGCCCTGCGAGCTGCCGACGTGGCGCTGCGCAGCCAGCGCTACCTCGACCTGCTCGACGCCCTCGTTTCCGCGGCGCGGGAGCCGCAGCTTTCGGCCGCCGCGGCCGAGCCGTGTTCGGCGGCGCTCCCCCCGCTGGTGTCGACTGCGTGGAGACGGCTGGGCAAGCAGGCTCGCCGGCTGCGGCCTGACGGCGCTGACGAGACCTGGCACTCCGCCCGCATCGTCGCCAAGCGGGCCCGCTACGCGGCGGAGGCCGTCGCCCCGGTGCTGGGACGCCGCGCCCGCAGGATGGCCCACGTGGCGACGTCGGTGCAGGAGGTGCTCGGCGAGCACCAGGATGCGGCTATCGCCGCCCAGACGGTGCACGACCTGGCCCGTGCCCACCCCCGCGACGGGGCGCTGGCGCTGGTTGCCGGCCGGCTCGTCGAGCGCGAGCGGGGGCGGGTAGCGGCCAGTCGTGCCGCCTTCCCGCGCCTGTGGCGGGAGGCAGCTCGCGCACGGGGAGCTTGGCGACGATGACCCGCTCTGGGCGCCCCGCATGCCCGGCCTGACACTTGACGGGGTGATCCAGGCGGCGGGCGGCGTGCTGTGGCGCGGCGCGGGCGGCAAGGGAGACGAAATCGAGATCGCCCTCGTTCACCGGCCCCGGTATGACGACTGGTCACTGCCGAAGGGCAAGCAGGACCCGACCGAGCACGTGACGGTCACCGCGCGCCGCGAGGTCGAGGAAGAGACGGGCTTTCGGGCGCCGCTGGGCAAGCCTCTGCTGGGTCAGCAGTACACCTTCTGGCGCGAAGGGCAGGCCGTGGCCAAGTCGGTGCGGTTCTGGGCCATGCGGGCGCCCGACCTGCCGGAGAGCCCATTCACCCCCAACGCCGAAGTGGACGAGCTGTGCTGGCTGCCGCGCACGCAAGCCGCCGACTTGCTGACCCACGAGCGGGACCAGGCCACGTTGAAGAGCCTGTTCACGGCTGCGCCGGGTACCTCGACCGTCCTGCTCATCCGTCACGCCAAGGCCGGTGAGAAGAAGGCGTGGAAAGGGCCCGACATCGAGCGGCCCCTCGACGAAACGGGGCGCGAGCAGGCGCGGGCCGTGCGACGGGCCGCCGCCTGCTTCGAGCCGTCCCGGATCGTGTCGGCCGACCCCGCACGCTGTGTTCAGACGGTCCAGCCGCTGGCCGCGGATCTGGGCGTCAAATTGGTGCTGGACCGTGCGTTTTCCGTCGCCGGGTACAGCTCGCGCCCCAAGCGGAGCCTGCGGCGATTTCGGGACCTGATGAAATCCGGGGCGAATGTCGCGGTGTGCAGCCAGGGCGAGGTCATCCCGGGGCTGCTGACCGAGGTCGCCAAATCCGCGGGTTTGCGGATCGCATCGGCGGATACGCCCAAGGGCGGGATGTGGGCCCTTTCGATCGATAAAGGACAGCTCGTCGCCGCTGAGTTCTTCGGCGACCTGTCCCCGCCCGGGCCGCCGGCGGACGCCCGGGCGGGGACGTAGAGCAATCAGCCTGACGAAGAGCTGCCGTCGTTCGAGGCGTCGTGCCCGGTGTCGGGCTTGGAGTCGTTGGACTCACTCGATTCAGACGTCTTCGCGGCGCCACCGGATCGGGTGCCCGTCGCACGCGTGCCCGTGGCCCGGGCGCTCGCCGCCGGCTTCGAACCGCCGCCGGCCGTAGACGTCCTGCGGGGCGCGGCCTTCTCCCCTGCTGCGCCGGTCCGCTTGGCGGCGGTGCCGGACGTGTGCGTGGTGCTGCGGGTGGTCCCGGTCTTCGCGCGGGAGCGCGTCGTGGTCTTCGACGCAGGCGCGCGGGTGGATGCCCGGGGGGCCGAGGCAGGCTTATCCGCCGGCTTGACCGCGGCTGTGGCGCCTCCGCCACCCGCGGCACCCGCCGCACCCCCGGCGGCCCCTGCGGCGCCGTCAGGACTCTCGGCGCCGTCCTCCCCACCCGGCCAGCTGATCTGGTCCGCTGCAGCCTGGACCGTGCGCTCGACCGCTTCGCGGGCCGACTGCACCGAGTCACGCGCCGACTGCACGGCGGTCTGCGCCATCTCCTTTGCGCCCGATACGTAGGCCTTGAACTCGCTGCCCGGGCGGAACTTGGGCACCACCGTCTCCTGCACGGGGACGGGCTCGCCGGTTGCCGGGTTGCGTCCGAGCCGGGCAGCGCGCTGCACCTTCTCGAAGACCCCGAAGCCGGAGATGACGACCCGCTCGCCGTTGACGACCGCTTGCTGGATCGTCTCGAATACTGCTTCCACCGTCTCGACAGCCTGCCGGCGGCCCAGTTCGAGGCGCTCGGCAATGGTGTCGATGAGCTGGGACTTGTTCACGCAGACCTCCGCGTGGTCCGTTCCGGCTGGATACCGGGCACCGTTGTTCGGGCACCGTAGGGGCCGACACGCTCTTGCACAACGGCAGCCGCGGTGTTGCCTGGCTGTTGTTGCGCCGTTCCCGCGTCACTCCAACGGTTCTCTGTGGATCGTAGTCGTGCGCGATCACAGAGCGCGACCCGCAGTCACCTCCAACCGCACGTAATCCACGACACGCCGCGGCATTCGTTCGGCGACGGCGGGGGCAAGGTCGGCCCGCTCGGCCTCCGACGCCCCCTCAAGCTGGGCGACCAGCACCACACCGGCGAGATAGCGGACAAGGACGTCCGCGTCCATGGGGACGGCGACGTGCCTGAGCCGGCACTCGACGTCGGTGAAACCGGCGGCCAGCAGGGCCGGCTTCTCTCCGGCGGGACTGGCGAACACCCACTCGGCAGGCTCGCGTCCCAGCGCTCGCAGCGCGGTCACCACCGTGGCAACGTTGCCCGCCCCGCCGTACTCGAGGGACAGCCGCCCGCCCGGGCGCAGCACTCGGACCATCTCGGCGAACAGCCTGGCGTGGTCGGGAACCCAGTGCAGGGTCGCGACCGAGAAGACCGCGTCGACGCTGTCCGGCGCGAGCGGGAGGGGGCTGCGCAAGTCCGCATGCACCCAGCTGACTCTGGGATCGCCAGCGCAGCGTCTGCGGGCACGGCCCAGCATCGCCGCCGACCCGTCCAGGGCGATGACCCGGCCCGTCGGGAGCCGCTGCAGCAGCCGCGCGGTATCCCGGCCGGGCCCGCATCCCAGCTCGAGGACGGTCTCCCCGCCTTGCAGACCGAGCCGGCCCAGGGCCCGCTCGCCCCAGTCGGCGTGGGGCAACGGCAGATCCGCATACGCGTCGGCGTCCCAGTCGTGCGGACGCGTCGCTTCCGTACGCGCGGCGCTGCCGCCGGATGCGCTGGGGCCGCTCGCGCTACCGCCGCTGCCGCCGCTCGCGCTGCCGCCGCCCACGCGCAGGCTGCCGCCGCCCGCCCTCACGCCGTCGCCGGCATCCACGGGGTCCGGCGCTGTTCGTAGGCAGTGATCTCCGACTCGTGGCGCAGCGTGAGGGCGATGTCGTCGAGGCCTTCCAGCAGCCGCCAGCGAGTGTGCTCGTCGAGGTCGAACGGCTCGTCGACCGGGCCGCCGCGGACCCGGCGACCGACCAGATCCACGGTGACGGGCAGGGCCGGGTCGGCCTCGACGGCGGCCATCAGCGACTCGACCGCAGCGGCGGGCAGCTGCACGGGCAGCAGTCCGTTCTTGAGGGAGTTACCCCGGAAGATGTCCGCGAAGCGGGCGGAGATGACTGCCCGGAAGCCGTAGTCCGTGAGCGCCCAGACCGCATGCTCGCGCGAGGAACCCGTGCCGAAATCGGGCCCCGCGAGCAGGATGCTCGCCCCGGCATAGCGCGGGTCGTTCAACACGAACGACGGGTCGGCCCGCCACTGGCCGAACAGCCCCGCGCCGAACCCGGTGCGCTCCACCCGCTTGAGCCAGTCACTGGGGATGATCTGGTCGGTGTCGACGTCGCTGCGGCGCAGCGGGATGGCTGTCCCGGTGTGCGTCGTAAAAGGCTCCACGATTCTCCTTTCGGTGCCGTCGGGCAGACGGCCGGGCTACAGGTCCGCGGGCGAGCTCAGCCGGCCGATGACGGCGGTCGCCGCGGCCACCTCCGGGGACACGAGGTGGGTGCGTCCCCCCGTCCCCTGGCGGCCCTCGAAGTTCCGGTTGGACGTGGACGCGCAGCGCTGCCCGGGCGAGAGCGTGTCCGGGTTCATGCCCAGGCACATCGAGCACCCGGCGCTGCGCCACTCGGCGCCCGCAGCCCGGAACACCTCGTCGAGGCCCTCCACTTCCGCCTCGGCTTTCACTTGCATGGAGCCCGGGACGACCAGGACACGTACCCCTTCGGCAACTTTCCGGCCGCGCAGGATGCCCGCGGCGGCGCGCAGATCCTCCAGGCGGCCGTTGGTGCACGAGCCGAGGAACACGGTGTCGACCGTGACGTCACGCAGCCGGGTGCCGGGCTCCAGCCCCTGGTAGGTCAGGGCCCGCTCAGCAGCCGCCCGCCGGCCCGGGTCGTCGAACGAGCGCGGGTCGGGTATCCGCTCGGACAGCGGCACGCCCTGGGCGGGGTTGGTCCCCCAGGTGACAAAGGGCGCGAGAGCCGCCGCGTCGATGACAACCGCCCGGTCGAAAGCGGCATCCGGGTCGGAGTGCAGCGTCTGCCAGTACGCGGTTGCCGCATCCCAGGACGGCCCCTCCGGGGCATGCGGGCGGCCGCGGAGGAAGTCGTACGTGGTGCGGTCGGGTGCGATCATTCCCGCGCGGGCACCGGCCTCGATGCTCATGTTGCACACCGTCATCCGGCCTTCCATCGACAGCTGCCGGATCGCCTCGCCGCGGTACTCGACAATGTGACCCTGGCCGCCGCCGGTGCCGATCCGGGCGATGACCGTCAGGATCAGGTCCTTGGCGGTCACGTCCGGAGGCAGCTCGCCGTCGACGGTGACCGCCATCGTCCGGGGGCGAGCCTGCGGCAGCGTCTGCGTGGCCAGAACGTGCTCGACTTCGCTCGTGCCGATGCCGAAGGCGAGCGCGCCGAACGCGCCGTGGGTACTGGTGTGGCTGTCGCCGCACACGATGGTCATGCCGGGCTGAGTGAGCCCCATCTGGGGACCGATGACGTGGACGATGCCCTGACCGGGGTCGTTCATCGGGTACGCCCGGATGCCGAACTCCGCGCAGTTGGACCGCAGGGTATCCACCTGTTTGCGGCTCACCCGGTCGGCGATGGGTACCAGCGTGTCCGCGGTGGGGACGTTGTGGTCCTCGGTTGCCACCGTCAGGTCGGGCCGCCGCACCCGGCGCCCGGTCAGCCGCAGCCCGTCGAAGGCCTGCGGCGAGGTCACTTCGTGCACCAGGTGCAGATCGATGTAAAGAAGATCCGGCTCGCCCTCGGCCGCTCGCACGACGTGCGCATCCCACACTTTCTCCGCGAGGGTCCTGCCCATGATGTGCCGCCTTCCGGCCGTCCGGTTCCCGCGTCACCCCGGGTCATCCTGGGAGTCCTTGAATCCCAGGATATGGGATGGCAGTATCAGTGCATGGAACATGATAGCGGAATCGGCGTTCTGGACAAGGCCGTGGCGATCCTGGATGTGATAAGCGCGGAACCGGCGTCGCTGGCCGAGCTGGTGACACGCACCGGTATGCCCCGGGCGACCGTCCATCGGCTGGCAGTCGCGCTGGAGCACCACGGGCTCGCCGCCCGGGACGCCAACAGTCGATTCCGCCTGGGGCCGCGGATGGCGCGCCCCGACGCGCTGCCGGCGACAGCCATACCCGTTCTGCGCCGGTTGCGTGACGACACCGGCGAAAGCGCGCAACTGTACGTGCGGCGCGGCGATGTCCGGGTGTGCGTGGCGGCTGCGGAGCGACCCTCGGGGCTGCGTGACACGGTCCCTGTGGGCAGCATCCTGCCGATGACAGCGGGTTCTGCTGCCAAGGTGCTGCTGGCCTTCGGCGACGGGGAGCGTGTGCCGGGGTCGGGGCAGCGCGCGTCCTCGCCGGGGTCTGCCCCTGGGTCTGCCCCTGGGTCTGCCCCTGGGTCTGCGCCGGGGTCTGCCCCGGGGGAGGTCGGGCCCGGTGCGTCCTTGTCCCTACCCGGGTTCGACGCCCCAGCCATGGCCCGTATCCGGCGGCAAGGTTGGGCTGCGAGCGTGGGTGAGCGGGAAAGCGGCCTGGCCTCGGTGTCGGCACCCGTGCGGGGACCGGGAGGGCTCCTCGCCGCTGTGTCCATCTCCGGACCGGCACGGCGGTTCGGGCGGGCGCCCGGCCAGCGGTTCGGCGCGCGGGTGGTGCAGGCGGCGGGGCAGGTGGAACAGGCGTTGCGGGCTGCCGGCTGAGCCCCAGGTGATTCCACTCACAGGCAACCACCCGGTCTTTATCCGTTCACCTGCTGGTCCTACCGTGGTCACGGATTACTCTGAATCGCCGGCGCCTTGGGGGACACATGAGCGCGAACGTGCTCGGCGAATCCGACCAGTACGACGCGTTTGAGGACCTTCAGGCGCGCCTTGTTCAGCAGTTCCCGGACGTTCCGGTCCCACTGGTCGAAGCGGTCGTGCAGCGCTGGATACAGTCCTTCGACGGCGCTCGCGTGACGCTCTACCTCCCGATCCTCGTCGAGCGGGCGAGCCGCGACGAGTTGGCCCGCAGTCGCGTGACAAGCACCAAAGGGCGGCCTGTCGGCCTGGCGCCGGCGCCGGCCTGAACCGGGCCCAACGGGGCAGATGGAGAGCGGCCCGCCAAGAGAGCGGGAAGAACCAGGGGAGGCTACGCGGTCAAGGGCCTTCGGGTCGGTGGTGGTACTCGGCCTCGGCTTGCTGTCACCGTGCGGGAGACGGTCGTGTGCGGCGCGGTGGGGGCGTGTTGAACGACTCCCAAGCTGACCACGTACGGGGTGTGGACGGCGTTGACGGTGAGGACGGGTTGAGGGCAGCTCGAAGCGAGTTGCCCTTTCTCATGTGCGGCGACAGCGTGAGGAGGTCCTTCCTCGGTGGCCATCCCATCAGCCTGTACCTCTTGCGCTCCGGCGGGGTACATTAGGTACATGGCGCTGAACGTCCGCAATCCCAACACCCTCGACGCCCTGCGCAACCTCGCGCAGATCACCGGCGAGCCCATGACCGTCGCGCTCGACCAGGCCGTCCGGGAACGGCTCGCGCGGGTGCGCGCCGAAGACCCCGAGCGCCTGACCCGCCTGCAGCAGATCTGCGCTGATGCCAGCGCCCGCTGGCCGAGCCGCCAGCGCCGCGGCGACCTCACCGCGGACCTCTACGACGACCTGGGCCAACCGGCGTGATCACCATCGATACCAGCGCGTTCATCGCCGTCCTGCGCGGCGAGGCGGATTCCGATGCTTACCTCGTCGCGCTCAACGCCGCCGAGGCAGTCCAGCTCAGCGCCGCCACCTATGTCGAAACCGGCATCGTCGTCGACAACACCAAAGACCCCGTCATCTCCGGGCGCTTCGACCAGTTGCTCGCCGAGCTCGACGCCGAGATCCGTGACGTCACGGCGCGCCAGGCCCGTCTCGCCCGGGACGCCTACCGCAGCTACGGCAAAGGCAGCGGCCACCCGGCCCGGCTCAACTACGGCGACTGCTTCGCCTACGCGCTGGCAACAGAGACCCGAACACCGCTGCTGTTCAAGGGAGCCGACTTCTCCCACACCGGAGTCGCCTCGGTGCTCTGACCCGCGTCGTATGTCGCGCCTCCCGCCCAACGAGAGTGCGATTCTGGGGGAGGCTACGCGGCAGTCCGTTTCCCGCCGTCGACACCAACCTGCTCGCGGGGGCCGAGGCGGCCGGAGGGCACCGACTGGGCGTCGAGGAGACCGGCGGACGGTTGCGGGTCCCGCCCTGTCTCCTCGCGGCACCTGCGCAGCAAACGCTCCATGACCACACGCCAGACGCCGGAGTCACGCCAG
>JADGOW010000042.1 GCA_017882765.1 Frankiaceae bacterium
AGACCGGCCGCCCGCGCCGCGCCCATCAGCTGGGCCGGTGTCAACGTCCCGTCGGAGGCGGTGGAGTGGGTATGCAGGTCGATGCGCACCAGGGGCGATCGTACGTCGGCCTTCAGCACACCGGGGAGAGGGCGTCAGAGTTGCTTTTGCTCCTTGAGCGGCTTCAGGGCGGGGCCGCCCCCCCTCGGGGCAAGAACCCGTAGGCCGCCGGGCACGATCGTGACCTCGCACGGCAGCGAGGTCAGCTCCTCGCCGTCGGCGTAGACCTTGAAGCGCCGGTCAGAGTCAATGCGGACCTTCTGGCCTCGAATCGTGGTGATCATCGGGTTAGGGACGTGCTCACCCTTGAACACCTTCGGGAACATCATGAGGAACGTCAGCTTGGAGCATTTGCTCACGAGCATCACCTCGAGCTGCCCGTCCTCCATGTCCGCGGTCGGCGCGAACTTCATGCCGCCGCCGTAGTACTGGTTGTTCGCGACCACCACCGACCAGCCGTGGACCTCACGGCGGTCGCCGTCGACGTCCACCGTGAAGTTCGAGTGCTTCCACAGCACCATGCCCTTGAGCGCCGCGTAGGTGTAGACGGCCCCACCACGCACGATCTTGGTCTTGTTGGCGATGGACTGCACCACGCTGTCGATGCCCAGGCTGGCGATGCCCAGGTAGGGCCGACCGTTGGCGGCGGCGATGTCGAGGGGGCGCTCGACGAGATTCGGCAGGTCTCTGGCCACCGCCACCGGGTCGTCCGGCAGGCCGATGCCCCGGCAGAAGTCGTTCCCCCGGCCGCCGGGAAGCGGGGCGAACAGGCCCCCTGCCGAGGCGACACTGCCCGCGACCCGCCCGATCATCCCGTCACCGCCGAGGGCGCAGAGGACCCTCCCGGTGGCGAGCCCCCGCTCGGTCAAAGCGTCCGCATCGCTCATGTCGGCGGTGATCACCGACTCCAACGAGGGGTCGATCTCCCGGAGCGCGGCCTCCACCTGGGGACGCGCCGCCGCGGTCCGCCCCCCGCCGGCGGACGGATTGGAAATCAGGAACAGTTTCACGGCAGCACGAGCTTTCCGGGATTGAGGATCCCGGCCGGGTCCAGCCGGGTCTTGACGGCACGCAACACATCCAGGCCGAGGTCGCCGACCTCGGCCTGCATCCATGCAGCGTGTTCACTACCGACCGCGTGGTGGTGCGTGATCGTGGCACCGGCAGCGACAATCGCGTCGGACGCCGCGACCTTGGCCGCCTCCCATTGGTCCACCTCACGACCCCGTTCGGCCTTGGCCATGAACGTGTAGTACAGCGAGCCACCGGTCTCGTACAGGTGCGAGACGTGGCACATCACGAACGGGCCGGGCGACCCCCCGGGGTCACGCAGGGCGACGCGCAGCGCGTCCGCGACGGTTGTATGCACAGTGCGGATACGCGACCACGGGGCCGCTGTCTCCAACGTGTCGACCAGTACGCCGTGGTCGAGCAGATCGTCGCGCAGGTAGGGACCGCTGTAGCGGTTGCGCTCCCAGGCCGCGCCGGGCTTGGCGCCCAGCCCCAGGGCACCCTCCTGCTTCAGCACAGCGACGGTCGCGCGGCGGCGCCGCGCGACGTCGCCCGGTTTGCCCTCCCAGCCCATGATCGCTAGGCATCCCTTGCCGTAGCCACGCAACCGCAGGTAGGTGGCGGCGATCGGGCTGGTACCGGACATCGTCAGGCTGGCGCGCGTCTCGTCCTCGTCGGACAGGCGGCACACGTCTGCAGTGGCCTTCTCCTGGGCGAGGCGCCGGAACGCCCTGATGCCTTCGTCGAAGTCATGGAAGATGAACGCCTCGTAGCGACGTCGCTCGGGCCGACGGTGCACGCGCAGCGTCATCCCGGTGATGATGCCGAACACGCCCTCGCTGCCGACCATCAGCTGGCGCAGGTCGGGGCCCGCGGCGCTGGCCGGCGGGCGTCCCAGCACCAGGTCGCCGGCCGGGGTCGCCACCTTGATGGCCTGGACCAGCTCGTCGATGCGCCCGTAACCGGTGGACGCCTGCCCGGCGGACCGGGTCGCCACGTAGCCGCCCATGCTCGCCTGCTCGAAGCTTTGCGGGAAGTGGCCGAGGGTCAGCCCGTGCTCGGCGAGCAGCGACTCGGCACGGGGCGTGCGCAGCCCGGGCTCGAAGGTCGCCAGGAGCGACTCGGCGTCGACGTCGGTCATGCGGTCCATCCGGGAGAGATCCAGGCTGATCAGCGCCTCGAACCCGGCGCGGATCGGCTCCACGCCGCCGACGACACTGGTGCCGCCGCCATAGGGCACCACGGCGACGCCGAGGTCCGCGCAGATCTCCAGCACTGACCGGACGCTCTCGTGACTGTCCGGCAGGACGACGGCATCCGGCGCGTCCTCCGCGTCGCCTGTCCGCCGCCGGATCAGGTCCTTGTAGCTCTTGCCCCCGCTGCGGGCCACCCGGGTCGCCCGGTCCCCGCGCACGTCCGCGACCGCCGCGAGCTTCTCGCGGACGATGTCAGGCAGCGCACTCGGCCGCAGCCGTACCTCGTCCAGGCTCACTGACGGTGTCAGTTCCGAGCCCACCCCGAGTTCGCGTCTCAGCCAGCGGTCGGCCTGCGCAGGAATCCCGTGACGTTGTGAGGACCAGCCATTCCAAGTGGACACACGATCAGTGTACACTGTTACATGTGACGTCTCGGAGTAACACTGATCTCATCTTGGACGCTGCCGAGCGAACCGTCCGGGAAGTTGGGTTGCGCCGGGCCACCGTGGCCGACGTCGCCAAGCGCTCCGGTCTGTCGCGCATGACCCTCTACCGCCAGTACGGCGACTCCGCCGCGGTATTCCGTGCGCTGCTGACCCGTGAACTCACCCAGATCGTCGAGGCGGCCACCGCCGAGGCAGAGGCACTGCCGTCGGTACGCGAGCGGCTGGTCGAGGCCACCATCGGCTCCGTCCGGCGGATCACCGCCCATCCTCTGATGCACCGCATCCTTGAGGTCGACCCCGAACTCCTGCTTCCCCTGGTGGTCGAGCGCGTCGGGTCCAGCCAGCGCGTGGCTCAGAGCCATCTGCGCGACCTGCTCGTCGCGGGCATGGCCGAGGGCTCGATCCGAACGGTCGACCCCGACGTTGCCACGCACGTGCTCACCCTCGCCGTGCAGTCCTTCGTCTTCTCGGCGCGGGTCACCGAAGCCGAATCCGATCCCGAGGCGGTGTTCCGGGAGCTGCGACACCTCCTCGACGCGTACCTGCAGCCCCCACCGGTCCCCCCGGGGACTCCCCCAGAGAAGGTGACGTTGCCATGAGTGCCTCATTGAACGCCGCACAGCGTGCGCGCGACCTGGATGCGCTGAGCGAATCCACCGTCGACGTGCTCGTCGTCGGCGGCGGGATCACCGGCGCCGGCGTCGCCCTGGATGCCGCCAGCCGGGGGCTGACAGTCGCTCTGGTCGAAAAGCACGACCTGTCCTTCGGCACCAGCCGGTGGAGCTCCAAGCTGATCCATGGTGGCTTGCGCTACCTGGCCAAGGGCGACATCCACCTGGCCTGGGAAAGCGCGCGCGAGCGGGCTGCCCTCATCGGCACGATTGCTCCGCACCTCGTCCACCCGCTGCCTTTCGTCATCCCGCTGAACGACGCGGTGCCGCGATCGCTCGGGCGGCTGGCCTGGATGGGCTACGAGGCCGGAGACGTGCTGCGGATGCTTTCCGGCACGTCCCGGTGGGTGCTGCCGCGTCCGCGGCGGCTGTCGATCGCCGAGACGCTGCGTTATGTCCCCAGCGTCAATCTCGCGCACCTGCACGGCGGGCTGCTCACCTGGGACGGCCAGCTCGAGGACGACGCCCGGCTGGTGGTGGGCGTGGCCCGCACCGCCGCCGAGTACGGCGCGCGGGTCATCACCTACGCCGGCGCAACGCAGCTGCGCGGCGACGGGGCCACGATCGTCGACGAGACGTCCGGGCAGGCGCTGGACATCCGCGCCCGCGCCGTCGTCAACGCCACCGGCGTGTGGGTACCCGAGTTGGCATCCGAGATCAAGCTGCGCCCGAGCAAGGGCACGCACCTCGTTCTGCCCGGGGCGAGCCTGGGCTACCCGCGGGCGGCACTGACGGTACCGGTGCCGGGTGAGACCAACCGGTTCGTGTTCGCGATGCCCCAGCCGGACGGGCTGATCTACCTGGGGCTCACGGACGACCCCATCAGCGGCCCTGTCCCGGACGTGCCCTTCGCCGACGAGGCGGACGAGACGTTCCTGCTCGACGCCATCAGCCGGGCGCTGGCCGTGCCGCTGACCCCGCAGGACGTCGTCGGAAGCTTCGCCGGTCTGCGCCCGCTGGCGGCCGCCGGTGCGGGACGCACGGCTGACCTGTCCCGCAACCATGTCGTGCACCGCGGCAGCAACGGAGTCGTCTCCGTCTACGGCGGGAAGCTGACCACCTACCGGCAGATGGCCCAGGACACGGTTGATGCCGTCGTCAACGGCGCGGCCGGCCGCCTTTCCGCGGCGCCGAGCCCGACGCGCAAACTGCCCCTGGTCGGGGCCGCACCGCTGACCGAGCTCGTCGAGGTGGCCGCTCCTGCGCGGCTCGTACGCCGGTACGGCACCGAAGCGCCGCTGGTCGCCTCGATGGCCGAGGACGACCCGTCGCTGCTCGCGCCCGTCGCGCCGGGCATCCCGGTGCTCGGCGTGGAGTTGGCCTTCGGCATCCGGCACGAAGGCGCGCTGAGCGTCGAGGACCTGCTCGCACGGCGGACCCGACTGGCGCTCGCTCCCGAACTTGCCGAAGGTGCGCGCCCGGCCGCCGAGCGGATCCTCGAACGGTGGGGAGCGGCGGCACTCGTCTGACCGGTTCGACCGGCTACGGGGCGTCCCGGCACGGGCCTTGCAGGCCCACAAGCATCGGGGACGCCGCGCCGAACACGAGGTCGAGCGATGCGAAGACGCCGTCCCTCAGGTCGTGCAGCTTCAGGCTGTCTATCAGCAGGACGTACGCGGATGCGGGCCGAAGGACGACCCAGAGCCAGATGCCCCGCGCCTCCCCGATGTAGGTGACCCGGTCGTCCGCACCCTCGATCGCCCACAGCGCAGTCGGATGGTGTGCGGCATGCACCTTCATCTCAGCGGGACCGCCGGGCAGGTTGGGGGCGGAGTCGGCAACGCCGCCAAGCCGCGCTCCCAGCCCGACCCCAGGCTCCTCGGCAACGAGCGCCAGGTCGGCTGGCCCGCCGACGGGGGACGGGCCACTGCAGCTGAGCACTGTCGCGCGGGCGCCCCCGCGCTCGTCACCGGCGTAGCCGACGCCGCTGATGACCCACCCGAACAGCAGCGGACGGGGCACCCACAACGGCACCCGCGCCAATGCGGCCACGTGATCGAGGGCGCGCTGGTCGGCCGGGGCATGAATGTGCAGCGGCTGCACCGCGCCGTCGCGGTCGCACTGCCAGTCGCTTGACCACAGACCCGGCGGCGCGAGGTGCCCTCCGCAGCGGGGACAGGTGGGGGAGGCCGTCACGGTGGACTCCATAGGGTGTGGGTCGGGGCCCTTGCAGGGCGCCGAGTCAGATCACGGTCGCAACTTGGGTCCGGCACGTCAAGCACCCACCTGGTCGCCCCGGGCGGGCGGACGCACAATGCCCGCGTGCTCGAGCCCCCAATCCCTTGCGTCGGCGCCGTCATCCGGGACGCGCAGGGCCGCTTCCTGCTGGTTCAGCGGGCGAACGAGCCCGGCCGCGGCTTGTGGTCCCTGCCGGGCGGTCGGGTCGAGCCGGGCGAGACCGACGCCGAGGCGCTCCGCCGGGAGGTAGCCGAAGAGGTGGGCCTGCAGATCAGAGTCGGCAACCTCGCCGGCGAGGTCCACAGGCCGGGGCCGGCAGGGACGATCTTCGTCATCCGCGACTACGTCTGCACGGTGACCGGGGGTCAGCCGACACCGGGCACCGACGCCCTCGACGCCCGCTTCGCCCAGCCCGGTGACGTCCCGGTCACCCCCGGCCTGTGGGAAACGCTCGCAGCGTGGAACCTGCTGTGATCACGTGAAACGCGGCACGGACACGCCCGACCCGCCGCGCCTCAACCGGCCGCCGGCTCCGGCCGGCCCGGCTGCTCGCCACCACGGGCCTGGCCGTACGAGCGCTTGGGCACCATGACCTTGCGCCGGAAGATGCACACGACCGTGCCGTCCTGGTTGTAGCCGCGGGTCTCGACGTGGACGACGCCACGGTCGTCCTTGCTCTTGGACTCGGTCTTGCCCAGCACCGTCGTCTCCCCGTAGATCGTGTCGCCGTGGAACGTCGGCGCCACGTGCCTGAGCGACTCGACTTCGAGGTTGGCGATCGCCTTGCCGCTCACGTCCGGAACCGACATGCCCAGCAGCAACGAGTAGACGTAGTTGCCCACCACCACGTTGCGCTGGAACTGCGTCGTCTTCGCGGCGTAGTTGACATCCAGATGCAGCGGATGGTGGTTCATGGTGAGCAGACAGAACATGTGATCGTCGAACTCGGTCACAGTCTTGCCTGGCCAGTGCTTGTAGGTGGCTCCGACCTCGAACTCCTCGTAGTACCGGCCGAACTGCACGCCCGCCCCCTTCGCCGTCTGTGAGATTCCTATCCGATCCTGACCCACGATCGCCCGCCTGGTGGCCGGATCGCCGCACCGGCCATCCCGCTCCCAGGTCAGATTGGGCGCACGTAAGGTCGTCTCCATCAACCTTGGCTACACGCGAGGGGGCAAGGCGAAGTGAGCCAGACGCTATCCAAGGGTGCGAACTGCCCGCTCCCTGCCCCATCCGCCCAAGTCGCTATCACCGCGTCCGAGCCGCTGGACATCGCGGCGCTGCTCGTGACGCAGTCCGGCAAGGTCCGCTCGGACGACGATTTCGTCTTCTACAACCAACCGACCGGTCCGGGCGTCCGGCTGACCTCACCCACGACGCTGCAACTCGACCTCCCACAGGTGCCCCCCGACATCGACAAGTTGGTCCTCACGGCGTCCCTGGACGGGACGCGGTCCAAGACGTTTGCGACGGTCCGGCAGATATCGATCACCGTCAGCGACCTGTCGGGGTCGCCCATCGCGCGCTTCGACCCCAGCGACCTGGGCACCGAAACGGCCCTCGTACTCATCGAGGTGTACCGGCGGTCGGGAAGCTGGAAGATCCGCGGCGTCGGCCAGGGTTACGCGTCGGGGCTTGCCGGGATAGCCACCGACTTCGGCATCACGGTCGACGAGCCCGGCCCCGCCGCCGCTCGGCCGGCCGCTCCTCCGCCGGCGCCGCCACCCGCGCAACCAGGCGGTTGGCCCGCCCAGCCGCAGCAGCCGGGATGGCCGCAACCCCCGGGAGCCGCGCCGGGTCCACCCCCCGCGGGGCGGGTGAACCTGGACAAGGGCCGGGTGTCGTTGCGCAAGGGGCAGAGCGTGTCCCTGGTGAAGACCGGCGCGCCGCCCCTGACGCGCGTGCGCATGGGGCTCGGCTGGGATGTGGGGTCCGGCGAGCAGATCGACCTGGATGCCTCAGTCATCCTCTACGACGGCCGTGGCAAGGATGTCGACAAGGTCTGGTTCATGTCGAAGAAGGGCGCCAAGGGCGCCGTCCGGCACAGCGGGGACAACCTCACCGGCGCCGGCGAAGGCGACGACGAAGTGATTTATGTCGACCTCATGGCGATGCCGTCCGACGTCAACGCTCTCGTCTTCACCGTCAACAGCTTCCGAGGACAGTCTTTCCGGCAGGTCCGCAACGCGTTCTGCCGGCTCGTCGACGACATGAGCGGGGCTGAACTCGTCCGCTTCGACCTGTCCGACTCGAAGGACGCGACAGGCATCGTCATGTGCAAATTGCAGCGGGAAGGCCCGGCCTGGGTGATGACGGCGATCGGTGAGTTCCACGACGGGAAGACCGTCCGCGCGATGGTGGGCCCGGGCAAGCAGTACCTGTAGGCCCTGCCCTGCCCCCGATCGCTTCGCCTATCGGGTGCCGCGGAGAGCACCTGGCTCCCAGCACGGCAAGCCCTCACTGCGTCAGCTTGTACTCCCGCATCAGCCCACGACTGATGATCGTCTTCTGGATCTCGCTGGTGCCCTCACCGATGAGCAAGAAGGGCGCCTCCCGGAAGAGCCGCTCGATTTCGTATTCCTTGGAATACCCGTACCCGCCGTGGATGCGGAACGAGTCGGCGGTCACCTCGAAGCAATACTCGCTGGCCAAGTACTTGGCCATGCCGGCTTCGACATCGTTGCGCTTGCCCTCGTCCTTGAGCCGCGCCGCGTTGACCATCATCAGGTGCGCCGCCTCGACCTTCGTCGCCATCTCGGCCAGCTTGAAAGCGATGGCCTGGTGGTCGGCGATCTGCCGGCCGAAGGTGTGGCGCTGCTGCGCGTACGCGATCCCCAGCTCGAAGGCGCGGATCATGATGCCGCACGCACGCGCGGCGACGTTGACCCGGCCGACCTCGACGCCGTCCATCATCTGGTAGAAGCCGCGGCCCCGGCCCGCGTCGCCGCCGAGAATCGTGCTGGCCGGCATCCGGGCGTTGTCCATGACCATCTCGGTGGTTTCGACGCCCTTGTAGCCCATCTTCTCGATCTTGCCAGGAATGATGATGCCGTTATGGGTACCGAAACCCGGCTCCTTCTCGATGAGGAAGGTCGTCATGTTCTTGTAAACGGAGTCGGCACCCTCGTCGGTCTTCATCAGGGTGGCGACGACGCCCGCGCGGGCGCCATTGGTGAGCCACATCTTCTGGCCGTTGAGGACGTACTCGTCGCCCTCCCGAACCGCCCGGCTCTTGATCGCCGCGACGTCACTGCCACAGCCAGGCTCACTCATGGAGAACGCGCCGCGGATTTCCCCGGTCGCCATCTTCGTGAGGAGGTGCTCCTTCTGCTCCGGGGTGCCGTGCTGTTTGATCATGTAAGCGACGATGAAGTGGGTGTTGATGACGCCGCTAACGCTCATCCACCCGCGGGCGATCTCCTCCACCACGAGTGCGTAGGTCAGCAGCGATTCCCCCAGGCCGCCGTACTCCTCCGGGATCATGAGGCCGAACAGCCCCATTTCCTTCATGCCCTCGACGATGGCCTCAGGGAACTCGTCTTTGTGCTCGAGATCGGTGGCGTACGGGAGGATCTCCCGGTCGACGAAGGTGCGGACGGTCGACAGGATCTCCTGCTGGATGTCGGTCAGCCCGTGAGTCTGCGCGAGTCGGCCCATGCCGGTGCTTCCTCCTCGTACGGCAGCGGCGCCGGCAGGCCGGCCCCGCGGTTCGGCTTGGACGTGTTACCGGCCAGTATCCCGCGCGTTCCGGCCCAATAGGACCGTAATGCCGGCCCAGACGCCACCCGAGGTTGATCCAGGTGGCGCCTGGTACCAAAGACAGCGCCGTGGCGCGCGGGTCAGCGTGCGGCCGGCTCGAACTTCTGCGTGCGGGCCATGCCCGCCGCGCGGCCCTTGGCGGCGACCACCTCGGCCATCTTCCGGGACGCCTCGTCGATCATCTCGTCGCCGAGCATCGCGGCGCCGAGCAGCCCGCCGGCCTCGGACGTGTAGTGCTCGTAGGCCTCGAGGATGAGCTCGGCCTTGTCGTAATCCTCCTGGCGTGGCGAGTAGACCTCGTTGGCGACCTCGATCTGGTCGGGGTGCAGCACCCACTTGCCGTCGAAGCCCAGGGCGGCTGCCCGCTCGGCCACTCGCCGGAAGCCGCCCACATCCCGAATCTGCAGGTAGGGCCCGTCGATCGCCTGAACGTTGCGGGCCCGGGCGGCCATCAGGATCGACATGAGGATGTAGTGGTAGGCATCGCCCTCGGTGTAGCCGGGGGGCTGCTCGCCGACAATCAAGGACTTCATGTTGATGGAGGCCATGAAGTCGGCGGGGCCGAAGATGATGGTCTCCACCCGGTCCGAAGCGAAGGCGATCTCCTTGCAGTTGGTGAGGCCGAGGGCGTTCTCGATCTGCGCCTCGATCCCGATGCTGCCCCGCTCGAAGCCCATCGTGTCTTCGATCTGGGTCAGCAGGATGTCCAGCCAGCGGATCTGATCAGCTCCCTGCACCTTCGGCAGCATGATGCAGTCGAGGTTCGGGCCGGCCCCCTCCGCGACAGTGATGACGTCGCGATACGCCCACTTCGTCGTCGCGTCGTTGACGCGCACGACGCGGATCTTGTTGCCCCAGTCACCGTCGTTGAGCGCGCTCACGACGTTGGCCCGGGCACCCTCCTTCGCCCCGGGCGCGACGGCGTCCTCCAGGTCGAGAAACACCTGGTCGGCAGCCAGGCCCTGGGCCTTGCCGAGCATCTTCGTCGAGGAGCCCGGGACGGCTAGACAGGATCGGCGAGGGCGCAGAACCGCCACGATGACCTCCACAGAATGGTGACTTCGATGAAAAGGGCCTGGAGCCACCGTGCCACACGATTCCCGGGTACCAGGGGAAACTGCTGTGATAAAGCTAGATCGTGCCCAACAGCCGGCCCGAGGGGCTCAAGCACGCCGCGGCCGCCGCCGCTGGGCGGGCAGGCGCCGCGACCACCGCCGCCGCGGTCGGCGCCGCCAGCATCGCATCCGCTGCTTCCACCCTGGCCGGCAGTGCGGCCGGCGCGACCGCCTCGACCCTCGTCGGCGGGGCGCGGGAAGCCGCCTACCGGATGGGCGACGCCGCGACCGCCGCGACCTTCGGCGTGCTGTCGGCGTTGCGCGGCAAACGCTTCTTCCATCCTTCCGGCGTCGCGTTCGCCGGACGGGTGGATGTCGAACCCGGCCTCGGTTACGGCGTCCCCCTGCTCGACGAGCAGCGGTCCTTCAAAGCCATCGCGCGGTTCAGCCGGGGCGCCGGCACTCCAGAACCGCTACCGGACGTCCTCGGGCTCGCCGTGCGCGTCCTCGACGCGCACGGGAAGGGCCTCCACCAAGATCTGCTGATGGTGACCTCGGACCGGCGTCCCCTGGGCCGCCATCTCTTGCTGCCCGCAAGAGGTTTCCTGTCCCGCAGCTACTCGTCGGTGTTGCCGTACTCCATCGGCGCCATGGGGCGGTTCTGCTTCGGAGCCGACCCCCTCGACGTGCCCGCCACCCCCCGCATCCGCCGAACCATCGACAACGTGACCACCGCCGTCGAGCAGGGCGGTCTGCTCCTGCGACTCACGCTCGCCGCCTTCCCCGCCGGGCCGTGGCACCCCTGGGCCACGCTGACCTTGACCCATCAGGTGCCCACGGGCGTGTCGGACGAGCTGCGATTCAACGTGATGGACAACACCGGCGGAGGTATCCAGCCGGAAGGGTGGCTGCAGCAGCTGCGCCGCAACGCCTACCAGGCCTCGCAGGCGGCCCGCCTCTAGTCGGGCGGCACTGCCACCTGCCCGCGCGCGACCAGCGCCACCGCACCGGCAACGGCGCACTCCACCGCACGCCCGCCGCTGGTCACAACACGCCCCAGCAGCACGGACGGACGGCCGATCTCCGCACCCTGCCGTACTTCGAAGGCGACCTCGCCCTCCGCAGGGATCATTGCGTTCTCCGCCAGCCAGGCACCCAGCGCGGTGACCGCCGAGCCCGTCGCCGGATCCTCCGGGACGCCCAGGCCGGGCGCGAACATGCGCGCGTGCACTGTCCCCTCCGACCACGACAGCAGGAAGACCGGCGCCTGCAGGGCACGCAGGCGCGCGAGGTCGGCCACGGCGGCGCCGAGCGCGGCGGGCCGGACGGCGACGACGAAGTAGGAGACCCCGGTGCCGCACAGCCGCGCGGGCCATTGGGTGACGTCGCTCACCTCGAGGCCGCAGGCTTCGACCAGGGCGGTGGGGTCGACGGGCGGGCCCGCGAACGGGTTGGCGCCAGTTATCTCGACCTGGCCACCGACAAGAAAGCGCACCGGCAGAACGCCCGCCCCGCACTCCTGCCGGACGGTCGTACTGTGCGCCGGCAGGCGGCCGAGGGAGGAGAGGACCCATGCCGAGCCGACCGACGGGTGGCCCGCGAAGGGCAACTCCTGTTCGGGAGTGAAGATGCGAAGCCGGTAGTCAGCCCCCGCCGCTTGGGCCGGAAGCGGGAACGCCGTCTCCGACAGGGCGAACTCGCGTGCAAGCGTCTGCATCTGCGTTGTGCTCAGGTGCTCGCCGTCCAGGACGACGGCGAGCGGGTTTCCGGTGAAGGGCTGCCCGTCCACGGCGAAGACGTCCACAACGTGGTAGCTCAGGCGCTCGTCGCCGGGAAGAACGTCCTGGTCCTGACCTCGGGCACCACTCGCACGGTCGGCGTCGTCGCCAGTGGGCGGCGGACTCGCCGCAATTTCACTCACGGACTCAGACGCTACGGTAGAGCCGGCCCGCCACGCTGCGGCGGTAGCCTCGCGACGTGACCACGCCCGGCGGTGGCCCCTCCGGCGGCACCGTCACCAGTCGCGAGCCTGCGAAGGCGCCGTCGCGGGTCTTCTGTGCGCGGCTGGCAGGCATCGGCGTGTTCGACCCCAACGGGGATCTGCTCGGGCGCGTCCGCGACGTCGTGGTGACCCTGCGACTCGGCCGTCAGGCGCCGCGGGTGCTCGGCCTCGTCGTCGAGGTGCAGCGCCGCAGGATCTTCGTTCCGATGAGCCGGGTGACCACGATCGACGTCGGCGCCGTGGTGCTCGCAAGCGGGACGCTGAACTGGCGGCGGTTCGAGCAGCGGCCGGGCGAGGTGCTCGTCCTCGGGGAACTGCTCGACCGCCAGGTCAGCGCGCCGCGTGGCGGCGGGGGCGGCGGGGGCGGCGAGGACACGGTCACGGTCGTCGATGCGGCGATGGAACAGACGCGCGGCCATGACTGGTTCCTCACCCACATCGCCGTCCGAGAGGGCCGGCGGCGCCGCGCCCACGTGCGCACGGTCGACTGGGACGAGGTCAAGGGCCTGTCGGTGTCCGAGCAGGTTCAGGGGGCGGCGAGCCTGCTGGCCGCCTTCGAGCAGCTGCGCCCGGCCGACCTCGCGCAGATGCTGCACAGCTTGTCGCGCAAGCGCCGGGACGAGGTGGCGGCGGCCCTCGACGACGACCGGCTCGCCGACGTGCTCGAGGAGTTGCCCGAGGACGAGCAGGTGGAGCTGCTCGCCTCGCTGGAGGACGAGCGGGCGGCCGACGTGCTGGAGGCCATGGGCCCCGACGACGCCGCTGACCTGCTGGGAGAGCTGCCCACCGAGCAGGCCGAACATCTGCTGGCCCTCATGGAGCCCCAGGAGGCGGCTCCCGTCCGTCGCCTCCTCGCCTACGCCGACGACACCGCCGGCGGGCTGATGACCAACGAGCCGATCATCCTGCCGCCCAACGCGACGGTGGCCGAGGCCCTGGCCCGGGTGCGCAACCCCGAGCTGTCGCCTGCCCTCGCCGGCCAGGTCTACGTCGTCCGCCCGCCGTTCGAGACCCCGACCGGGCGCTACCTCGGGATGGCGCACTTCCAGCGGCTGCTGCGCGAGCCGCCCTCCGCGCTCGTCGGCGCCGTCATCGACACCGGCATCGACCCGCTGACCCCGGAACAGTCCTTGGCCGCGGTTACCCGTTACCTCGCCTCGTACAACTTCGTTGCCGCCGCCGTCGTGGACAACGAGTCGCGCCTGCTCGGGGCGGTCACCGTGGACGACGTACTCGACCACCTGCTGCCGGAGAACTGGCGCGATGAGGACCTGGCCGAAGACGAACTTGCCGAAGAGAAGCTGGGCCAGCAGGACGGTCGACCAGGAGGGGACGGCGATGGCCCGGCCTGACCGCGACCGGCTCGACCTGCCTTCCCTACCCGCACGGCGACTGCGGCCAAGCTACGACCCCGAGGCGTTCGGCCGCATGTCGGAGACGATCGCCCGGTTCCTGGGGACCGGCCGGTTCCTCGTCATCCAGACCTGCGTGGTTCTCGCCTGGGTGCTGTGGAACGCGTTCATGCCGGCCGCGGTGCGCTTCGACCCCTACCCGTTCATCTTCCTCACGCTGATGCTGTCGCTGCAGGCCGCCTACGCCGCGCCGCTCATCCTGCTCGCGCAGAACCGGCAGGACGACCGGGACCGGGCCAACCTCGCGCAGGACCGCGCCGAGGACGCGCGCACCCGGGCGGACACCGACTACCTCGCCCGCGAGGTCGCCGCGCTGCGGATCGCGGTCGGGGAGGTCGTGACCCGCGACTTCCTGCGGGCTGAGCTGCGCGAGCTGGTCGAAGAGGTGGCCGAGGCCCAGGACCAGCGGCTGTCCGGCGAGCGGGAAGCCCGGCAGCGGCGCAAGGCGCAGCGACGCCAGCAAGCCGGGCAAGCCGGGGAGTCCCGGGAGTAAGCCGGACGGTGACCCGTCCGCCCCGACGCCTTGGATGGCTGGGACCCGGGCCGATATTGGGCAGGTGGGTGCCATGCCCTGGCAGACGAGCGGCAACAGCGGCGAGCGCCGGCGTCGCCGCATCGGCGAGGTGCTTCTGGAGCAGGGGGTCATCACCGCCCCTCAGCTCGACCAGGTGCTGCGGCAGCAGGCCGACCCGACCCAGGGGCGCCACAAGATCGGCGCCCTCGTCGTGGACAACGGCTGGGCCACCGAACGCCAGGTCGCCCGCGCGCTCGCGACCGCACTGCACCTGCCGCTGATGGACCTGCATCGCACCCAGGTGGACCCCTCGGCCACGCGGCTGCTGCCACGTTCGGTCGCCGAACGACATGGGGTGCTCGTGCTCGGCCGAGAGAACGGCCCCACGGGACCGCTACGGATCGCCGTGGTCGACCCCACCAACGTCGTGGCACTCGACGACGTCCGGATGTACACCGGCGCCAATGATCTGGCCATCTGCGTCGCCGCGGACACGGATCTCCGGGATGCGCTAGGGCGGGCCTGGAGCCTCGACCAGGACCACACCGCCGCCGCCCTCCTCGACGACGTCGACAGCCCCGAAGAGGAAGAGCACGTGTCGGCCGTCGAGGACGCGCCCGTCGTCCGCCTGGTCGACATGATCCTCACCGACGCCATCCGGCTGAACGCCAGCGACGTGCACGTGGAAGTGCAGCGCGACAAGGTCCGGATCCGATTCCGCGTCGACGGCCTGCTCCGCGACGTCATGACAGCGCCCCGGTCCGCCGCGGGCACACTCATCAGCCGGCTCAAGATCCTCGGCGGTCTCGACATCGCCGAACGTCGCCGCCCGCAGGACGGGCGGGCCCGCTTCGCCGCCGAGGGCAAGCAGGTCGACTGCCGCATGTCGACGCTGCCCTCGCTGCACGGCGAGAAGGTCGTGCTCCGGCTGCTCATGCGCTCCGTCGACCTGCCGCCCATCGAGGCCATCGGACTGGAGCGCGCCCAGCTGGACCTGCTGCTCAGCGCCGTCTCCGAGCCGCAGGGCCTGGTTCTGATCACCGGCCCGACCGGCTCGGGGAAGACGTCCACCCTCTACGCAGTCATCAACAAGATCACCGCGCCCGAGAAGAACATCGTCACTCTGGAGGACCCCGTCGAGATCGCCTTCCCCGGCATCACGCAGGTTCCGATCTTCGAGAGGACCGGGCTGACGTTCGCCTCGGGCTTGCGGTCGATCCTGCGCCAGGACCCCGACGTCATCCTCGTCGGCGAGGTACGCGACCTCGAGACCGCGGAATTGGCCTTGCAGGCGTCGCTGACCGGCCACCTCGTCCTGTCGACGCTGCACACCAACGATGCTGTGGGCGCGGTCGCCCGGCTCGTCGACATGGGTGCGCAGATCTTCCTGATCGCCGGGTCACTGTCCGTGGTCATCGCCCAGCGGCTGGTGCGGCGTCCCTGCACCGAGTGCATCGCCCCCTACCGGCCCGAGCCCCGGGTGCTGGACCTGCTCGGGCTTCGCCAGGAGGACCTGGCCGACGCCACCCCCATGCGCGGGCGCGGTTGCCACCTGTGCGGCGACTCGGGGTTCCGCGGCCGACTCGGAGTCTTCGAGGTGCTCCCGATCACCAACGCCATCCGCCAGACGCTGCTGACAGGCGCCGACGAGCGCTCGCTCGCTGCCGCCGCGCGCGGCACCGGCATGCGCACGATGCGCGACAACGCCCTGGCCAAGGCCATGCGGGGAGAGACCACCTTCGAGGAAGTGATCCGCGTCACCACCGTCGAGACGCACGTCGACACATCAGTCCTGTGCACGTCGTGCGGCGGCGGAATGTCCGACGACATGGTGGCCTGCCCGTGGTGTGGCGCCTCGTCCGACCGCGCCCACTGTGGGCAGTGCGGCAAGCCGCTCGAACCAGGGTGGCGAACCTGCCCCTGGTGCCGGCACCAGGTGCCCATGCCACCGACGCCGTAACCGCGACCGGAGCCGACCACCCCGCGCGAACGTAGACTCACCGGCATGTCTGCAGGAATGTCGGCCGGGGCTCCCGGCGGTGCCGGTGACCACGCCGCAGCAGGGCCGACTGCCGACGGCATCCGCTCGGCCCTCGACACTGTCCGCGATCCCGAGATCGGGCGCCCGATCACCGACCTGGGGATGGTGCGCTCGGTCGAAGTCACGGCCGACGGCACGGTCACTGTCGGCGTCCTGCTCACCGTCGCCGGCTGCCCCATGCGCGAGGAGATCACCGCCCGGGTCCGGGGTGCGTTGCTTCCCGTGCCGGGCGTGCGCGACGTGGCGGTGGAACTGGGCGTCATGTCCGACGAACAGCGCCAGGCGCTACGAGCCGGCCTGCGCGGTGACGCCCCGGCCAAAGAGATCCCCTTTGCCCGGCCGGGCTCCCTGACCCGCGTCTACGGCATCGCCAGCGGCAAAGGCGGGGTCGGTAAGTCGTCGGTCACCGTGAACGTCGCGATGGCCATGGCCGCGTCGGGGTTCCAGGTCGGCATCCTCGACGCCGACATCTACGGGCACTCCATCCCCCGGATGCTGGGTGCCCGGCGCCCCCCGACGCAGGTCGAGGGCATGATCATGCCCCCTCAGGCGCACGGCGTCCGGGTGATCTCGATGGGCATGTTCACCCCCGGGAACGCCCCGGTCACCTGGCGCGGGCCGATGCTGCACCGGGCACTGGAGCAGTTCCTGTCCGACGTGTTCTGGGGCGACCTCGACGTCCTGCTGCTCGACCTGCCGCCCGGCACCGGTGACATCGCGATCTCGCTCGCCCAGCTCGTCCCGTC
Source organism: Frankiaceae bacterium (assembly GCA_017882765.1). Lineage (GTDB taxonomy): Bacteria > Actinomycetota > Actinomycetes > Frankiales > Frankiaceae > JADGOW01. The sequence goes on from JADGOW010000042.1 coordinate 17,071, forward strand.
CGCTGAGCTGCTGGTCGTCACGACGCCGCAACTGGCCGCGACCGAGGTCGCCGAGCGCGCCGGCACCGTATCCCTGCAGACCCGCCAGCACGTCGTGGGCGTCGTCGAGAACATGGCCTACCTGGCCTGCCCCTGCTGTGGCGAGCACATCGATCTGTTCGGCTCCGGCGGCGGGGCCGCGGTCGCAGCGGGCATCGGCCGGGCACTCGGGTACGACGTGCCGCTCCTGGGCCAGGTACCTGTGGATCTCAGGTTGCGGGAGGGTGGGGATACCGGCATGCCGCTGGTCCTCTCCGATCCGGACAGCGAGGCGGGCAAGGCGCTGCGCGGGGTTGCGGACGCCCTGACCTCGCGCTCTCGCGGCCTGGCTGGGCGCTCCCTGTCGATTAGCCCCCT